>JAGVUA010000092.1 GCA_019136545.1 Betaproteobacteria bacterium
ACAGCATCACCCGCAGGTCGAGAACGTGCAATACCACCACGCCGACTATGACGAAGCGCTCGGGTCGGCGAGCGACGGCGACGAAGCCTCCAAAGGCAAGCCGGTCGAGCGCGCAATGCCCAAGGTCGGCCGCAACGACCCCTGTCCCTGCGGCAGCGGCAAGAAGTACAAGCACTGCCACGGCAAGCTCAATTGAGTGAGCTGCGCACCATCGCCGAGGATGGCGATGGTGTCGTCATCCTCGATCAGACGCGGTTGCCGGCGCAAACGGCCTTCGTCCGCCTGGCCACGCTCGACGCAACGGCCCGCGCCATCCGCGTCATGCAGGTGCGTGGCGCGCCGCTGATCGGCGCGACGGCGGCCTACGGCGTGGCGTTGGCGCTCGGCGAGGGCATCGCGCTAGAGCAGGCGATCGACGTGCTTGCCGCGACGCGTCCCACCGCCGTCAATTTACGCTGGGCGCTGGAGCGCATGCGTCGCGTGCTGCAAACGACCCCCGGGGCGGAACGCTGCCAGCGGGCCTGGGAAGAAGCCCGCGCCATCGCCGACGAGGATGCCGAAGCCAATGCCGCGATCGGCCGCAACGGCCTGCCGCTGTTGCAGATCGTCGAGCATCGCCCGGTGCGCGTCATGACCCATTGCAACGCCGGCTGGCTGGCCACCGTCGCCCACGGCACCGCGCTGGCGCCGATTTACGCGGCGCAGGCGGCCGACGACGAAGTTTATGTCTGGGTATCCGAAACGCGGCCGCGCAACCAAGGCCTGCTGACCGCCTGGGAATTGAGGCAGGCAGGCATTCCGCATGCGCTGATCGCCGACAATGCCGCCGGTCTGCTGATCATGCAAGGCAAGGTCGACCTCGTCATCGTCGGCGCCGATCGCATCGCCGCCAACGGCGACACGGCCAACAAGGTCGGCACCTACCTCAAGGCGCTCGCCGCGCGCGAACATGGCGTTCCCTTCTACGTTGCCGCGCCGGTGTCCACCGTTGATTTCGCCTGCCCCGACGGTGCCGCCATTCCCATCGAAGAACGCGACGCCGCCGAGTTCGGCCTCGCATCCGGCGAACAGTCCGGCGACGAAGCCGGCCGCAAAGTCAGCCATGGCGACACGCCGATCGCCAATCCGGCCTTCGATATCACGCCAGCCGGCCTGATTACTGGCATTATTACCGAACGAGGCATCCTGCCGCCGACCGGTCTCGCTGCGCTTCAGCGTTGACGCCGGTTCCGGCGGCCATGTTCACGCCGCTACGGAGCTTGCTCATGGAAGTTCAAGAAGGACACGGATTGGCAGCGATCATCCGTCGTCACGGCCGCCGCCCGGACGCGCTTTTGCCGATCCTGCACGAGATTCAGGAAACGCACGGCCACATTCCGGCCGATCTCGTGGCGCCGCTGGCGGTTGCGCTGGGCCTTTCGCGCGCCGAAGTGCATGGGGTCGTCAGCTACTACAGCCATTTCCGCCAAGCGCCGCCCGGGCGGCACGTCGTGCGTGTCTGCTGCGCGGAAGCCTGTCAGGCGGTCGGCGCCGAGGCGCTGGCGGAACATGCGCAGCGCCGGTCGGGCGATCTCACGATCGAGCCGGTTTACTGCCTCGGCCTGTGCGCCGTCGGCCCGGCCGTGCAGGTCGACGAGACCCATCTCCATGCGCGCATGACGCCGGAAAAACTGGACGCCCTGTTGGCGCGCCTGGAGCGCGCATCGTGACCACGACGCTCTACGTGCCGGGCGATGCCGCGGCGCTGGCGCTGGGCGCCGACGCGGTGGCCGCGGCAATCGACCGGGAAGCGCGCCGGCGCGGTAGCGAGGTGCGCATCGTCCGCAACGGCTCGCGCGGCTTGTTTTGGCTCGAACCGCTGGTCGAGGTGGCGACGTCGTCGGGCCGGATTGCCTACGGCCCGGTAGCGGCGGAGGACGTGCCGGCGTTGTTCGCGGCAGGTCTGATCGACGGGGGCGACCATCGCCTGCGCCTGGGCCCGATCGAGCGGCTGCCCTACCTGGCGCGGCAGCGGCGCATCGTCACCCACCGCGTGGGCATCGTCGATCCGGGTTCGCTCGGCGACTACCTCGCCCACGGCGGCGGCCGCGGTCTCGAGCATGCGCGGCGGCTGCGACCCGCCGAGATCGTCGAGGCGGTGACCGATTCCGGCTTGCGCGGCCGCGGCGGCGCCGCCTTTCCGGCGGGCATCAAGTGGCGGACGGTGCTTGACGCCGCCGCCACGCCGAAGTATGTCGTCTGCAATGCCGACGAAGGCGATTCGGGAACGTATTCCGACCGCATGCTGATGGAGGGCGATCCGTTCGGCCTGATCGAGGGCATGGCCATCGCCGGCCTCGCGGTGGGCGCTACCCGCGGCTACCTCTACGTGCGCTCGGAATATCCGCATGCCATCGCCCGGCTCGAAGCCGCCGTTGCCGCGGCGGCGCCGTGGCTGCGCGAACAGTCGGTCGATTTCGCCATCGAGGTGCGCAAGGGTGCCGGCTCCTATGTGTGCGGCGAGGAGACGGCGATGCTGGAAAGCATCGAGGGCCGGCGCGGCCAGGTGCGCGCCAAGCCGCCGCTGCCCGCCGTCGCCGGCCTGTTCGGCCGGCCGACCGTGATCAACAACGTCATCACCCTCGCCAGCGTTCCGGCCATCCTCGCCGAGGGCGCAGCCGGTTGCCGCGACCACGGTGTCGGCCGCTCGCGCGGCACGCTGCCTTTCCAGCTGGCCGGCAATATCAGGTACGGCGGCCTGGTCGAAGTTCCGTTCGGTCTGAGCCTGCGCCAGCTGCTCGACGATTTCGGCGGCGGCAGCCGCTCCGGCCGGCCGCTGCGCGCCGTGCAAGTGGGCGGCCCGCTCGGTGCCTACCTGCCCGCGTCGCAATTCGACACCGCGCTCGATTACGAAGCGTTCGCCGCCATCGGCGCCACGCTCGGCCATGGCGGCATCGTCGCCTTCGACGACAGCGTCGACATGGCCCGGCAGGCGCGCTATGCCTTTGCCTTCTGCGCCGCCGAATCCTGCGGCAAATGCACGCCCTGCCGCATCGGTTCCGTGCGCGGCGTCGAGGTGATGGATCGCCTGCGCGCCGGCGATTCATCGCAGATCGAACTGCTGCGCAGCCTGTGCGACACCATGCGGCACGGCTCGCTGTGCGCGATGGGCAGCATGACGCCCAATCCCGTGCTGTCGGCGCTCGACCATTTCCCGGAGGATTTCGCATGAGCCTGCTTCCGGAACCCGATTTCGGCACGCCGGCGGCCGACGCCGACGGCGCATCGCCACCGCTGACTTTGGCTATCGACGGCATCGAGGTCGTCGTGCCGGCCGGCACCTCGTTGATGCGCGCCGCCGCCCTGGCGGGCGTGGCCATCCCCAAGCTGTGCGCGACCGATTGCCTGCAAGCGGTCGGCGCCTGCCGGCTTTGCCTGGTCGAGATCGACGGACGCAAGGGCACGCCGGCATCCTGCACCACGCCGGCCGAAGCGGGCATGCGGGTGCGCACCCAGTCGCCCCGGTTGACCGAGCTGCGGCGCAACGTCATGGAGCTGACCCTTTCCGACCATCCGCTCGATTGCCTCACCTGCGCCGCCAACGGCGCTTGCGAGTTGCAGGACATGGCGGCGGCGGTGGGCCTGCGCGAAGTCCGCTATGGCTTGGCCGGCGCCCACCACCTGGCCGATCCGCGCGACGATTCGAATCCCTACTTCGGCTACGATCCCGCCAAGTGCATCGTCTGCTTTCGCTGCGTGCGCGCCTGCGACGAGCAGCAGGGCAGCTTCGCCCTGACTGCGACCGGGCGCGGGTTCGCCACGCGCATCGCCGCCGGCACCGGCGGCTCGTTCATGGACTCGGACTGCGTGTCCTGCGGCGCCTGCGTCGCCGCCTGTCCGACCGCCACGCTGATCGAAAAGACCGCCCGCGCTACCGGCAGCGCCGAACGCGCCATCGCCACCACCTGCGCCTACTGCGGCGTCGGCTGCGGCTTCCTGGTGGAAGTGGACGGGCCGCCGGACACGCCGACCATCGTGCGCATGACGCCATCGAAGCAGGGCCAGGCCAACCGGGGTCATGCCTGCGTCAAGGGCCGCTTTGCCTGGGGCTATGCCACCCACCAGGATCGCGTCGTCCGGCCGATGATCCGCGCGCGCATCACCGATCCCTGGCGCGAAGTCTCGTGGGACGAGGCGCTGCGCCACGCGGCGGGCGAATTTCGCCGCATCCAGCGGGAACATGGCCGGGACGCCGTCGGCGCCATCGTCTCCAGCCGCTGCACCAACGAGGAGGACTACCTCGTGCAAAAGCTGGTGCGCGCCGCCTTCGGCAACAACAACGTCGATACCTGCGCCCGCGTCTGCCACTCGCCGACCGGCTACGGACTCGGGCAGACCCTCGGCACTTCGGCCGGCACGCAGACTTTCGCTTCCGTCGACAAGGCCGACGTCATCGTCGTCATCGGCGCCAACCCGGGCGAAGCGCATCCGGTGTTCGCCTCGCGGCTCAAGCGCCGCGTGCGCGCCGGCGCGCGGCTGATCGTCATCGATCCGCGCGCCATCGATCTGGTCGATTCGCCGCATGTGCGCGCCGATGTCCATCTGCAACCGCGGCCCGGCACCAACGTCGCGGTGTTGACGGCGCTCGCGCACGTCATCGTCACCGAGGGCCTGCTGGACGAAGCGTTCGTCGCCGAACGCTGCGAGCGACAGTCTTTCGCGGACTGGCACAACTTCGTCGCCCGCCCCGAGAATTCGCCGGAAGCGCTGCAAGCGGCGAGCGGCGTGCCGGCGGCGCGGGTGCGCGCCGCCGCCCGGCTCTACGCCACGGCGGACAATGCCGCCATCTATTACGGTCTCGGCGTCACCGAGCACGCGCAAGGCTCGACGGCGGTCATGGCCATCGCCAACCTGGCCATGGCTACGGGCAACCTGGGTCGCGAAGGTGTCGGCGTCAATCCGCTGCGCGGCCAGAACAACGTCCAGGGCTCGTGCGACATGGGCAGCTTCCCGCACGAGTTGCCCGGCTACCGCCATGTGTCGGACGCCGCGACGCGCACCGCGTTCGAGCGCGCGTGGGGCGTCGATCTGCTGCCGACGCCCGGCCTGCGCATTCCCAACATGTTCGATGCCGCGCTCGACGGTTCTTTCCTCGGTCTGTACTGCCAGGGCGAGGACCCGGCCCAGTCCGATCCCGACACCCGGCACGTGCAGGCGGCGCTGGCCGCCATGGAATGCGTCGTGGTGCAGGACCTGTTCCTCAACGAGACCGCTAGGTTCGCCCACGTATTCCTGCCGGGTTCGTCTTTTCTCGAAAAGGACGGCACGTTCACCAACGCCGAGCGGCGCATCTCGCGCGTGCGGCGGGTCATGGCGCCGCTGGCCGGCATGGCCGACTGGCAGGTGACCCTGGCGCTGGCCGAGGCGCTCGGCTATCCGATGCAATACCGTCATCCGTCGGACATCATGGACGAGATCGCCCGCCTGACGCCGACTTTCGCCGGCGTCAGCTATGAGAAGCTGGACCGGATGGGCAGCCTGCAGTGGCCCTGCAACGATGCCGCGCCGGCAGGCACGCCGACCATGCACGTCGGCGGCTTTTCTTCGCGCCCCGGCGGCAAGGGCCGCTTCATGATCGCGCAGTACGTGCCGAGCGACGAACAGACGACCTCGCGTCATCCGCTGCTGCTCACCACCGGCCGCGTGCTCTCGCAATACAACGTTGGCGCGCAAACGCGGCGAACCGCCAACGTGCGCTTCCACGCCGAGGACCTGCTGGAAATCCATCCGCACGACGCCGAACAGCGCGGCATTGCCGACGGCGACTGGGTTGGCCTCGAATCGCGCGCCGGCGCCACCGCGTTGCGTGCCGAAGTTACCGCGCGGGTGCAGCCGGGCGTGGTCTATACCACTTTCCATTTTCCCGAATCGGGCGCCAACATCGTCACTACCGACAGTTCGGACTGGGCGACCAACTGTCCCGAATACAAGGTCACGGCGGTGCAGGTGCGCCGGCTGGCCCGGCCGCCGGCGCGGGCGGGAGGGGCGCCATGAATGCCGCCCACCTGATCCGCATGGCCAACCGCATCGGCGATTTTTTCGTGGCCATGCCGGACCGCGAGCAAGCGGTGCGAGACGTCGCCGACCACATCGCCCGCACCTGGGAGCCGCGCATGACCCGCGACCTGCGCGCCCATGTCGCCGCCCATGGCGACGCGGACTTGTCGGCGATCGTGCGCGAGGCCCTGGTCCGGTTGCCGCCATGAGCGGCGCAACCGACGTCGCGGCTCTCCAGGCGGCCGTGCTCGCCACGGCGCGGGCGATGAGCGCCGAGCGGCTCAATCGCGGCGCCGCCGGCAACGTCAGCGTCCGTCATGGCGACGGCTTTTTCATCACGCCGACCGGCATGGCCTACGAAGCCTGCGCGCCGGAGGATGTTGGCTTCGTCGGCCTCGACGGGCGTTGCGAGGGGCGACGCAAGCCTTCGTCGGAATGGCGCTTCCACCGCGATATCTACGCCGCGCGGCCGGCCGCCGGCGCCATCGTCCATGCCCACGCGCCCTTTGCCGTCAGCCTCGCCTGCATGGGCAGGGCCGTTCCGCCTTTTCACTACATGGTCGCCCGCTTCGGCGGCAGCGACGTGCGCTGCGCCGACTACGCCACTTTCGGCAGCCAAGCGCTCTCCGACGCAGTCGTCAAGGCGCTGGAGGATCGCTGCGCCTGCCTCATGGCGCATCACGGCATGGTGGTGTTCGGCCGCGACCTCGACCACGCGCTGGCGCTGGCGGTCGAGCTCGAAGTGCTGTGCGAGCAGTACTGGCGCGTCCTGCAGATCGGCGGCCCGCGACTGCTGACTTTCGAGGAAATGGCGCGCGTGCTGGAGAAGTTCGTCGACTACGGCCGGCAGTAGTTGCTGGGGCTGCGGGCATGGCACCCTATAATGGCGCTTTCCCGCCGGAGTTCGCCATGCGTTTCGAAGGAAGCTCGACCTACGTTGCCACCGCCGACCTGAAGCTGGCGGTGAATGCCGCCATCACCCTGCAACGGCCGCTGCTGATCAAGGGCGAGCCGGGCACGGGCAAGACCATGCTGGCCGAAGAAGTGGCGGCGGCGCTGCGGCTGCCGCTGCTGCAGTGGCACGTGAAGTCCACCACCAAGGCGCAGCAGGGCCTGTACGAGTACGACGCGGTGTCGCGCCTGCGCGATTCGCAACTGGGCGACGACCGCGTGCGCCACATCGGCAACTACATCGTCAAGGGCGTGCTGTGGCAGGCGTTCGAGGCCGAGGAGCCGACGGTGATCCTGATCGACGAGATCGACAAGGCCGACATCGAGTTCCCCAACGATTTGCTGCGCGAGCTGGACCGCATGGAGTTCCATGTGTACGAGACGCGCGAAACCATCCGCGCCCGCCACCGGCCGATCGTCTTCATCACTTCCAACAACGAGAAGGAGCTGCCCGACGCCTTCCTGCGCCGCTGCTTCTTCCACTACATCAAGTTCCCCGACCGCGAGACCATGGCGCGCATCGTCGACGTGCATTTTCCCGGCCTCAAGCAGGACCTGCTCAAGGAGGCGCTGGAAGTGTTCTTCGGCCTGCGCGACGTGCCGGGGCTGAAGAAGAAGCCGTCGACGTCTGAGCTGATCGACTGGCTGAAGCTGCTGGTCGCCGAGGATATTCCGCCCGAGGCCCTGCACTCGAAGGACAACAAGGTGGTGGTGCCGCCCTTGCATGGCGCCTTGCTCAAGAACGAGCAGGACGTGCATCTGTTCGAGCGGCTGGTGTTCATGGCGCAGCGCAACCGCTGAAAGTCAGCCGTGGCGACACGCCGCGCCGGATCATGCTGATCGATTTCTTCCTCCACCTCAAGGCGCGCAAGCTGCCGGTGTCGACGCGCGAGTTCCTGACGCTGCTGGAAGCGCTGCGCGCGCGCGTCGGCGGCAACAGCATCGACGACTTCTACTTCCTGTCGCGCGCCTGCCTGGTCAAGGACGAAAGCCACTACGACCGCTACGACCGGGCCTTCGGCGAGTATTTCAAGGGCGTGACCGAGATTCCCGGCCTGGAGGCCGAGCTGCCCGAGGAATGGCTGCGCGCGATGGCGAAGAAGCTGCTGACGCCGGAGGAAAAAGCCAAGCTGGAAGCGCTCGGCTGGGACAAGCTGATGGAGGAATTGAAGAAGCGGCTGGAGGAACAGAAAGGCCGGCACCAGGGCGGCAGCAAGTGGATCGGCACCGGCGGCACCAGCCCGTTCGGCAACAGCGGCTACCATCCCGAGGGCATCCGCATCGGCGGCGAGTCGGCGGGCAACCGCACGGCCGTGAAGGTCTGGGCCAAGCGTGAATTTCGCAATCTGGACGACAACGTCGAACTGGGCACCCGCAACATCAAGATCGCCTTGCGGCGTCTGCGGCGCTTTGCCCGCGAGGGCGCCGCCGAGGAACTCGATCTCGACGAGACCATCCGCGGCACCGCCCGCAACGCCGGCTGGCTCGACCTGAAGATGCGCCCCGAGCGGCACAACAAGGTCAAGGTGCTGCTGTTCCTGGACATCGGCGGCTCGATGGACGATCACGTGCGGGTGTGCGAGGAAATGTTCTCCGCCGCCAAGAGCGAATTCAAGCACCTCGAGCATTTCTATTTCCACAACTGCATCTACGACTTCGTCTGGCGCGACAACACGCGCCGGCACGGCGAACGGCTGCCGCTGTGGGACGTCATGCACCGCTACGGCAACGATTACAAGCTGGTGCTGGTCGGCGACGCCACCATGAGCCCCTACGAGATCGTGCATCCGGGCGGCTCGGTCGAGTACAACAACGAAGAGGCCGGCGCCGTCTGGTTGCGGCGCCTGCTCGACGCCTATCCCGCTGCCGTCTGGCTCAATCCGGAGCCCGAACGGGCCTGGGACTACCGCCCTTCGATCGGCCTGATCCGCGAGATCATGGAATCGCGCATGTTTCCGCTGACGCTCGATGGCCTGGCGCGCGCGATGCGCGAGCTCAACAAGTAGCCCGGTTCAGAGTATCGGCACGCCGTCCTTCTCGCCGCGCTCGTAGACCACGTTGGCGCGGCCGACGATCAGCGAATCGAGTTGACCGATGCGGTCGCTGTCCTTGTTCGAATAGGGCATGCGGTGCAGCACGTAGCGCATGGCATTCAGGCGCGCGCGCTTCTTGCAATCGGACTTGATGACCGTCCAGGGCGCGTCGGCGGTATCCGTGTAGAAGAACATCGCTTCCTTGGCCTTGGTGTATTCGTCCCACTTGTCGAGCGACGCCAAGTCGACCGGCGACAGCTTCCACTGCTTGAGCGGATGCACGCGCCGTTCCTTGAAGCGACGGCGCTGTTCCTGCTGGCTGACCGAGAACCAGAACTTGATCAGGTGGATGCCGTTGCGCACCATCATGCGCTCGAACTCCGGCGCCTGGCGCATGAACTCCTGATACTCGGTATCGGTGCAAAAGCCCATGACGCGCTCGACGCCGGCGCGGTTGTACCACGAGCGGTCGAACAGGGCGATCTCGCCGGCGGTCGGCAAGTGCTGGACGTAACGCTGGAAATACCATTGGCCGCGTTCGGTTTCGGTGGGCTTTTCAAGCGCGACCACGCGCGCGCCGCGCGGGTTCAGATGCTCCATGAAGCGCTTGATGGTGCCGCCCTTGCCGGCGGCGTCGCGCCCTTCGAACAGGATCACCACTTTCTGCCGGGTCTCCTTGACCCAGGCCTGCAATTTGAGCAGTTCGACCTGCAGACGATATTTCTCGCGCTCGTAGCTTTTGCGCGACATGAGGTTCTTGTAGGGGTAACCGCCTTCGCGCCAGCCGGCCGCGAGTTCCTCGTCGGGATGGACATTGGCGGCTTCCTCGACCATGCGCTGCTGGCGGAGCAGGGACTTGAGGATGGATGTCGATTCTTCCGCCGGCGCGCCCGAGAGGATGTCGCGCACCGCCGTCAGGCGCGCCTGCTGGGCGGCGTCCGCCGCCTGGGCGACGGCGAAGGCTTCGATGCGCTCGGGCGTGGTCGTCGGCCCGGTGTCGCCGGCGCCGGCCGGCCGCGCGCGCGGCGTCGGCGAGGGCTTCTGGCCGCCGGCAGCCGCATTCCGGGCCGTGGCTGGACGCTTGCGGGCTGCTGTCGCGGTGGTGGTGCTTGCGGTGCTCTTGGGGCGTGTTGCCATGTCGTTATCCAAACAAATCGTCAAGGGGATTCTTCCGAGGTGTCGCCATGCCCGCTGCAGCGTCAGCCGCGGCGATGCGCCGCGCGGTGAATTCTTCCTCCACGGCGTCGCGGTACACGCTCCACGGCGAACCGCCCGTCGACAGGCGGCGCCAGAGCTCCTGGCCGACGCCGCTGTACTCGAGCGTGGTGCCGTCATCCAGTTGCACGCGCAGCAAACGAGCGCCGGCATCGTAGCCGATGGCGCGCAATCGGCCGGCGCTGACGGTTTTCATGGCCATGCTCATGGCGCGCCCGCGTCGTCCTCCGGCGCCGGTGCGGCCGCCGCTGCCTGAGCCTGCTTCTGGCGCAGGCGGGTGTTCTTGTCCTCGTTGGCGAAGACATAGCGGCCGGCCAGCACGCAGCCTTTCATGCCCGGATCGCAAGGCAGATTGTTCACCTTCGTGCAGGTGTCGTCGAGTTCGTGGGGGCAACCCCAACCGCCGGCCATGTTGTCGTGAGCTTGGGTAGCGCTTCGTGGTGAAGAAGCTCGTCATTGTTGCCCGACTTCGCTTGGTAGTAAAGTCGACCAGCGTCGTCCCGACCCGACATCCTCCTGCGCACGGACGCATGATCGACATGGCTTCGTTCCGCAGTTATCTCGACCGGATCGCCACCCGCCTGCTTTATGCGTGGATACGGCCGCGCGTGTTTCCCGGCGGCCTCGGCGAATTGGGCCTCGACGCGGGCCGCCCGGTCTATTATGTCTTGCAGGAACCGCGCTACTCGAATTTGCTGGTGCTGCGCGAGGAAGTGCGCCGCGCCGGCCTGCCCGCCGGCGACGGCCATTTCTTTCTCAACCGGATCACCACGCTGGCGGAACCGGCGCGCGCGCGCCATCGCCACCCGCTCGTCCTCGAGCGTATCGTCCGCGCCTCGGTCGAGGATCCCGGCCATGACGTGCAACTGGTGCCGGTCACCATCCTGTGGGGACGCGCGCCGCGCAGCCAGCAGTCGCTGCTCAAGGCCTTGTTTTCCGAAACATGGGGGCCGACCGGCCACTTCCGGCAGGCGATGGCCGTTCTCGTCCATGGCCGCGACGCCGTGGTCCGTTTCGCCCGGCCCATTTCGACGCGCGAGTTGCTGGGCACCGAGCCGGAGGCGGTGCGCGCCGCGCGCAAGCTGGCGCGTGTGCTGCGCGTGCATTTTCGGCGGCAGCGCGAATTGGCGATCGGACCGGATCTATCGCACCGGAACACCCAGGTCGAGCGTCTGCTGGCGGCGCCCGCGGTGCGACAGGCCATCGCCGACGAAGCGGCGACGCGCGGCATCACGCTCGGCGAGGCGCAGGCGCGGGCGCGAGGCTTTGCCCTCGAAATTCCCTCGGATTACTCCTACGGTGTCGCGCGGGCCTTCGAGTTGTTTCTCGAATGGCTGTGGAACCGGCTGTACGATGGCATCGAAGTGCGCCAAATCGAAGTGCTGGACAGCATCGCACCGGGCAGCGGCATCATCTATCTGCCCTGCCATCGCAGCCACATCGATTACCTGCTGCTGTCGTTCATCATCTATCGCCACGGCTTGACGCCGCCGCATGTCGCCGCCGGCATCAACTTGAACCTGCCGCTGGTCGGGCCGCTGCTGCGGCGGGGCGGCGCCTTCTTCATCCGGCGCAGCTTCAAGGGCGAGCCGCTCTATGCGGCGGTTTTCAACGAATACCTGCATCTGATGATTTCGCGCGGCTTCCCGGTGGAATACTTCATCGAGGGCACGCGGTCCCGCTCGGGCCGCATGCTGCCGCCGCGCACCGGCATCCTGGCCATGACCCTTCGCAGCTTCCTGCGCGACCACGGCCGTCCGCTGGTGCTGGTACCGGTCTACATCGGCTACGAAAAGCTGCTCGAAGGGCGCAGCTTCGTCGACGAACTGGCCGGCCAGGCCAAGCGCAAGGAGTCGTTGCGCGGCTTGCTGGCGACCGCGCGCAGCTTGCGCCGCGAATTCGGCAAGGTGCACGTCGGCTTCGGACGGCCGCTGTCCCTGGCCGACTACCTGGATCGCGAACGCCCCGCCTGGCGGAGCGAACCGCCGCCCGTTGCCGAAACATGGCTGCGCGCCGCGACCGACGGCGCGGCGTGGGAACTGGCGCTTCGCATCAACGAGGCGGCGGTGATCACGCCGGTCAATCTTCTTGCGCTCATCATGCTCGCGGCCCCCGACGGCGCCGACGACGAGGCGACGGTCCGGCGCATGATCGAGCATTACCGCGCGCTGCTGCGTGCCGCGCCGTACGGCTCCCTGACGGCGTTTTGCGACGTCGCCGCCGACCAGATCATCGGCCATGTCATCCGTCTGGGCGAGATCGAGCGTGTGGTCGGCAGCGGTGCGTTGCGCGTGCCGGCGGGCGGCCTGCCCTTGCTGGCCTACTTCCGGAATAACGTGCTGCATCTGGTGGCCTTGCCCTCGTTGCTGGCCTGCCTGCTCGTCATGGAACCGCGCCTGGCGTCGGCGCGCGCCGTTGCGGCCATCCGCCGCCTGCTGGTGTTGGCGCGCGAGGAGCTGTTCATGAACTGCACGCCCGAGGAGGTCCCCGGCGGTGTCGAGACGGTGCTCAACGTTCTCGTCGACCGCCGGCTGGTCCAGCGTCAGGACGGGGTGCTGCTGGCGCCGCCGCCGGGGAGCCGCGAGCATGCCGACCTGACCATGCTGGCCGAAACCATGCGCGTCGCGCTGGGAGCCTCGCTGCTCAAAGTGGCGTTGGCGCCGGATGCCGGCGCCGAGGGGCTCAGCGTTCCTTCGACCACGAGTCCTTCAACGTCACCGCCCGGTTGAACGCTGGCGCGCCCGGGCGCGAGTCGACGCGGTCGGCGACAAAGTAGCCGTGGCGCTCGAACTGGAAGCGTTCCTCCGGAACGGCTTCCCGCAGCGCGGGTTCGAGCTGCGCGACGATGACGCGCTTCGAATCGGGGTTGAGATCGTCGAGAAAATCGCGGCCGCCGGCGCCGGGGGCTTCGGCGGAGAACAGCCGGTCATACAGGCGAACCTCGGCGGCGTGGGCATGCCGCGCCGACACCCAGTGGATGTTGCCTTTCACCTTGACGCTGTCGGCGCCCGGCGTGCCCGACTTGGTATCGGGCAGGTAGATGCAATGCACGGACTTGAGGTTGCCGGCGTCGTCCTTGACGCAACCCGTGCACTTGACCACGTAACCGTAGCGCAGACGCACGGTGTTGCCGGGGAACAGCCGGAAGTAGCCCTTGGGCGGATTCTCGGCGAAGTCCTCGCGCTCGATCCACAACTCCTTCGAGAAAGGAATCTCGCGCTTGCCCCATTCCGGCTTTTGCGGGTGGTTGGGCGCTTCGCACATCTCCTCCTGCGCTTCCGGATAGTTGTCGATGACGAGCTTGACCGGGTCGAGCACGGCGATGCGTCGCAGCGCCGTTTCGTTCAGGTGGTCGCGCATGCAGCCTTCCAGCACGCTCATGTCGATCCAGGCATCGGCCTTGGCGACGCCGATCATCTCGGCGAAACGGCGGAAGCCTTCGGGCGTGAAGCCGCGCCGGCGCGCGCCGACCAGCGTCGGCAGGCGCGGATCGTCCCAGCCGTCGACGTGCTGCTCCTCGACGAGTTGGATGAGTTTCCGCTTGCTCAGCACGACGTAGGAAAGATTGAGGCGGGCGAACTCGATCTGCTGCGGCAGCGGCCGCTGCAAGAGGCCGCCCTCGGCCAGGCGCTCGAGCAGCCAGTCGTAGAAGGGCCGCTGGTCCTCGAATTCGAGCGTACAGATCGAGTGGGTGATGTTCTCGAGCGCGTCCTCGATCGGATGGGCGTAGGTGTACATCGGGTAGAGGCACCATTTGTCGCCGGTGTTGTGGTGCGTGGCGCGCTTGATGCGGTAGATGGCCGGGTCGCGCAGGTTGATGTTGGGCGAGGTCATGTCGATCTTCGCGCGCAGCACGTGGGCGCCGTCGGCAAACTCGCCCGCCTTCATGCGCCGGAACAGGTCGAGGTTCTCGGCCGGCGTGCGGTTGCGGTAGGGGCTGTCCTTGCCGGGCTCCGTCAGCGTGCCGCGGTTGATGCGCATCTCATCGGCGCGCTGCGAGTCGACATAGGCGTGGCCGGATTCGATCAGATACTCGGCGAACTGGTACATCCAGTCGAAGTAGTTGGACGCATAGTAGAGGTTCGGTCCCCAGTCGAAACCCAGCCACTTGACGGCATCGACGATGGAATCGACATACTCCTGCTCCTCCTTCTCCGGGTTGGTGTCGTCGAAGCGCAGGTGGCAGGCGCCGCCATAATCGCGCGCCAGGCCGAAATTGAGGCAGATCGACTTGGCGTGGCCGAAGTGCAGGTAGCCGTTCGGCTCCGGCGGAAAGCGGGTGCGGATCGTCGGCGTGTCGCCGGGGCTGACTTTGTGCTGTTCGGCGGGGCCGGGCTGGCCGGACCAGCGGCGCGGCGCGAATTTGTGCGCGGCGAGGTCGGCGTCGATGATGTTGCGGATGAAGTTGGAGCCGGCGGCCTTGGCTGCGTTGGAATCGGTGGGCAACATGGTGGTCTGGGTCTGCGCGAGTCGCGGAGGCTTCATTTTAGCGGGCTGCGCCGGCTCCGCGTTCGGCTGCCCGATGGAAGGTGGCCTGACTTACAATCGCATCGGCAGCTTGAGGCCCGGTTGCATCGACCGCGTTGCGTCAACGACGATTGGAGGAGATCACCCATGCCGACGATTGTGCAAATCGACTTTCCCAGCGAAGGGCCTTTCGGCGAGCAGTTGCTCGCCGCGGTGAGCGATCTGGCGCATTCGATCGCCCAGGAGCCGGGCATGCGCTGGAAAATCTGGACGGAAAACGCCACCGAAAAGACGGCGGGCGGCATTTATCTGTTCGACACCGAGGCAACGGCGCGGACGTTTCTGGCGAAGCAACTGGCGCGATTGCCGTCCTTCGGCGTCAGCAATCCCCGCGCCCGGGTGTTCAGCGTCAACGAGCCGCTGTCGCGCATCACGCATGCGCCGGGCATCTGATGTCACTTCAAGGAGATTCACCCATGATCAAGCGATATTGTTTCGGTGTCCGGCGGGTATTGGCGGCCGGTCTGTTCGTGTTGGCCGCCGGGTTGGCCTCGGCCGGCGCGCCGCCGCAGAAGACCCAAGTGCCGGGCTACTATCGCCTGGCCCTCGGCAACGCCGAGATCACGGCCTTGTTCGACGGCGCCACCCAGATTGATGCCAAGCTGCTGAAGAACACCAGTGCCCAGGAAGTCGCCAAGCTGCACGCGCGCATGTTCGTCAAGGGCTCGACCATGCAGGTTGCGGTCAATGCCTACCTGATCAACAGCGACGGCAAGCTGGTGCTGGTCGATGCCGGCGCGGCCAAGGTACTGGGGCCCAAGCTGGGGCAGATCGTCGCCAACCTCAAGGCCGCCGGCTACGCGCCCGAGCAGGTCGACGCGGTGCTGCTCACCCACCTGCATGGCGACCATGTCGCCGGGCTGGTCGATGCCGAGGGTCGCGCGGTATTCCCCAATGCGCAGATCTGGTCGGCCAAGGCCGACAACGATTTCTGGTTGAGCGAGGCAATCGCCGCCCAGGCGCCCAAGGAATTCCAGCCCTTCTTCAAAATGGCGCGCGACGCGGCGGCGCCGTATCTCAAGACCGGCCAATGGAAGACTTTCGATGCGGACCGGGAGCTGCTGCCGGGCATCGCCAGTTTCGCCGCCAATGGCCATACGCCGGGGCATAGCGGCTATCTGGTCGGCACGGGCGACAACCGCCTGCTGATCTGGGGCGACATCGTCCACAACCATGCCGTGCAGTTCGCGCGCCCGCAGGTCGCCATCGAATTCGACAACGATCCCAAGGCCGCCGTCGCCACGCGCAAGAAGATTTTCGCCAAGGCCGCCAAGGAGAAGCTGCTGGTCGCCGGCATGCACCTGCCTTTCCCCGGCATCGGCCATGTGCGCAAGGAAACCAGCGGCTACAGCTGGGTGCCCATCGATTTCGCGCCGCTGCCGGACTAGGCCTTGCTTGAATCCGATCTCGTCGCGCCATCGCCATGAGCGGCGGAGCCTTGCTCGCCGTCGGCGTGGGCGCCGTGCTCGGTGCCTGGCTGCGCTGGGGGCTCGGCCTGTGGTTGAACCCGCTCCTGCCAACCTTGCCGCTGGGCACGCTGGCGGCCAATCTGGTCGGCGGCTACCTGGTCGGCGCGGCGGTGGCGGTGTTCCACATCAACGTCGATCTGCCGGCGGAACTGCGTCTGTTCTTCGTCACCGGCTTCCTCGGGGCGCTGACCACCTTTTCGACGTTTTCGGCGGAAGTGGTGGCGCTGGTGCGAACGGCGCAGTACGGCTGGGCGCTTGCGGCGGCATCGCTGCACCTGTTCGGCTCCCTGTTGATGACGGGGCTGGGCATCTGGACCATCGGCAGGCTGGCGCAATGACGACGCGGCGTGTCGCCACGGCTGACTTTCGCCGCCGCGCCGCGGTGATCGGGAGATAAGGCGATGTTGCCGCAGGATTTTGCGAGCTGGTGGGATGCGCCGGGCGAGTGGGTGGAAGAACCCAACCGGCGCCGCAGCGGCTGGAGCGGCATGATGCGCTGCCGGATCGACGGACGCGTCTACTACGTCAAGCGCCAGTGCAATCATCTCTACCGGTCGCTGCGCCATCCGATCGGGCAACCGACGGCCTACCGCGAATATGGCAATCTGCTGCGGCTGAAGCAGCTCGGGCTGGTGGTTCCCACGCCTGTCTTTTTCGGCAAGCGGCATACCGGCGAGGGCTTCGAGGCGGTGTTGGCGACCGAGGAGCTGGCGGGCTACGCGCCGCTGGATACCCAGACCGGCTTGGCCGCCGCCGCGCGCACGGCGTTGGCCGCCCGCGTCGGCGAGACGCTGCGCGTCATGCATTGCGCCAATCTCCAGCACAGTTGTTTGTACGACAAACACATCTTCGTGCGCTGGCAGGATGGCCAGCCGAGCATCGCCCTGATCGACCTCGAGAAGCTGCGCCGGCGCCTGCTGCCCGGCAAGGCAGGCCGGCACGACCTCGACCAGCTGCGGCGCCACCAGAAGATCTGGGACGCGAACGACTGGCGAACGCT
>JAGVUA010000042.1 GCA_019136545.1 Betaproteobacteria bacterium
CACGGCGGAATGACCGGATTTGCCGGTAACCTGCTGGCCTGGGCATTGGCGTTGCTGCTGGCCGTTCTGGTCGCATACCTCTTTGCACAAGCCGGGCAGCGCCGTGCCCTGATCCGCTGGTTGGCGAACCCGGGAAGCGACATGCCTGATGGCAGGGGACCGTGGCGGGAAGTGTTTTCCATGCTGCAGCGACGAGAGAAGGAATCACGTCGTGCGACGGACCACCTCGCACGATCTCTCGACCACTTTCGGCTCGCCACCCAGGCGCTGCCGGATGGCGTGATTCTTCTCGACGACCAGACGCATATCGAATGGATGAATACGGCGGCAGTCGAGCACTTCGGGCTGGATGCCAAGCGCGATGTCGGTACGCTGGCGGGCCAATTGATCCGACAAGGCGAATTTCACGCCTATCTCACGGCTTTCAAGGAGCGCCGGATTGGGGCCGACCCTTTCCAATTGCGGCTGACGGGTGAGGCAGCGACACGGGTAGTGTCGCTTCTTCTGATCCCCTTCGCCGACAGCGGCATTTTGCTGCTCTCTCGCGATGTGACCGATTTGGTGCGAGCCGACGTGATCCGGCGCGACTTCGTGGCGAACGTTTCGCACGAACTGCGTACTCCGCTGACCGTGATTTCGGGCTTTCTGGAGCAGTTTGCCTCCGAGCATCCGCCGACGGGAGAGACTGCCCGGCGGTTTCTGGCTTTGATGGCCGACCAGGCCGGACGGATGAACCGCTTGGTGACGGACCTGCTGACTTTGTCCCGTCTGGAAAATGACAGCCAGGCGCCGCGCAACGATGCTATCGATCTCGCCGCGTTGCTGGACTCAATCCTTGCCGAAGCGAAGGCGTTGTCGGGTGACCGGCATGTCTTCGTGACGAAGTGCATGGAGCCCCTGCAACTGCGCGGTAGCCCCGAGGAAATCCGTAGTGCGTTCGGCAACCTCGTCTCCAACGCCGTTCGCTATACTCCCGAAGGGGGTACGATTACGCTGTCATTGAAATACAACGAGAATGGCCTTGTTTTCGAGGTTGCCGATACAGGCATCGGAATCCCGAAGGAGCACTTGTCGCGCCTGACGGAACGCTTCTATCGCATCGACAAGGGGCGATCGGCGGCAACGGGCGGCACGGGCCTCGGACTGGCCATCGTCAAGCATGTCCTGCTGCGGCACGATGCCAGGCTGGAAATTGCGTCGGTGCCAGGCAAAGGAAGCGTGTTCTCGGCAGTTTTTCCTGCAAATCGGGCGACAGTGGCAACAAAAGCCGACAATACCGGCGCGTAGCAGCGCCAATAGCGGCAGGAGCTTCGCGCTGATCGAACAGTTGACGTTGTCCGACGGCCATGACAAGTTGTCTGTTGGCAGGCGGTGGGCGGGCCTCGACGCCGATTCGAAGAAAAGGACAGACATGAAGATTTTCCGAATGCCGCTCCGCATCGAGTGGGGAAAGTGTGATGCCGCTGGGATTACCTTTTACCCTAACTACTTCACTTGGTTCGATGCGGCCACTTGGCGGATGTTCGAGGAGGCAGGCATCAGCCCGTATGAACTGCACGCCAAGGGCGTCAATATTCCTATCGCCGACGCCCATGCGCGTTTCGCCCGCCCCGGCTTGCTGGGCGATCATGTCGTGGTGGAAAGCCATGTTGCCGAGTGGCGGGATCGTTTCTTCCTTGTGCGCCACCGAATGCTGCGGGACGAGGAGCCACTGCTGGAAGGTGAAGAGCTTCGCGCATGGGTGATTGCTCACCCCGAAGATCCACGACGATTCAAGACGATTGCCATTCCTGCCGAGGTGATCGCAGCCCTTTCATGACGATGCGAATGCCAGGCACCGAAGGCCAATCGAGCCTCCCGAGCGGCGGATTGGCCATCAAAATGGGGGTAATGGCGGCTTCGTTGCCATGAAATTCTCCTTGGTCTTCAGGTGTTGCTTCAAGTGTTGAAACGAATACTATGTTCATTACGGGTCGAAGCGCACTCAAGGAAAAGTTGCCGGCGACCTTAACGCGGCTTTAAAGGGGCCGCGCGGCTGTAGAAATAGGGGTGGCATTTTTTCTCGGAGCGCATTAGATTCACAAACTGTGTTGACAGTTCTGTCGAATGGTGCGCTGCCTCATCGGGCGATCGGGATTGAGTGCGGGTAGCAGAGGAGAAACGGAATGACTTTAACAACGATCATCTGGCGGAACCATCCAGTTCAGGCCGCCATTGCAGCCGCTGTAGCCCTTGCCTATGGGGTTCCGGCGCAAGCCTTCGAGTTTCAGACCGAAAACGGTTGGCTGGGGAGCTTCAACAACACGATATCGGTCGGCGCGAGCTGGCGGGCCGAAGGGCCGAACCGCAAACTGTTCAGCGCAGGAGATGGCAACCGCATTGGCGAGCTGGGTGGTATGGGGGGGTCGAACACGAGCAGTGGCACCTTGAACTGGGACAAGGGCGACCGTTTCACCACGCCGTTCAAGTTATTGTCCGAACTTTCCTTGAAGAAAGGCGATATGGGCGCCTTTCTGCGCGCCAAGGCTTGGTACGACCAGGCCCTCAACGACGAAAAGGTGCGCGTCGGCAACGGCGACAACGGGCACAAGGCCAATAGCAAACTCTCGGATTCCAGCCAGCCCCGGTTGAACAAGTTCGACGGCATCGAGCTGCTGGATGCCTATGTCTACAACACCTTCCAGGTGGGCGACAATCCGTTGCAGCTACGGGCCGGCCGCCAGGTCGTGAATTGGGGCGAAAGCCTGTTCATCCAGGGGCTGAACCAGTTGAATCCCCTTGATGTTCCTGCCCTGAGACGACCGGGTACCGAAGTCAAGGAGGCGATGCTGCCCGTCTGGAGCCTTTACGGCAACCTGGGCTTGGGCAATGGCGTGTCGGTCGAGGGCTTCTATCAGTTCAAGTGGGAGCCGTCGGTGTTCGACACCTGCGGGCTCTACTGGTCGCCGGTGGAATGGGGCATGTCCGCTTCTACGGGGTCGGCACGCTGCCGGCAAGTAGTCACGTCGGCCGGCTTGGTCGGCAACGTTGCCGCCTACAACGGCGGATTGTTCATTCCGCAAGTGAAAGGCAAGGAAGGCAGCGATTCCGGCCAGTATGGCGTGGCCCTGCGCCTGCCCCTCAAGGCTATCGATGCGGAAATGGGCTTCTTTGCCATGCAGATCAGCTCGCGCACGCCCTTTGTCTCGGGCCGTACGGGAACCTGGGGCGCGGTGCCAGTTGGCCATCCCGCGCGTACCACCTTGAATCCGCTGCCGGCGCACGAAAAAGTGCTGGCCGCCGCGGGCGTGCGTTCCGCAGTAGGCTTCTGGGAATACCCCGACGATATCCGGTTGTATGGCATCAGCTTGTCGACCAACGTGGCCGGCTGGTCGGTCGGCGCCGAACTCAGCCTTTCACCCAACCAGCCTGTGCAATTGAACGGCAACGATCTGCTGTACGCGATCGTTACCGGTCGCGGCCCGATGGGAGCCACGAGTCGCACCGCCACGGCGCAGGGCGGTGGTACGTATATCTCGGGTTACGACCGGCTGCGCAAGACGCAGTTCCAGGCCAATACCATCAAAATTTTCCCGGCGATGCTGGGTGCGGACCAGGGCACGTTTCTCGGCGAGATTGGCATGCAGTGGAACAACGTGCCCAACAATGGCCTGCGTTACAGCCGGGGCTTCATTTTCGGTTTTGGCTCGGACGCCACCGTGCCGGTGCCGGGAGGCAACACCTGCCTCGCGGGCACGCCGTTTTACAATCCGCAGCCGGATGGCTGCAAGAACGACGGTTATGTCACCGATTTCTCTTGGGGTTATCGCCTTCGCACCCAGTTGGACTATCCGGGGCTGATCGGCAGCTTTACTGTTTCGCCGAGCCTGTTCTGGCAACACGATGTGTCGGGTTTCTCGAGCGATTACCAGTTCATTGAGAAGCGCAAGGTCATCGGCGTCGGCGTGAAATTCGACTACCAGAAGAAGTTCTCGATCGACATGGGTTACACGACCTTCGCCAACAGCACGAAGTACGATCCATTCCGTGACCGCGACTACTACAGCTTGTCTTTCAGCACAACTTTCTGAAGCCCGTTTTTCCGGAGATCATCCATGAAATCACCGCGTCGCCTGGTTGCCGCTGCGGTCTGCTGCCTTTTTCTAAATGGCACTTCCTGGGCAGCCTTGACGGCTGCCGAGGCCGATAAACTGGGCAAGGAGCTAACGCCGACCGGCGCCACCAAGGCGGGCAATGCCGATGGCTCCATCCCCGCCTGGGAGGGTGGCTTGACCAAGCCGCCGGCGGGCTGGAAAGCCGAACAGGGTTACGTCGATCCATTTGCCAACGAGAAACCGACGCTGACCATCAATGCCGCCAATGCCGATCAGTACAAGGACAAATTGCCCACGGGCCTGATGGCGCTGCTCAAGAAGTATCCCAATTTCGCGATGCCGGTCTACCCGACGCATCGCACCGCCGCATTGCCGCAGAGCGTTTACGAGAAGGCCAAAGGCGAAGCCACGCGGATTTCGTTGAACAATGGGCATATCGAAGGCCGCGACGATTCTCATATTCCCTTCCCGATTCCCAAGACCGGCGAAGAGGCCATCCTCAACTACACCATGCGCTATTTTGGCGGTGGCTACGAGCGTGAATACTCCTGGTTCCCGGTGCGCGCCAACGGCGACACCTACCGGGTCGGCTATGTGGACCGTCTGGTGGCGGCCAAGAATTTCGATCCGCCGCAAACCGGCAATCTGCTTTTCGCCTTCTACAGCCGCTACACCTCGCCAGCCACCCTCGACGGCACGGTCTATCTCGTCCATGAGCCGGTCGATCAGGTCAAGGAATCGCGCTCGGCGTGGATCTATAACTCCGGTTTGCGCCGCGTGCGCCGTGCCCCGGATCTGGCCTATGACAATATCGCCGATGGCAGCGAGGCCATGCGCGTCACCGATCAGTATTTTGGCTTCAACGGTGCGACAGACCGCTATGACTGGAAGCTGGTGGGCAAGAAGGAAATGTACGTGCCCTACAACAGCTACAAGATTGGCGACAAGAAACTCAAGTACGGCGACATTCTCGACAAGAACACCGTCAAAAGCGACTTGATGCGCTACGAACTGCACCGGGTCTGGATTGTCGAAGCTACGCTCAAGGCCGGGCAGAAGCATATCTACGGCAAGCGCGTCTTCTACCTGGACGAAGACAGCTGGATGTTGCTCGAGGAAGATGCCTATGACACGCGCGGCCAACTTTGGCGAGTCGCCGTACATGGCTTTCGCCAGAATTACGATGCTCTTGTGCCCTGGCATGGCATAGAAATCTGGCACGATCTGGTCAATGGCAATTATCTCGCCTCGCACCTTGATAACGAGGTCAAGCAACCCATCAAATACGACGTCAAGGCAAAGTGGTCGGAGTTCCAGCCGGACGCCCTGCGTCGCGCGGGAACCCGTTGATCGCTCCGCAACGACGGGGGAGCGTAAGGGGAGCTCTTCTGGTGGGGGCGTTTTGCGCCTCCCTGGCGGGCTTGTCCGCTCGGGCGGCGGACGTCCGGGATTCACTGGTGATTGCCGACGGCGCCTTGCGTATCGATCGCACCTTGGTGCTGGGCGCGGCACGCCATGGTCAGCGCGCCATTGCGGTTGGCGAGCGGGGCGCCGTTTTCGTATCGGATAATTCGGGCACCGACTGGACCGGTTATCGTTCGGCAACCACGCGCACGCTGACCAGCGTGGCGTCACTGGACGACAAAGTGTGGCTTGGCGCCGGTCACGGGGGGGTGCTGCTGCGTTCCGAGGATGGCGGCAAGTCGGTCCAACCGGTCGAAACCGATGCCGGCAAGGACTCGTTTCTCGGCCTGACGGTGCTGAGCCCGACCAGTGTGCTGGCCTATGGCGCATTCGGTTTGATGCTGCGCTCCGACGATGCAGGGCGTACCTGGGTCCGCCAGCAGGTCATCGAGGAGGGCTTCGACCGGCACATTGCCCGCGTCGTCGTCGCCAAGGATCTCCTTCTGCTCGTCGGCGAGTCGGGCACGCTGGCGCAATCGATCGATGGCGGCGCATCGTGGACCCGGCTGGCATCTCCCTACGAAGGCTCTTACTTCGGCGCCACTGCGACACCGGGAGGCGCGCTCCTGATTTTCGGCATGCGCGGCAGCCTCTATCGATCTGCCGACCAGGGCGTCAGCTGGAAAAAAATAAGCTTGCCGACCAAGCTGCCATTCTTTGGCGCCGTAACGCGCCATGACAACTCGATCGTCCTCACCGGCGGCATGGGCTGGTTGGCCATCAGCGATGACGATGGACAGAGCTTCCGACTCAAGCGCGCGGCTTCGCGCAGCGTGGCCGGCGCCTTCGAGCGCGCCGATGGCGCGCTGGTGCTGTACGGCGAACAGGGAATTCGCATTGTGGCCGCCAACATGCTGAAGGACTGAGCACGATGCCTGGCCAACAGGGGATGGCGCGATGACGGGACCCGTGCTCAGGGACCGCCACGGACTGGAGGAGGAAGCCTTCAGCCAGACGTGGGTCGGCAAGGTTTCCTACTGGATCTTCCATCTGCGCAAGCCGCTACTGGCCTTCTTTGTCCTGCTCACCGTGGTGCTGGCCATTTCCGCGACCCACCTCAAGGTCGGCGCCGGTTTCTCGAAAATGATTCCGCTCAAGCACGAGTACATGCAGACCTTCCTGCAGTACCAGAACAGCTTTGGCGGCGCCAACAAGATTCTGGTCGCCCTCAAGGCGAAGCATGGCGACATCTACACCAAGCCGTTCATGGACGCCCTGCACAAGGTCACCGAAGACGTGTTCTACATCAAGGGCGTCGAGCGCAGCTCGGTAACTTCGCTGTTTACCTCGAACGTTCGCTTCACCGAGGTCGTCGAAGACGGCTTTCGCGGTGGCAACATCGTGGCCTCGGACTTTGCCGGCACGCCGGAACAACTGGCCCAGGTACGGGAAAACGTCGGCAAGTCGGACTGGAGCGGCCGGATCGTTGCCTTCGACGGTACGGCCGCCATGGTGGTGGCCACGCTGCAGGAGAAAGATCCCGAGACCGGTGGCCGCCTCAACCTCCAGGAAGTGGCCAGGCAACTAGAAGGCATTCGCGCCGCTACCGAGAGCGATCAGGTATCGGTGCACATCATCGGCTTTGCCAAGGCGGTCGGCGACATCGCCGACGGCGCCGCCGGCGTGATCGGTTTCTTTGCCGCCGCCTTCGCCATCACCGCCATGCTGCTCTACTGGTATTCGGGTTCCGGCATGCTGGCTTCCTATGCGCTCATCTGCGCCGTCGTGCCGGTGATCTGGCTGCTCGGCCTGCTGCCGATCTTCGGCCTGACGCTCGATCCGATGTCGATCCTGGTGCCATTCCTGATTTTCGCCATCGCCGTTTCGCATGCCGTGCAGATGACCAGCGCCTGGAAACAGGAAATGCTGCGTGGCGCCGACGGCGTCACCGCCTCGCGCATCGCCTTCCAAAAGCTGTTCGTGCCTGGCGCCGTGGCGCTGATGGCGAACGCCATCGGTTTTCTGGTGATCGCCTTCGTGGAAATCGAGATGGTCCAGGAACTGACCATCACCGCCACGCTGGGCGTCACGGTGATGATCATCACCAACAAGATGTTGTTGCCGATCCTGCTGTCCTATCGGCGCATTTCTCCCGAACAGGCCGAGCGCATGCATGGCCACGAGGGCAGTGCCGACCGCTATTGGATTCGCCTGGGCGTCCTGGCCACCCGTCGCGGCGGCGGCATCGCCATCGCCGTCGCCGTCGTGGCGCTGGCATTCGGCCTCTATGTGGCCCGTGACCTGAAGATCGGCGACCTGGGGGACGGCGTGCCCGAATTGCGGCCGGATTCGCGCTACAACCAGGATGTCCGTCAGATCACCAAGGACTTCGCCATCGGCGTCGATGTACTGCAGGTGATCGCCGAAGCCAAGGGTGCCGAATCGCCCTGCGTCGACCGCGCCGTGATGGACAAGATGGAGGAATTCGAACTGGCGCTGCGCCAGAACGAAGGCGTTGCCGCCGTGCGCGGCCTGGCCGGCTTCGTCAAGATGGTCACGCAGTCGTATGCCGAAACCAACATCATGTGGCAGATGCTGCCGGAAGATCGCGCCCAGATCGCCCAGGGCGTGGGTTTTGCCACCCGGCTGGGCAACGAACTGATGAACTCGACCTGCACGGCCATGCCGGTGTCGATTTTCACCCGCGACCATCAGGCCGTCACGATCGACAATATCATTCAGCAGATCAAGACCTTCAAGCAGAAATTCGATTCCGAACAACTGAGTTTCCGTCTCGCGAGCGGCAACGTCGGCGTCATGGCCGGCACCAACGAGTCGGTCGCCGCCGCCGACAAGTGGGTGAACCTGGTCCTGTTCGCATCGGTCGGCCTGCTCTGCCTCATCATGCTGCGCTCCCTGCCGGCGACCCTGTGCATCATCCTGCCGCTTGCCCTGGTGACGGTACTGTGCAATGCCATGATGGCCTGGCTGGGCATCGGCGTGAAGGTGAACACGCTGCCGGTGGTCGCCTTGGGCGTCGGCGTTGGCGTGGATTACGGCATCTATCTGTTCGAGCGCATGAAGCACGAAATGGAGCAGCACGGCCTGAGCCTGCGCGAGGCCTTTGTCGAAGCGCTCAGGCAGCGCGGCACGGCGTCGCTGTTCACCGCGGTGACCATGACGATTTCGGTGGCGACCTGGGCTTTCTCGGCGCTCAAGTTCCAGGCTGACATGGGGATTCTCCTGGCCTTCATGTTCTTGGTGAACGTATTCGGCGCGTTGTTATTGCTGCCGGCCCTGGCAGCATTTCTCGTCAAGGATCGCCGAAAGGAGGTAGCTCGATGAACGGTGCCCAATCGCTGATTCACACGTTGGTCAATTGCGGTGTCAGACTTTGCTTCGCCAATCCCGGCACATCGGAGATGCACTTTGTCGCGGCGCTCGATTCCGTGCCCGAAATGCGGGCGGTGCTGTGCTTGTTCGAGGGCGTCGCCACCGGTGCGGCCGATGGCTACGCCCGGGTCAGCGGGTCGCCGGCACTGACTTTGCTGCACCTGGGGCCGGGGTTGGCCAACGGCCTGGCCAATCTGCACAACGCCCGCCGCGCCGGCTCGCCGATCATCAACGTGGTCGGCGAGCATGCCACTTTCCACCGGCAATACGAGGCGCCGCTGACCGCCGACATCGTCGGCATCGCGCGTCCCGTCTCGTCCTGGATCTGCGAGTCGCGCCGCGCTCTCTCGGTGGCGGCCGACGCCGCGCGGGCGGTGCAGGCGGCGCGCGCCGCGCCCGGCGGCGTGGCCACCCTGATCCTGTCGGCCGACGCCGCCTGGAATCCGGCGGAACGCCCTGCCGACAAGCTGCCCGACATCGGCGCCGCGACGGTGAACGCCGCCGCCATCGACAACGCCGCCAAGTTGCTCCGCAACGGCCGCAAGACCGTGCTCCTGCTGCGCGGCGCTGCGCTGCGCGGCGCCGGTCTCGAAGCCGCCGGTCGTGTCCAGGCCGCCACCGGCGCCCGTTTGTGTTGCGACACTTTTGCGCCGACCACCGAACTCGGGGCCGGCCGCGTGCCGGTCGAGCGCCTGCCCTATCTGGTCGAGCAGGCCATCGAGTGCCTCGCCGGCGTCGAACAGATCCTCCTGGTCGGCACCATCCCGCCGGTCGCTTTTTTCGGCTATCCCGGCAAGCCCAGTCGCTGCGCTCCCGAAGACTGCCAGTTCAGTTATCTGGCGCATCCGCACGAGGATGGTGCCGGCGCGCTCTCGGCGTTGGCCGATCTGCTCGGCGCACCGGCGCGATCGCCGCTACGCGTGCCTTTGCTGCTCCCCGACATACCGAGCGGCAGCCTCGATGTCGCCGGCGTGACCGCCATCATGGCCGCGACGACGCCGGAAGGCGCGATTCTGGTCGACGAGGCGATCACTTCGGGACCGCCGCTGTTGCAAGCGATGGCCACCGCTCGTCCCCACATGCATCTGGCCGTGGCCGGCGGCTCGCTGGGACAAGGCATGCCGGCAGCCGTCGGCGCCGCTCTGGCCGCGCCCGACCGCAAGGTCGTTTGCGCGCTCGGCGACGGCAGCGCCGCCTACATCCCGCAGGCGCTGTGGACGATGGCGCGCGAAAATCTCGATGTCACCACGGTGATCTTTGCCAATCGCGCCTACGCAATTCTCAATTTCGAATTGCAGCGTGCCGGGGCGTCGGCGCTGGGCGTCGGCCCGAAAGCGCTATCGATGTTCGATCTGGGCCGCCCGCAGATCGACTGGGTGAACATCGCCCAAGGCCTGGGCGTCGAAGCCAGTCGCGCCACGACCTGCGCGGAATTCGCCGATCAATACCGTTCGGCCATGCAGCAGCGGGCGCCGCGTCTGATCGAAGCCATCATCTAGGAAGGACGGAAACGCATGAATCTCATCGATGACCTGCGCGCCATGCTCGGCGCCGACGGCGTGCTCGATGCCGACGAGGTGGCTGGCCGCCAGGCGGGCATTTGGCGAGCGGACCGGCTCATGGCGCGAGCATTGGCGCGGCCGCGCAGCACTGCGGAAGTGGCGGCCGTGCTGCGCTATTGCCATGCTCACCGGCAACCGGTGGTGACGCACGGCGGCTTGACCGGACTGGTGCATGGCGCCGATACGACGGCCGACCAACTGATCCTTTCGCTGGAGCGGATGCGTACCATCGAACGGGTCGATCCGGTGCAGCGAGTCGCCCACGCACAGGCGGGCGCTACGCTGCAGGCGGTGCAGGAAGCGGCCGAGGCGCACGGCTTGTCGTTTCCGCTCGACCTGGGCGGGCGCGGCTCGGCGACGATCGGGGGCAATGCCTCGACCAATGCCGGTGGCAACCGCGTCATCCGCTACGGCATGACGCGCGACATGGTGCTCGGTCTCGAAGCAGTGCTGGCCGACGGCACCGTCGTGTCTTCGCTGAACGCGCTGATCAAGAACAACGCCGGCTACGACCTCAAGCAGCTGTTCATCGGCACCGAGGGCACGCTCGGCATCATCACGCGCCTGGTGCTGCGCCTGCGCGAAAAGCCGACCACCACCAACATGGCCTTCGCCGCCTTCGACAGCTTCGACCGGATTCCGGCCTTTCTCAAGCACATGGATCGGCGCCTCGGCGGCACGCTGTCGGCTTTCGAAGTCATGTGGCGCTCGTTCTACCTGTTGGTGACGACGCCGCCGGCCAAGGGCAAGCCGCCGGTCGGGCAGAACCATCCATACTACGTGCTGGTCGAGAGCCAGGGTTCCGATCGCGAACTCGATACCCGGCGTTTCAACGCCGCCATGGAGACAGCGCTGGAAGAGGGGCTGATTGCCGATGCCGCCATTGCGCAGTCCGACGCCGATTGCCACGACTTCTGGTCCCTGCGCGACGATGTCGGCCAAATCATGGTCCAGGGCACGCCGGCCATCTTCGACATCTCGCTGCCCATCGCCGAAATGGAGCGCTACACGCGCGACCTCGACGCGGCCATGACGGCGGCCATCGGCGCGCACCATCTGTACATTTTCGGTCATCTGGGCGATGGCAACCTGCATCTCGCGGTGCCGACGCCGCCGGCCGACCACGCCGCCTTGCGGCCGAAAATAGAAGAGGCGGTTTATCGCGGCCTGGCCGCCTTTCGCGGTTCGGTTTCCGCCGAGCATGGCATCGGCCTGGAAAAGAAGCCATGGCTGTCGATCAGCCGTTCGCCGGAGGAAATCGCCTTGATGCGGACCATCAAGGCGGCGCTCGATCCCCAGGGCCTACTCAACCCCGGCAAAGTGTTCTGACGGCGGTTCAGCGCCCTCGTTGGTCGCCCCACAGGATCTTGTGGAGCTGCAACTGGAAGCGGACGGGCAGCCGGTCGCGCAGTATCCACTCCGCCAGTGCCGCCGGGTCGAGCCGACCGGGCACGGGCGAGAAGAGCACGGCACAAAGCCGTTCCGGCCGGCGTGTCGCCACGACTGACTTTGCCCACGCGTAATCGGTTTCGGACGCCAGCACCAGCTTGAGTTCGTCGCGCGCCGTCAGGTGGTCGAGATTGCGCCAGAGGTTCTTTTCCGACTCGCCCGAACCCGGCGCCTTGAGATCGACGATGCGCGCGACGCGCGGGTCGATCGCCGCGATGTCGAGCGCGCCGCTGGTTTCCAGCGACACGGAGTAGCCGGCGTCGCACAGTGCGCCGAGCAGGATCGGGCAGGCCTTCTGCGCCAGCGGCTCGCCGCCGGTCACGCAGACCGTGGGGCAGCCGATGTCGCCGACGCGGGCGAGAATTTCGGCGATCGTCATGGTGGTGCCGCCGGTGAAGGCATGCTCGGTGTCGCACCAGTTGCAGCGCAAGGGACAGCCGGTCAGGCGGATGAAGGTGGTGGGCAGACCCGCGCGCGTCGACTCGCCCTGGATCGAATGAAAGATTTCGCTGACGCGCAGCGTCGCCGTTGCCCCGTCGGCCGCCACGGCTACTTTTTCTTCAGACGCTGTTTGGCGGTTTGCGCGGCGGACGACGCCGGATATTGCGCGACCAGCTTTTCGAAGACCTGCTTGGCCCCTTTGGCGTTGCCCGCTTCGGCCAGCGCATTGCCCTCGGCGAGCAAAGCGTCGGGAGCCTTGGCGTCGGTCGGCCAGGTAGCCGCCACTTTGGCGAAGGCCTCGGCCGCCTTGGCGTATTCCTTCATCTGGAAATGGCTCGAGCCCGCCCAGTACCAGGCGTTGGGCAGCAGGCCGCTGTTCGGGTAGGTCTTGATGAATGCGAGAAAAGCCGCGTTGGCGTCGCCGTACTTGGCCGCCTTGAAGCTGGCGAGCGCCGCTTCATAGTCGCGCGTTTCCTGCATGGGGTCGGGCTTCGGCGGCTCGGGCGGCTTGGCCGCCGCCACCGCCGCGCTTTCCAGCTTGCGCAGACGGCCGTCGAGGTCCACGTAGAAGTCGCGCTGGCGTTTCTGCGCGGCATCGACGTCGTTCAGCAGCACTTCCATCTGGCCGCGCAGACGCGCCAGTTCCGCTTTCAAGGTCTCGGCCTGATTGGCGAAGTCGATCTGGTTCTTCGCCGCCTGGTCGACGCGCTGCGACAGCGCGACGGTCTCCGCCCGCAGTTCGGCGCGCATCCGCTCGATGCGCGCCCGCGCCTCGTCGTCGTCGAACAGGCCCGCGCGCACCGGCAGGGCCGCCGCGAGCAGCAACAGCGGCAGGAGTCGGCGCACGGCCTAGAACTCGCCCGAATAGAGCATGTCGCCGCGACGGTTCTGCGCCCAGCAGGATTCCGTCTGGTCCGTGCAGCGCGGTTTTTCCTCGCCGAGGCTGACCGATTCGATCTGGGCTTCCTGCCCGCCGAGCAGCATCAACGCTTTTTTCACCGCGTCGGCGCGCTTCTGGCCGAGCGCCAGGTTGTATTCGCGGCTGCCGCGCTCGTCGGCATTGCCCTGGATCATCATCTTGATGCCGGGGTTCTTGGCCAGCAACTTGGCGTGGGCGTCGACCAGGGGCTTGAACTCGTCCTTGATGGTGTACTGGTCGTAATCAAAGAAGATGCTGCGATTGAACACCGCGCTCTTGGGATCCTTCAGCGCGGCCAGGCTGGTGGGATCGATGCCCGTTGCGGTGACCGGAGCGACGGTGGTGGGACTGGTCGTCGAGCCGCCAACCCCCGTCTTGCTGCCGTCGACCACGCCGACCGGGTTCTGTTCGGGAGCGGGCGGCTGGCTGCTGCAAGCGCCGAGCAGGGCGATGGCGGAAACAACCAAGGAAAGCTTGAAGGCAGTGGGGCGCATGGTTTTTCTCCGAACTCAAAAAAGTTATTTGACGTAAGGACTCCAGGAAGGTTCGCGAATATCGGCGGCCGGCACCGAAAGTTTCTGCTTGACCCGGCCGTCGGCCGATACCGCCGCCAGCACGCCGCGACCGCCGATTTCGGTGGCATAGAGGATCATGCGGCTGTTGGGGGCGAAACTGGGCGACTCGTCCTTGGCCGAATCGGTCAGCACTTGGGTCTGCCGGGTCGCGAGGTCCATGATCGTCAGCTGGAAGCGACCGCCGTTTCTGGAAATGTAGGCAAGATTCTTGCCGTCCGGCGCCGGGCGGGGAGTGACGTTGTAGCTGCCGTCGAAAGTGACGCGCTGGGCATCGCCGCCGTTGACGCTGATCCGGTAGATTTGCGGGCTGCCGCCGCGGTCGGACGTGAAATAGATCCATTGGCCGTCGGGCGAGAACTGTGGCTCGGTGTCGATGGCCGAGGAACTGGCCAGCCGGGTGACGCCGCTGCCGTCGGCGCCGACGACATAGAGTTGCGAACCGCCGTCCTTGGTCAGGACCACGGCAAGTCGTTTGCCGTCCGGCGACCAGGCCGGCGCCGAGTTCGAGCCCTTGAAGTTGGCGGCGACGTGACGGCGCCCCGAACCCAGGTCGTGTACGTAGATGATCGGCTTCTTCGCCTCGAACGAGACATAGGCCAGACGGTTGCCATCGGGCGACCAGGTCGGCGAGATGATGGGCTCGCGCGAGGATAGAGCCACTTGGGCATTGTCGCCGTCGGTGTCGGCGATCTGCAACTGGTAACGCCCGGCCGACTTGACGACGTAGGCGATGCGCGTGGAAAAAATGCCGCGTTCGCCGGTCAGTTTCTCGTAGATGTAGTCGCTGATGCGATGCGCGGTGGCGCGAATCTGTGCGCTGGCGTGACCATAGGCTTGCCCGCCAAGCTGCGCCTGCTTTTGCGTGTCGTACAGGCGGAAGCGGGTTTCATAGCGGCCGTCGGGCGCGGTGGCGACCGTGCCGCCGGCCAGGGCATCGGCGCCGCGCGCCTTGGCCTCGGCGTTGGGCGCGGCGGTTTCGCCGCCGGGCAGGCCGGTCGGCTCGATCAGGCGGAACAGGCCGCTGCGCTCCAGGTCGGCGCGCACCACGGAAGTCAGCGCTCGCGATACGCCGGCTTCGCCATTGAAGTCGGTGATGGCGATCGGAATGCGGTTGGCACCGGCGCCGGTGATCTCGATAGCGAGCTGGGCGCGGCCCGCCAGCGGCGCCAGCAACAGCGCGGCCACGAGCATGAGACTGAATTTCATCGAGAAATTATAACTTAGGTGCATCGGCCGTCCTCCCGTGGATCAGGGCAGAAAGTCAGGCTCAGTTCGCGCGCGAACAGCGACGGATCGTCGGGCTTGGGCAGCGGACTGGATTTGAGAATGGCGCGTTCGACCGCCGCGTCGTAGCCGGCATGGCCGCTGCTGCGGGTCAGTTGCACGGCCATGATTTCGCCGGAAGGAAGCTGCACCACCTTGAACAGCGCCGAGGGATTGCCCTTGATGTCGGCCGGCAGCACGATGTTGCCGCGAATCTTGGCGCGGATCCGCTCGCTGTAGCCCGCCAGGGCCTTGCTGCGTGCCGTATCGGCCTGCGTGGCTGCCGCAGCGTCTTTCTGCTGCTTCAGTTTCCGTTCCTCGTCGGCGATCATGCGCGCCATTGCGCGGTCCTTTTCCTCCTTGGCGAGCACGTCCTTGACGGGGTCGAACTTCGGCTTGGTTTCGGGTCGGGGCTTGACCGGTTCGGGTTTGGGCGGAGGCTTGGGTTTTTCCTTCTCCTTGAGCGCGATATCCGGCTTTTTCGGCGGCGGCGGCTTGGGCTCGGGTTTGGGATCCGGTTTCGGCTCGGGCTTCGGTTCCACCTTCGGCACCGGGGGCGGTTCTTCCTTCACCGGCGGCGGTGCCGACACCTGCCGTACCAGATCGACTTCGACGACATCCTGGATTTGGGTCTGCCAGCGGATGCCATAGACCAGGAAGGCGATGAGCGCCACATGCACCAGCACCGCCAGGATGATGGAGAGCCGCTTGCCGGGCGGCGTGACGCGTTGCGGCGGCGCTTCGGTCATTTGCTCGGCTTGACCAGCAGTCCGATCTTGGCGACTTGCTGACGCTGCAATTCGTCCATCACGTTCAGCACGGCCTCGTAGCGGACGCTGCGGTCGCCGGCGATGAGCACGGCCTGCTGCGGATGGCGCGCCTGCGCGGACTTGAGCCGGGCCGCCAGCTCGGAGCGCTCGATCGCCTGTTCCTGGTCGCCCTTGCTGCGATCGCGCAACGCCAGCCCGCCATCGGCGCGGACGATGACTTCCAGCGGTGCCACGGGGGGCTGGCTGTTCGCCTTGCCGACACTGGGCAGGTCGATGTTACTGGTCTGGATCATTGGCGCGGTGACCATGAAGATCACCAGCAACACCAGCATCACGTCGATGTAGGGCACGACATTGATCTGGTTCATCAGGCGTCTCTGGCGCATGGGCTTACTTCAGGTGGCGCTGCAGGATGTTGGAGAACTCCTCGATGAAGCTCTCGAAACGCACCGCCAGCCGGTCGACGTCGTGGGCGAAGCGGTTGTACGCCACCACGGCCGGGATGGCGGCGAACAGGCCGATGGCGGTGGCGACCAGCGCCTCGGCGATGCCCGGCGCAACGGCGGCGAGCGTCGCGCTGGCGACATTCGACAGGCCGCGGAAGGCGTGCATGATGCCCCATACCGTGCCGAACAGGCCGACGTAGGGCGATACCGAGCCGACCGAGGCGAGGAAAGCCAGATGCGCCTCGAGATCGTCGATTTCGCGCTGATAGGTCGCGCGCATCGCTCGCCTGACGCCGTCGATGACCGAGCCCGGATCGAGCGTCTTCTGGCCGCGCAGCTTGGTGAATTCGCGAAAGCCGGCCTCGAAGACGCGTTCCAGCGCCCCGGTCTGGTGGCGGGCATTCACGGCGCTCTGGTACAGCGCGGCCAGGTCGCCGCCGCTCCAGAAATCGCGCTCGAACTTTTCGGTCCTGGCGCGAGCGTCGCGGATGGCGAACCACTTGCGGAAAATCCAGTACCACGACATGACCGATACGACGGCCAACAGCGCCATGACCAGCTTGACGACCAGGCTGGCATTGACGATCAGTTCGATGATGGACAAATCCTGGGTGACGTTCATGTTAGTTTTTCGAATTGTTGGTAAATGTCCAGCGGCATGGGCGCCGCTTTGCCGCGATTCAGGTCCATGCAGGCGATGCGCACTTTCGCCGTCAGCAGCGTTTGTTCGCCGCGCTCGATGCGCTGATCGAAGACGACCTGCACGCGGCCGTGCGATTCGATGCGGCTGATCACCTGCAACGCATCGTCCAGCCGCGCTGGCTTCAAATACTCCGCCGAAATCGAACGCACCGCGAAACCGAGGCCGGTGCGCGCCATCAGCGCGCCCTGGTCGAAGCGCGCCATCAGCGCGCCCTGGTCGAAACCCAGCGCACGCAGCCATTCGGTACGCGCGCGCTCCAGGTATTTCAGGTAGTTGGCGTAATAAACCACGCTAGCGGCATCGGTATCCTCGTAATAGACCCGGGCTGGCCAGAAAAAGTTCTTGGTCATTCGTTCCAAAGTTTGCCGTTGGCTTTCGTTTGCACCATTCCTAAGTGACGCCAGATCGATGGCCTGTATCTACCCGCGATGCATAAGCAGACAGCCGGCCAAACAAACATTTTTCTTCTTTCGATCTAGCTGTTTCTACTGGCATTGGGCAAGAACTCGAGGTCACCACTTCGAAATCCTCCGAATATCCATTAACGTGGCGACAGGATCATCTTGTTTCGATAGAAGCCGTTTAAATATCTTGGCGTCTTCGGTAGGCCCTGTATACAAGTGTTGATCGTATTTTTGTTCGAACCTGCCGCAGTAGTAATACCAGACTTCATCGAGTTTGCCGGGGGAGCCGTGGTAGAGAAGGAGATCCCTCGCTATTCCGACCCTATAGCCGGCCAGCGAGCTGCGCAGCGTGAAATCCAGATCGTAGAAATGGAAAGCGCGGAATGTCGCTTCGTCGAAGCCAATGCTCTTTGCTACCGCGGTCTTCGCGGCAATAAAGAGACCGTCAAGCACCTTTGCTTGGACGGTGGATTCCACGGTGCAATCAGGATCGAAAACATCGAGCGTGTGCTTACCGGAACCGTCATGCTGAACGACTTGACCGTGAATGTGGGAATGCCCAGCCGCAAGCCATAAGCCGCTTTTCAAGCGCTCTGCTCCAGCGACACCGACAATATCCCATTCCTCCAAGTGCCTTATGAGACGAGCGGCAAATCCTGGTGACAGGATTTCAATGTCGTCGTGACAGAAGATGACGCTGGAGCCTTTCGCGATGTGCAATCCCATGTTATAGCCAGCGGCCAAGGATGGGGGATTCGTTA
>JAGVUA010000064.1 GCA_019136545.1 Betaproteobacteria bacterium
GAGGCGCAGTGAAAGAAGCAATCCGATGCAAGCGCTTTCGCGCAGGCGGATTCGAGGCGCAGGGTCTCGGTGGCCGGGGAGGCCGCCACGGTGCAAGCCGCGCCCATTACGGCCGACCTTGTGGCTTCGATTTTCACCATGGCTTCGGCGCAGCGATGCTTTACGGCCTGAAAGGAGGCAATCGACCGGCCGAACTGCTTGCGCTCGGCAAGATAGGCCAAGGTCATGTCCAGGCACTGCTGAGCGCCGCCTAACTGCTCGGCGGCCAAGGCGATCGCCGCGAGGGCCGAGGTTCGGCTTAGGCCATCGCCGACGCCGCCGCGCATCGAAACCATGGCCTCCTCGTCGATCTGCACCTCGTTCAGCCTGACTTCGGCCAGGCGTCGGGTGGCGTCAATCGTGACGTGGGGATGCATTTGGATACCCGCCGAGTCTGCAGGCACGGCGAACAAGGCGATGTCGTCATTGCCAGCGACGCGGCCCGGCAAAAGCAGCAATTGCGCGCTTGCGCCATCCGGAACATGTCGGAAGCGCCCGCTCAAGCAAAAGCCCCCCGCCGAAGGTCGGGCGGTTGCAGTCACCGTACAGGCCTCCCCATCCAGGCCGCATTCACCGAAGGCCAGCGTCGCTGTGAGCGTACCCGACGCTATCGCCGGCAAATAGCGCTGTCTGGCTGCTGGCGTTCCGACCTGGAGCAAAGCGGTTGCCGCCAAGCACGCCGTGGCAAAGTACGGAGAGCAGAATAGTCTCCTGCCCATTTGCTCCATCAATATGACTTGTTCGACGATCGTCAGGCCGAGTCCGCCGAAGTCCTCCGGTATGGTCGTGGCGCACCAGCCCAGTTCTTCGCCGACGCGACGCCATGTGGTCGCATCGAAGCCGTCCACCGTTGCCATCGCCTGACGAACCGCCGTCGACGGGCTGGCGTCGGCGAGGAAAGCTTCCGCCGTCGCACGGATCATCTCTTGGTCTTGAGTAAGGGCAAAATCCATGAGTCGATGAGGAACCTGAACAAGTCCGGGCTAGCGGTCGCGATACCCATCGAGCAGGAGGGTATCCGCGTTCCGCCAAGTCACGGGAGGATTGTTTCCGCACGATAGTGCCCGGACATCGTCCGATTGGACGTCGACCAAGTGAAAACCCGACAGGAGAATCCAGTCAGAATACCCACGGTCCACTGGATGGCCTGGCACTTTTCCGGGACGCCTGAACGCCGCGGAAGCGTGTCGATGGATCGGCTTTTCGCAAAGCGAGAAGGAGTATCGATGATAACCAAGGAGGAGTCGCGGTGATGAGCAAGAAAAGCAAGCGGGATTACTTCGTCGCACTGACCGAGTTTCACTTCATGAACCTGCAGACCATGAGTGAAATCACGTATTACCCTGGCATGCATCACTTCCACGACAGCGTCAATGGCGTCCTGCGTGCCTGGGCGGGCCGCGACCTCGATAGCGAGTGGCCACAGCCTATCGCCAGCGAGCTTATCAAGTACATGGACCAGTCGGGTACGGATGTCGCCTTTTGTCTGCGCGAGCCCATGCTGGACATTACCGGTGGCACCGTCTCGATGTCCACCAACGGTTTCATGCTCCAGCAGATTGCCCCTTATCCCGGACGCATGTACCTCGAAGCCAACGTTGGCCCGGTGATGCGGCGCGGCATCAAGCATGCGAACTGGGAACTCGAGTACCTCGTCAAGGAGCAGGGCGCGAAGCTTTGCAAGGTCTACTCTCCGGAGGATGAGGGCCCGCTCAACGATCGCCGTATGTGGCCTTTCTATGAGAAGGCATGCGAGCTGGGCGTGCCGCTGACCATGCATACGGGGATGAGCTACGTATGTCCGCAGCCAAGTGCGCACTGCGAAGTGAAGCAGCTGGATGACATCATGTTGGACTTTCCCGAGCTCAAGATCATCGCCTATCACGCCGGTTGGCCCCAGTCGGAAGAACTGATTGGGTTGTGCGGCAAGCACAAAAATCTCTATATGAGCTTGTCGGGCATCATCGGCTGGTACCAGCGGGCGCCCTATCGCGGCTATCACGCGATCGGTACCGCCTTGCAGTGGATGCCGGCGGACAAGATCGTGCTCGGTTTCGATCTGCCGTTTGACGACCTGAACCGCATCCTCGATTACATCCGCGATCTCGACATGCCTGAAGAGTTGCAGGAAAAGTGGGGTTATTCCCAGGTCACGGAAGATGACAAAGCGAAGATTCTCGGTCTCAATCTTGCGAGATTGACGGGAATCGAGCCCACCAAGCGCATCAAGCGCGCCTGATGGGTATGACTCGCCAGGGGGGCGGATGATCATGAAACGACTATCGGGCAAAGTGGCGCTTGTGACGGGCGCCGGTCAAGGCGTGGGGCAGGGTATCGCCAAGGCGCTTGCCGCCGAGGGGGCACGGGTTGCCGTTGCCGGCCGAACGCTCGCCAAACTTGAGACGACTTGCCGTGACATCGCGTCCCGCGGCGGCCAGGCGCTTGCGGTGGAATGCGATGTCAAGCGTCTTGATTCGCTGGAGAACTGCGTCAAAACCGTAGTCGGGCAACTGGGTGGCCTGAACATCCTGGTGAACAACGCCCAAGAGGTTCCGATGGGCAGGCTCGATCAAGTCACCGAAGGCAGTCTCGAGGCAGGGTGGCAGTCGGGGCCTCTCGCAACTTTCCGACTGATGAAACTTTGTTACCCCCATTTGAAAGGCGACGGCAGCATCATCAACATGGCGAGCGCGGCAGGCAAGCGCTGGGACGCCACGGGGTATGGATGTTACGGCGCCGTCAAGGAGGCCATTCGCCAGCTGACCCGGGCAGCGGCTTGCGAATGGGGCCAGGACAACATTCGCACCAATGTTCTTTTGCCGTTGGCGGAATCAGCCGGCCTCAAAGGATGGACGCAGGCCCGCCCCGACGAAGCGGCCGCCTATTTCTCGACCATTCCCATGAGGCGCGTCGGGGACTGCGAACTGGATATCGGCCGGTTTGTGGTTTCGCTCTGCTCGGAGGAATGCCGATACGTCAATGGACAGAGCATCGGACTCGACGGCGGGCAAGCCTATCTCGGGTGAGCGTGATCGGAGCAAATCCTCTGTGGCCCGAAATGACACGTAAAGGGCCTCTGCGGATGTTGAGAGAACGACTTTGGAAATAGTAGGCTGATGACCAGTGCTGATTTTGTCTTTTGGTCGCCGCTTGAATGCGCGGCCATGACTGTGACATCAGCGCAACTAGGGACGGTACAACACCATTCATGAGCAATAGCCAAGCACCGCTTGCAGGACTGCGCATCGTCGAGAGTTCCATTCTGGGGCCTGCCGCCATCACTACCGCGCTTGCCGATCTCGGGGCGGAAGTCATCAAGGTTGAAACGCCTGCAGGCGATTACATCCGTGAAATGACATGGCCGATTATCGAAGGCGTGTCGCTCATGCACTATCACCTCAATCGAGGCAAGCGCAGTATCACCCTTGATCTGAAGCGCGAGGCCGCACGAGAGGTCTATCGGGATCTCGTCAAGGATGCCGAAGTGGTGATCGAGGCATCGAAGCCTGGTGCCCTGGCCAAGTTCGGCCTGGGATACGACGACCTGCGGCAAATCAACCCGCGAATCGTGTTCTGCACCGTGTCTGGCTATGGCATGACGGGACCGTACAAGGATATGCCTTCTCACGGCATTGCCTACGACACCTGGGCCGGCGTGGTCATGCCGGCCTATGACGACGAGGGTTTCTGCTATATACCCGAGCATGTCGGCATCGGCATCAACGCGGCCCCCCTGTTCGGCGGTCTGGCCGTGCTGGCGGCGGTAATGCGGGCGCGGCAGACGGGCGAGGGGGCCTTCCTCGATCTGGCCCAGAGCGACGCCGCCGCGGCTTTCGACTGGTACCGCAGCGAGAGCCATATGGCCTATGGCCGGCCGGAAAGCGTCGTTACCGGCAACAAATCGGATGGCTACAAGCGTCGTCCCGTCGCAACCGCAGGGATGCGCGAAGGCGTGCGCTATCAGCTGTATGAGTCGTCCGACGGTCACGTGCTTTTCATGGCGTCCGAACAGGCATTCTGGAAGAACTTCTGTGCCGGCATCGGCCGCATGGATCTTTTCGATCGCTGGCCGGGATCGAAGTACGCCGATCACGCACGCGGCAATCGCGAACTGCAGGCAATCCTGCGCGAAATATTCAAGACCAGGACTTCCGGCCAGTGGATCGAGTTCAGCAAGGAAGCCAATACGCCGATCGCGCCGGTGAATACGCCGAAGAATCTGGTCGATGACCCGCAGTTCCAGGCGCGATTCGCAGTCATGCCTCATGAAACCCACGGCGCCGACATGCTGGGTTTTCCCGTCAAGTTCGTGGCTGAGCAGTTGCCCGCGGCGAGCAGGGCGCCGACGGCCGGCGAGCACAACGAAGCGGTGTTGAGGCAGGTGCTCGGCTACGGCGCGGACAGGATCGAATTTCTCAGGCGAGAGGGCGCCCTGGGCTGACGGCGATCCGAAGCAGACTTAACGACAGGATGGAGCGAGTCAATGGACTTTGAGTTCTCGGAAGACGAAAACAGATTTTTGCGTGAAGTCGATCAGTTTCTCAAGGATAACCATGACCCGCAGGTCATGGATGTCACGCGCGAAAACATGGCGCAAGTATGCGACACCCCGGAGCGCCGGGCATTCATGAAGAAACTGGCCGCGCGCGGATGGCTGGGCATCACCTGGCCCAAGGCGTGTGGCGGGCAGGATGGCGAAGGTTTCTACGAGTATCTGCTCAACGAAAAGCTGTCTTCGGTGGGCGCGCCGCAGATCGGCAAGGGTGTCGGGATCATCGGCAAGACCTTGATCAGAGTGGGTTCGGAGAAACTGAAGCAGGAATTCCTGCCAAAAATTCTCGACGCCAACGTCGAGTTCGCCGTGGGCTACTCGGAGCCCAGCGCCGGTTCCGATTCGGCCGCCATGCGCCTCAAGGCCGAGCGCCAAGGCGACGGCTGGGTCCTGAACGGGCAGAAAGTCTTCACGACCTCTGCGCACTTTGCGGATTGGTACTGGGTGGGTGCGCGAACAGACCCGGATGCTCCCAAGCATCATGGCATTTCCCTGTTCCTCATCCCCATGAATGACCCCGGGTTAACGATTCATCCGATGTATACGATGGGCAACGAGCGCACCAATGCCGTGTTCTTCGACAACGTTTTCGTTCACGACGATTATCGGGTGGGCGAGTTGAACAAGGGGTTCCAGTACATCGCTGAAGCGCTGGATATCGAGCGCTTCACCATGTTTACCTTCTCGCCGATTCGCGGTCGGCTGGAGCTGCTTTGCGACCACGTCAAGAATACGACGCGAGATGGCAAGCCCCTGCGCGAGGATCCCGTCATTCGTCAGCGCATCGCCCAATTGGCTACGGAATGCGAGGTGGCGCGCGTCCTGGGCGTGAAGTTTGTCGACGCCGCCTTGAACAGCTCGAAGACGCCTACGGCAGAAGCTTCCGAGTACAAGCTGTATGCCACGGAGTTGTCCCGCCGGATTGCCGATGCGACGATGGACATCGTTGGCCCGGGCGCGCAGTTGGCGCTGGGGACTGCCGATGGCCCGCTCAAGGGGCGATCGGAGAGCTGTTATACCTACACCGTGATCGACACGATCGGCGGCGGCTCCTCCGAGGTGCAAAAGAACATCATCGCCACCCGAAAACTCGGCTTGCCGAGAAACTTCTAGGCTGGGGCGACGCTAGATGGGACTGCTTGATGGCTTCACCGTCCTCGACCTGGCGAGTGTCGGGCCTGCTGCCCGCGCATCGCGGATCCTGGCCGACTACGGCATGCGCGTGATCAAGGTCGCCCCAGTGGCCGCGAAGGGGGCAAAACAGGTCGATCCCGTGTTTCATGCCTACGGCGCGGGACGGGGGACCGAGCGGATTCGCGTTGACCTCAAGTCCGATGCCGGTCGCGACAGCATCCAGCGGCTGGCGGCGAAAGTCGATGTGATCATCGAAAGCTATCGCCCCGGCGTTGCCGCGCGACTTGGCGTGGGATACGAAGACGTCAAGGCGCGCAATCCCGGAATCGTCTATTGCTCGACGAGCGGCTATGGCCAGGACGGTCCCTACGCCCAATGGGTCGGGCACGATATCAATTACCTGGCGGTGGGCGGCTTCCTGGCCTGCAGCGGTCGGGACGACATGGGTCTTCCGGCCATTCCCGGCGCCACGGTGGCCGACAGCGCGGGCGGTGGCATGCATGCGGCGGTCGCGATCGTCTCGGCGCTGCTTCATCGCGCCAAGACGGGTGAAGGCGCCTACCTCGACGTATCGATTACCGATGGCGTTCTTAACCTGATGTCGCTCTACGTCGACCAATATCTCGCCACCGGAGAGGAAACCAAACCGAGGTCAGGCGTCTTGACCGGCAAGTACGCCTGGTATGGCGTTTATGCGACGGCCGATTGCCGGCATCTGGCGGTGGGCGCGATCGAGAATCACTTCTTCCGGAATCTCTGTCGGCTGCTGGACCTGGAGCAGTACAGCGGCAACCAGTATGACGAAGCCCGCCAGGATGAAATGCGGCAGGCCTTCGCGCAGCGCTTCCGGTCACGCAGCCGGGATGAGTGGATTGCGCTGTTGGCCAGCCAGGATACTTGCGTCGCTCCGGTGCTCGACATTGCCGAGGTAAGCGTTGATCCGCATTTGCGCGCACGCGGCGCCTTCATGCGCGCCCACCATCCCGAGCGGGGCGATTTCGAGCAGTTGGCGCCCGTTCTCGCCGGCGGCGTGCGCGTCCAGCCGCAGCACCAGGTTCGTTCCAGCGGCGCCACCGATACCGATGCCGTGTTCCAGGCGGCGGGTTTCTCCACCGACGAGATCGCCACCCTGCGCGCGAGCGGCAGCGTCGAATGAAGGCGCCGATGCCATGACGACAGGTCTCCCCCAGTGCGTGCAGGAATTGATCGGCAAACCCCAATACAAGGAACAGACCGAGTTCCCGATCGAGATGGGATACGTCTATAACACCTGTGCCGCGGTGCAAAACGGCAATCCGATCTACTGGGATGCCGAGATCGCCGAGCAAGTCGTCGGCGGGCCGATTGCGCCGCCGACGATGCTGTCGGTCTGGTTTCGGCCGCATTATTGGTCGCCTGGTGCGGCGGGCGAGCGGACCGCCTTGCAGACGCACTTCGATCTCAAGCGCCTGCTGGATCTGCCGGAGGCGATCGTGTCGGGCAACGAGGCGGTTTTCGGAGAGCCTGTGCGCATGGGCGACACGCTCACCACGTGGCAGGTCATCCGCTCCGTCAGCGAGTTCAAGCAAACCAGGCTTGGGCAAGGCCGCTTCTGGACCATCGACGTCGAGACCTACAATCAGCGCGGCGAGTGGGTGGGCACCGAAAGCTACACCTGCCTCGGATACCACCGCCAGGAGACATCGGCATGACCATGCCGCGAAGCCTGACGGCTGCCGACGTCAAGGAAGGACAAGCGCTCCCGCCGCTCTCCCATGCGGTGACCGCCACCACCGTGGTGCTGGGCGCGTTGGCCAGCCGGGACTGGCGCCCGATGCACCACGACAAGGAATTCGCCATCCATCGTAACGGCGTGAAGGACATCTTCATCAACACGCCGAACAATGCAGCTTGGTTCGAGCGCTACATCACCGACTGGACCGGCCCGAAGGGACGACTCGGGCGCATGAAATTCAAGATGAAACGCCCGGTCTTTCCTGGAGACACGATGGTTTTCAACGGCCGGGTTGTCAAGACGTTTGCGGATGACGCCGGTTGCCAGTGGGTTGAGCTGGAGGTGACGGTCTCCGTGGATGGACAGGTGAACACCGAATGTCAGGCACGGGTCGCGATTCCGGCCGACGAACACGATAACCCCTGGCAGCGCAAGGCAAATGGCTGGCGGCCTTGATCCGGCAGCGACAGGCACACTTTCTCAAGATTTGAGAGGCAAACAATGGATCTGAAGTTCACCGAAGAACAGAACATGCTCCGCGACATGACCCGGGATCTTTGCCGCGACTATAGCGGCGCCGACATCGTCAGAAAAATGGAGAATGATCCGCTAGGCGTTCCTGCCGAGTTATGGCAACAGATGCAACAAACGGGTCTGCTCGGCATTCTGCTGCCGGAGGCACAGGGCGGCCTGGGGCTCAACATGCTCGACTGTGCGGTGATCTACGAGGAGCTCGGGCGCACGCTGGCGCCCGGACCGCATTTTCCCAGCAGCGTCATGTGCGCCAATGCCATCAAGAAAGCCGGTACCGACGAGCAGCAGCGCGCGTTGCTGCCGGCAATCGGCGCGGGCGATGCCATCATCGTCCCGGCGTGGCTTGAGCCAGGGAATGGCTTTGGTCCGGAAGGCATCCAGTTGCGGGCGGAGCTCACCGCCACGGGATATCGTCTGAACGGTGTCAAGCGCCACGTCTTTTATGCCGCCGCGGCAAACAAGCTGCTGGTGTTGGCCCGAACGGGCGATGCGGCCGAGGCGCTGGATCTGTTATTGGTGGACGTCAAGGCCCCCGGCGTCGTGCTCGAGCAGCAGAAGTCGATGGCGTCCGACACGCAGTACCGCGTTGCCTTCAACGATGTCCTGGTGCCCGTCACGGATCGTGTCGGCAGCGCGGGAAGCGGCTGGCAAACCTGGGCGGCCGCCATGTACGACGGCATCATCCTGCTGGCCGCCTTTGCCGCGGGCGGTGCCGAGCGGGCACTGGAAATCACGGTTCAGTATGCCAAGGACCGGCAGCAGTTCGGCAAGCCCATCGGCGCGTTTCAGGCATTGGCGCATTACATGGCGGATGCCACCGCCGTGGTCGATGGCGCCAAGATGCTCGTCTACGAAGCCGCCTGGGCGCATGCCAACGGCAAGAGCGTTGCGCGTCTGGCGCCCATGGCCAAACTGTTCGCCTGCAAGGCATTCCGCGATGTCACGGCCATGGCGCAGCAGGTGCATGGCGGCATCGGGTTTACGCTCGATTACGATATCCAGCTCTATTACCGGCGCGCCAAGCAGTTGCAGATGAACTGGTGGGATGGCCGCTACCTCGAGAATCTGATCGCAGCCGACATTCTCGACAGCGACTTGCCCAGAACGATACCCGATCCATTTACAGTGTGATTGCAGCTTGCGCGCGGATCCGGTCGTAACACTTATGGGCGAGCCAAATCCTAGCTATGGGTCGGGAGTCTTCCGTCGTTGCCTGCGCTGGCGGGCGACGGCGGGAGAGGTCGAGGTCGAACTCGAGGACAGCAATCACGGCTTTCGCCTGCGCTTGCGCCACGACGGCTGTCGCATCGTCGACCTTGCCGTCGATCCGGTCAGGTATCCCTTCACAACGTGCCCGGAGGCATCGCGTGCCGTGGAGCGCATCGTCGGTGCAAGCGTGGCCGATGCGGTGAAACTTCGCGAATGCCTGCCCGGCGGCGAGAATTGCACGCACATGGTCGACATGGCGCTGATGGCCGCCGCGCATGCAGGGGATGTCGGCGTCGAGCGGCTGTATGACATCGCAGTCGCCGATGAACGCGACGGCGTGACCGAGGCGAGGATCGAATGCGACGGCGAGCTTCTGTATGAATGGCGGGTGCGCGCCAACCTCATCGAATCGCCGGCGGCGCTGGCCGGCCGCCCCTTGATGCGCGGATTTTATGCCTGGGCGGCGGAAGCCTTTGGCGGCGGCAAGGCGCTGGAGGCCGCCCAGGCGCTGCAGCGCGGATTCTTCGTCGCCCAGGCGCGCCGCTACCGCTATGCGCCGGTGGAACGCTACCCGGCGATGACCGACGGAATGCCAACAGGCAGCTGCTACTCCTATAACACCGGTGCCGTCGAACGTGCGTTGCGCATTCGGGGTTCGGTGCGTGATGACTCGGATAGCTCGGCGCGCCTGCTGCACTTTGTCGCCAACCCTGAATCCGCCGCGGTGACCCCATGAAGAGCCCTGGTAGCGACGCGCCTGCCAAAGGGGCGCTGTCGGGCATCAAGGTGCTCGACTTCGGTCAGATGGTATCCGCCCCATACTGCGCAAAGCTGTTCTCGGACTATGGGGCCGACGTGATCAAGGTGGAACTGCCCGCCGGAGATGCGGCGCGCGATGTCGGTCCATTCCCCGGAGACGTCGCTCACCGCGAAAAGAGCGGCCTGTACTTCATCAACAACACGAACAAGCGCGGCGTGACCTGCGACGTCACCTCGCCCGCGGGTCGCTCGCTGTTTCTGCGGCTACTGGCATGGGCGGACGTCTTGATCGAGAATAACCCGCCCGGACAGATGGCGGCTTGGCAGCTCGACTATGCGAGCATTCAGGCCGTCAATCCCAAGTTGGTGATGATCTCGATCACGCCGTTCGGCCAGTCGGGACCCTACAGCGCCTGGCACGGCTACGACCTGAACGCCTATCATCTCACGGGCGCCAGTTCACGCTATTGCGGGCGCCCTGGCGAGATGCCGCTGGAGCATGGCACGTTCTCGGCCGATTATTTCGGTGCCATCAGCGCGGCAACCTGGGGCATGGCGGCCGTTTATGGCCGCGAGTTGGTCGGTGGCGGTCAGCATGTCGATGTTTCCTGTGCCGAGGCGATTGCCGCGGCTTTCATCGGCGGCCAGAATATCGGCGGTTATGCCCAGGACGGCCGTTTCGACAAGCGAACCGGCGTCGGCATGCCACAAGGCGCGCCCGCGACGATTCTGCCCTGCAAGGACGGCCATGTCTGGATGCTGGCGCTGGAGCCTGGCCAGTGGAACGGCTTGCGCAAGGTCATGGGCAATCCGGACTGGGCCGATCTAGAGATCTTTCAGAACATGAAAACCCGCGCCGAGAACGCCGATGTCATCTACTCGTTCATCGTCGAATGGACGATGCAGCACACCAAGATGGAAATCCAGGAAAAATGCCAAGCCGTCGGTTGTCCGATCACGGCGGTCTATACGGTGGCGGAGGCGGCCGAGCAAGCGCACTTGAAGGCGCGTGGATACTTCGTCGACATGGAGCACCCGGAACTCGGCCGGATCAGGAATCTGGGCGGCCCGTTCAAGCTTCCGGCGAGCCCGGGGGGGCCGGTCCGCCCGGCACCGTTGCTCGGCCAGCACAATGAAGAGGTCTATGGCGAAGTGCTTGGCCTGAGTGTGGGCGAGATCGAGGTTCTGCGCAGCCAGGGCGTAGTCTGACCGCGTGACGGAGAGATGCACATGAACAATACGCTGCCGCTCAAGGGGATCCGCGTCGTCAATTTCGGTTGGGTATGGGCGGGGCCGGTGGTCGGACAAACCCTGGGTTTTCTCGGTGCGGAAGTTTTCAAGATCGAGTCGCGCGCGCGCGTCGACATGACGCGCAATCTGCCGCCGTTTGCCGAGGGCAAGGCCAGTCCCGACCGCAGCTTGTCGAACCATGCGTGCTGGGCGGGCAACGGCTCCGTGTCGCTGAACCTGAAGGAGCCCGAAGCGCTGCAACTGGCAAAAGAGCTGATCGCCAAGTCGGACGTGGTGGTCGAGAACTTCGGTCCCGGCGTCATGGAGCGGCTCGGGCTCGGCTATGAGGCCTTGCGCGAGGTCAAGGATGACATCATCCTTTTTTCGATGCCCGGCGCTGGCCTGTACGGCCCCATGAAGGATCTGCGTACCTATGGGCTCAGCCTGACGTCGACCACCGGCCTCGACAGCCTGGTGGGCTACAAGGGCGGGGATCCCATTCCCGTGGAGAATGCCTTTTCCGATCCCTATGCCGGCATCCTGGGCGCTTTCGCAGTGCTCGCGGCGCTGAACCACCGGCGCAACACCGGGTTTGGCCAACATATCGACTTCTCCCAGCAGGAAGCCGTGATGCAGATGGTCGGGCCGGCCTACATGGACTACGCCCTCAACGGCCGCAGCGGCGGGCCGAAAAGCAACGAGCATCCGCTGGCCGCCATGGCGCCGCATGGCGTTTTCCGCTGCAAGGGCGACGATCGCTGGATCAGCATCGTCGTCGGCAGCGACGACGAATGGCACAAGCTGCTCGCCGCATTGAATCATCCGGAATGGTTCACGGTCAGCGAATTCGCCACGCGCGAACAGCGCCTGGCCCACATCGACACGCTCCACGCCTTGATCGGGGAATGGACCGCACAGTTCGACGATCGCGAATTGGCGGCGCTCTTGCAGAGCCGCGGCGTCGCCGCAACGCCGGTGCTCAATGTCGGCGACCTGCTCGACGACCCGCATTACCAGTCGCGCAAGACTTTCATTCAGGTCGAGCACCCCCTCGGTTTCAAGGAAACCATCTACGGTTCCTACGTCAAGCTGAGTCGTAGCGAGGTCGACGTGCGTCCCGGTCCGATGATCGGCCAGAACAACGATTATGTGTTTCGCGAGCTGCTCGGCTTGTCCGAGGAGCGTTATCGACAGTTGATCGAACGACAAGTCATTTACTGAGCGGCGGGTATCAAGGGGAGATTTCGGTATGAAATTTGCGTTGGCTGGGCTGGGTCTGGACAACTATCCACCGGTGGTCGCGCCTTGGGAGCGCAGCTCGGGGGGCGCGGAGGTGCTGCGCTACGCCCGGAAAGCCGATAGCCTGAGCTGGGATTGGCTGACCATTCCGGAACACGTGTTGATGCCGAATGACATGGTCGAGCACATGGGCACGCGCTTCGTCGAGGCGATGGCGGCCTCGGCGGTGCTGATGGGCGCGACCACGCGGATCCACATGCTGACTTACATATTGCCCGTGGCCTATCGCCATCCTCTGTTGCTGGCCAAGCAGATTGCCACGATGGAGTTTCTTGCCGGCGGCCGTTTCACCCTGGGAACCGCTGTCGGTCATCTCGAGAAGGAGTTCGAGGCGCTCAACGTGCCGTTCGAGAAGCGCGGCCAGATGACCGATGAGTACCTTCGCGTGCTCAAGGAGGCATGGACCGCCGACAAGCCGTCGTTCGACGGCGAATTCGTCAAGTTCCGCGACGTGGTCATCGAGCCCAAGCCGATTCAGAAACCGCACCCGCCGATCTTCATCGGCGGCAATTCCAAGCCAGCGATGCGCCGCGCCGCCAAGTTCGGCGATGGCTGGATTCCATGGCTGGTGACGGCCGAAACCTTGCCGGAGTGCATCGGATACATGAAGGGGTTGCCGGAATACCAGGCGAAGGCCGATCGTTTCGAGATTCTGGTGACCACGACGACCTACGCCCAGGACGATCACCACCGGGCCTATGGCAAAACGCATCTCTCGGCTGACCGCGATGGCGTGTTGCGGGAAATCGAAGGCCTGAAGAAGGCGGGCGCGACCTCGGTGCAGGTGCGTCCGCCGAACACGGACACGCTCGAGCAATGTCTGGAGTGGCTCGAGTGGTACGACCAGGAAATCATCCCCCAATTCCGCTGATGGAACGCCGGAGGCAAGCTCATGAACGATCAACTCAAATACATTCAGTTCGGCGTCGAGGACAATGTCGGCGTCATTACGCTGAACCGTCCGGAGAAACTTAATGCCGTCAGCTGGGAAATGGCCGAGGAGCTTGCCGGCCTTCTCCGGGCTCTGCACTTTCGCGATGAAGTTCGGGCCATCGTTCTGACCGGCGCCGGCCGCGGTTTTTGTGCCGGCGGCGATCTCGAATGGATATCCGGGGAAAGCGATCGCCCCATGCCCGGCACCTCGGATGCGACCCGCCCAGTGCCGCGTTCCCAGCGCAAAACGCCGGGCGGGCCCTTTTTCGAGGTGACGCGCCAGCTGGTGGAAGTCGACAAGCCGGTCATTGCCGCGATTCACGGCGTTTGCGTGGGCGCCGGGCTGGCCTACGCCTCGGCCTGCGATCGGCGTTTCGCCGACAGCACGACCAAGATGTCGGCGATTTTCACCAATGTCGGCGTCGCGCCCGACTGCGGCATTTCGTATTTTCTGCCGCGCATCGCCGGATTCTCCAATGCCTTGATGATGGTCGAGACCGGCAAGATCTTCAAGGCCGAGGAATGCAAGCAGCTGGGCATCGTCGACGAACTCGTCCCCGAGGGGCAGGATTTTGCCGCGGCGATGGACTACGCCAAGATGCTCGCCCAGCGGCCCAGCGTGGCCGTGGACATGGCGCGGCGCCTGATTCACATGTCGCAAAGAGCGACGCTGGACGAGATTCTCGACTACGAGGGACTGGCCGGCGTGTGCGTCGCGGCCAGCGCCGACGCCAAGGAGGGCACCATGGCCTTCATGGAAAAGCGCAAGCCGGTGTATCTGGGCTTCTGAGCGGGGGGAGCGGAGAAACGGCTCCCGTGGCGGCGTACCGCCACGGCTGACTTTCCGAAAGAAGGGGAATGCGCGACTAAGCTAGCGTTCCGCGCTCGCCGCTACAGGGTCTTGTCGGCGCGCAGCTTGGCCAGCAATTGCTGGACGACTTCGGCCGGCGAGCCGGTGAGGAACTCGCAATTGCCCTGAACCGTCGGCACGAACTGGCGCGTCAGCACCACCTCCGCCTTGAGGGCGCTGGCGTCGAGGCCCAAGGCATCGGGGGTCATTTCGACGGGCACCATCTTGCGCGCCGCCATCTTGGCCTTGGCGCTGGGAAAACGCGGCACGCCGATTTCGTTGCTGACGGTGACCACGGCAGGCAGTTGCGCTTCGACCACCTCGTCGCCGTCTGGCGTCACGCGAGTCACGGTGAGCGTCTTGCCGCTCACCGCCGCCGCGCGCGCCAGGGGCGCCACGGGCATGCCGAGCTTTTCGGCAAGCAGGATGGGCACGACGCCCTGGTCGTCGTCCGAGGCTTGGCGGCCGCACAGGATGAGATCGGCGCCGCCGCTGTTCCTGACATACGCCGCCAGGATATTGGCCAGGCCATTGCCATCCAGGTCGTTTGCGCCAGGCGCGATGGCGACGATTTCGTCGGCGCCGAGCGCCGCGCAGTGCTTGAGCACGTTCTTGGGATCGGCGCCGATGGAGACGGCGACGATGCGGCAGTCGACGCCGGCATCCCGAATGCACAATGCCGCTTCCATGGCCTGCTCGTCGTAACCGTTGATCAGGCGCGGCACGGCCGCGACTTCGGGCGTCCGGCCGTCGGCGCCGATCGTCAGCTTGCCGGCCAGCGCGTAGTTATTGACGGCATTCGGGTCCAGCACTTCCTTCACACATACGACGATACGCATCGATAACTCTCCTGACCGGTCACGGCACCAGTGGAATGGATAATTTGTCCTCGTCGAGGAGGGTGAGATTGCCCGAATCGCACCACACCGCTTCGAGGGAATAGCCGTTCGGCTTCTTGGTCAATTCGGCCATCAGGTACCAGCGCCAGGGGTAGGGGCCGAAGTCGCGGTAATTCCCGGTGAGCCGGCCGGCGAAATCCTGCCGTCCCGCGAGGTGCGTGCCGGCGACGGGCGCACCGCCGTCGCACTCGGCGCGCGCGCCGCGCAGCCGCGGCTCGAAGCCGCTGCGAAACGGTGGCTCGCCGGCCTCGTCGTCAGGCGCTGGCAAAGCGGTCGAAGACATCGAGCGCCTCTTCGACGATATCCGACAGGATCTGCCGTGCCGGCTTCATCTCGGTGACGTAATGAATGCCCTGGCCAGCGGCCTCGGTCATCAAGTCCTTGCGCTGGTAGTCGAGGGAACCCTGGATATAGTTGGACGACAAAATCATCTGCAGCGGCGGCTTCAGCACTTCCGGCGCCTCCGGGCTTGCCCACTCGTTGTGCCACGGACTCCGCGTGGTGCGCATGGTGTAGCCGGAGATGCAGTCCGAGTAGACCGTATCGTCGGTTTCCGCCTCGATCAGGCGTTCCTTGAGCGGCAGGTTGACATCCGACTCGCGGGAGGCCAGCCAGAGCGAGCCGGTCCACACGCCATCGGCGCCGAGCGCCAGCGCCGCCGCCAGGTGGCGGCCGGTGGTGACGCCGCCCGCGGCGATGATGGGAACACCGGTTCCCCGCGCGGCATCGACCACCTGCGGAACGATGGAAAACGTGCCGATGTTACCGGTATGGCCGGCGGCATCGAAGCCCTGGGCGATGATGACGTCGGTGCCGGCGGTGAGCTGTTTTTTCGCCTGGCGAGGCTTGCCGACCAATCCCCAGACCTGCATGCCGAGTTCGTGGGCGCGCTTGAGCAGGAAGGCAGGCGAACCGAGACCGGAGGCGAATACCGGCACGCGCTCGTCGAAAATGACTTCCAACTGGTTGAGCGCCCGCTTTTGGTCGAGGCCGCCCCAGACGTGGATGTCGGGCCGAATCTTGGGATCGGGCACCTGGTACTTTTCCTTGATCTTCTGCTCGAAGGCGCGGTGCTCGTCGGGAATCATGGCGATCAGCTCCTCGACGGACTTTTCCTCGGGAACCGAAGAAGGCAGGACCAGGTCGATGCCGAAGGGCTTGCCGCCGATGCGCTCGCGAATCCACTTGATGTCCGCGGCGATATGATCCGGCGTGTGCAGGGCTTCGCCGAGCACGGCGAAGCCGCCGGAATTGATCACGGCCACGGCGACGTCTTTGCAGTGGGTGAAGGCGACGATCGGGTACTCGATACCCAGCTTGTCGCACAAGGGAGTGTGCAGCGGACCGCTCATGAAGGGCTCCTTCTGGAAGGATGGTATTCCACGAGCGGCAATTTAGTTTTTTGACCGACGCGAGTAATCCCCCATTCGGACGAGGTTGACGGCGTGCGGCCGGTAGTCCGTTTGGGGGTTGACCCTGCGCAGCCCCGGTGTGACCATCGACCGAGGCGTACGCGCCGATTTCAGCGCGACCCAGCGTGAAGAGGAAGCCTCGACAATGAAGCCGGCAAATTTTGACTACCATGCGCCCCAGACGCTTGCCGAGGCGGTTGCGCTGATGGTCCGCCTCGACGAGCAAGGCGTGGATGCCAAGATTCTCGCCGGCGGACAGAGCCTGATGCCGATGCTGGCGATGCGCGTGGCGCGCCCGGAAGCCCTGGTCGATCTCGGCAGAATCAAGTCGCTCGACTATGTGCGTCAGGAAGGCGGGGTCATCGCCATCGGCGCCATGACCAGCAAGCGTGCCGCCGAGGAGTCGACGCTGATCGAACAACAGCAGCCGCTGTTCCACGCCGCGACGAAACTGGTGGGCCATCGGCAGATCCGCAACCGGGGTTCCGTGGGCGGTTCTTTCGCCCATGCCGACGCTGGTGCTCGACATGGAATTCAGGGCGGTCGGACCGGATGGCGAGCGCACGATTCCCGCCGCCGATTTCTTCGTCACCTACATGACCACCAGTCTGGAAAGCACGGAGGTCTTGGCCGAGGTCCGGTTGCCGGCCTTGCCGGCGGGGACGGGTTGGTCCATCCAGGAATTCGCGCGCCGCAACGGCGATCTGGCGCTGGCCGGCGTTGCCGCGACGCTGAAGCTCGCCGGCGGCGTCTGTGCCGAAGCGCGCCTGGCGGCGTTCGGGGTCAACGCCACGGCCGTGCGCTTGACTGCTGCGGAAGATTTTCTAACGGGCAAGCGGCCCGAGCGTGCCAGTTTCGAGCAGGCGGCG
>JAGVUA010000142.1 GCA_019136545.1 Betaproteobacteria bacterium
TGCGGTGAAAGGGGAAGCGGCATGAGCGGCCTTGCGTTTGCTCCCAAGGAGCCGAACAAGGACTGGGCGAAGCTGCACCGGGCCAACTGGCTTGCGGGCCGTAGCCTCCTGATGATCCAAGTGGAGATGGCCTCCGATGCTCTGCGAGAGGTTTGGGCAGAAGAGGACGGAAAGCGCGTTTGCCGCCCGAAGCACGAAGCAGAGGCGGCATGACGGAGCAGGAGCACATGCGCCGCTGCCTCGTCCGCCAGTTGCTCCGGTGGCGAGTCGAGCGCAACGCCGAGGCCATCGAGGCCATGCGCAGGAGCCCGGGTTACGAATCGCTGAAAGCGGAGGCGGAGCGGCAGTGGAACGCAGGAAATCGCGGGGAGTGCGGAAAGTGGATCGAGTGAAGGCGGTAGAAATCGACGCAGAGGCCGAAAATCTGGCCGTGGCTGCGTTGAAACATGGCCGGATAGGAAACCATAGCGGCGACTGTGAAAAATCGCTTAAACGGCCGATTTTCGCGATTGACCCCGGAACCGAAGAAAGCGGGTGGGTTTGGTACGAAGCCGGCCGTGTCCGCAAGTCCGGCGTCTCATCGAATCACGACATCCTGACCGACATCCAAGCCGGGTCAGTTGATGCTTGCGAGATGGCAATCGAAATGATCGCGAGCTACGGCATGGCAGTTGGCAGGGAGGTCTTCGAAACGTGCGTGTGGATCGGGCGATTCAAGCAGGCATTCCGGGCGCCGGAAAGCGTGCGCCTGGTCTATCGAAAGGACGTCAAGATGCACATCTGCGGAACGCCCAGGGCCAAGGACGCGAACATCCGGCGGGCCCTGATCGACAAGCTGGGGCCGGCGGGGACGAAGAAAGCGCCAGGGCCGACCTACGGGGTGAAATCGCACGCGTGGGCTGCGCTTGGTGTGGCTGTTACGGCGGCAGAGGCAAAAGCTGGGGGCGTCTCCTGATGCGAGTCCAAGTCAACGAGCGCGGCCAGCGCATCGGCGAAGGGCACCGCCGCGCCGTGCTCACCGACGCTGAAGTCGAACTGCTGTTGCGTGATCGCGGTCCGGAAGATGCGCCGCGCATGAGCTACACCCAACTCGCGAGAAAATACCGAATCAGCAAGTCGTCGGTGCGCGACATTGTGACGGGCCGGCGACGCGGACAGAGGGGCGTAGAGGTGGATCGGCCCGATGCCAAGGCGGCTCGGCAGGACAAGGTTGAAATGCGGGTGCGCGTGTCGCTCAAAGCAAGGGCGATAGTGAGACGCAACGGCGGCGCAGCATGGCTTGAATCAATCATTCGCATGCACACCGCGCACGCCATAGACGACAAGGGATTGCAGAGATGACAGCCAACGGTGTGCAGTGTGCAGTGTGGCAATTTTCTGGGGCGTTGAGCAATGGCGCTAAATGACAAACAGCAGCGGTTCGTTGATGAATACCTGAAGGACTTGAACGCCACCCAGGCGGCGATTCGTGCCGGGTATAGCGCCAAGACTGCATTGCAGCAGGGTCCAAGGCTGTTGGGAAATGTTGGTGTTCAGTCTGCTGTTCAAGAGGCCATGGCCAAGCGCCAGGCTCGCACCAACATTACTCAAGACCGAGTACTCCAAGAGCTTGCGCGCCTTGCTTTCTTTGACCCCCGCAAGATGTTCCATGGCGACGGAAGCCCGAAGGCCATCCAGGAGCTAGACGACGACACGGCCGCAGCAGTGAGCGGGCTCGACGTGGTGAATATCGGAAACTCCGACGTCGGAATCGGCCAGGTGCTGAAGTACAAAGTTGCGGACAAGGGTGCTGCGCTGGCGAATGCGATGCGGCATCTCGGGATGTTTAATGACAAGCTCGACGTGAATGTCACGAACACGCTGGCTGAGCGGTTGGCGCGAGCCCGGAGTCGCGACAGGTGACGGCAAGCCTCGACGAACAGATCATTGACCTTGCCGCCGACTGCGCCACCGATCCCCTGCGCTGGTCGGAGATGGCCTACGACTGGGGCGAAGGCGAGCTGGCCGAGTACGATGGCCCGCGCGAATGGCAGCGTGAAGCCTTCGCCCAGATCCGCGATCACCTGCAAGACCCGGCCACGCGCTTTCAGCCGCTGATGCTGGCCAGGGCATCCGGCCACGGCATCGGCAAGTCTGCGTTCATCGGCATGGTGACGAACTGGGCGCTTTCGACTTGCGACGATTGCAAGGTCGTCATCACGGCCAACACCGACAACCAGCTCCGCACCAAGACCAGCCCGGAGGTTGGCAAGTGGGCCCGCCTTTCGATCACGTCCGGTTGGTTTGACATCAACGCGACGAGCATTGCCACGAAGGACCCGGGGCATTCAAAGACCTGGCGCGCGGACTTCACGCCGTGGAGCGAGCACAACACGGAGGCGTTCGCCGGCCTGCACAACAAGGGCAAGCGCATCGTGCTGATCTTCGACGAGGCATCGGCCATCGCGGATAAGGTATGGGAAGTGGCCGAAGGTGCGCTTACCGACGAGGGCACAGAAATTATCTGGATTGCCTTCGGCAACCCCACGCGCAACACCGGGCGATTCCGTGAGTGCTTTCGGCGCTTCAAGCACCGATGGAAATGCGCCCAGATCGACAGCCGCACGGTTGAGGGCACGAACAAGGAGCAGATTGCAAAGTGGGTCGAGGACTTCGGCGAGGATTCGGACTTTGTGAAGGTTCGCGTTCGCGGCATGTTCCCGTCCATGTCGGCGCGGCAGTTCATCAGTGAGGCTGACGTGACTGGCGCATATGGGCGAAAGCTGCGGCCTGAGCAGTACAGCTTTGCGCCAAAGATCCTGACTTGCGACCCCGCATGGGAAGGAGACGATGAACTCGTCATCAGCCTGCGCCAGGGGCTGGCGTTTCGAATCCTCTGCACGCTGGCAAAGAACGACAATGACCTGATTGTCGCCCAGCGGCTGGCCAGGTATGAAGACGAAGAGAAGGCCGACGCCGTGTTCGTTGATGCCGGCTATGGAACCGGGATTGTCTCTGCCGGGCAGGGGCTTGGTCGAGACTGGACGCTCGTATGGTTTGCTGGTGAATCGGCCGACCCAGGCTGCCTTAACAAGCGCGCCGAGATGTGGAAGCAGGCCCGCGACTGGCTCAAGAGTGGCGGGGCAATCCCTGACGATCCGATGCTGCGTGACGAGCTTCAGGCGCCGGAGACCGTGCCCAGGGTCGATGGCAAAATCCAGATCGAGAGCAAGAAGGACATGAAGGCGCGCGGCCTTCCATCTCCGAACCGGGCGGACTCTCTCATCATTTCCTTTGCGTTCCCCGTCGTGAAGAAATCCCCGCTTGACGCGCTGCGTGTTTCCAGCGGCCGCAAGGAGTACGACCCCTACGCCTGAGCGGTGCGCGCCAGGAATGCGGGATTGCGGGGCTGCCCAAGCCCAAGGCCGAATGGCTGACCTACGCGCGGCTTGAGCATCACGGCGCACTGCACGTGATTGGCGCGTACCTCGACGACATCCTTGTTGGCTTCTGTCACGTCCTCGTCAGCCTCAATCCGCACTACAGCGCACTGCTCGCCGTCACCGAGTCTCTGTTTGTGGCGGCGGCCCACCGCGGAACAGGCGCCGGCCTGGCGCTGCTGCGCGAGGCTGAAGCCATTGCCCGTCATCGCGGCGCCGTCGGCCTGCTGGTGAGCGCTCCGACCGGGGGCAGCCTCGCTGCCGTGCTTGAGCGCAGCAAGGGATTTCGCGAGACCAACCGCGCGTTTCTCAAGGAGCTGCGGCCGTGAGCGATCTCGCCATTCTGGGCCGCATCCTCCCTGCTACGCCGCCCGCCGCAATGGAGCGCGTTCGTGCTCTTGAGGCCCAGGTGCGCGAGCTGCCGCAAGTCCAGATCCCCACCGACCACGTGATTCACGCCGGGCTCTATGCTCGGACGATCTGCATTCCCGCCGGGGTGATCCTGACCGGCGCAGAGATCGCCTGCGCCACGCTGCTTGTCTTTGATGGCCATGCCGCCGTGACCATTGGCGACACCACGCAGGAGCTTGCGGGACGCCACGTGCTGCCCGCTTCTGCAGGCCGCAAGCAAGCGTTCCTTGCCCTGGCAGACACCCACCTGACGATGCTTTTCGCCACCGACGCCACCGACGTGGCGACGGCCGAAGCGCAATTCACGAGCGAGCCCGATGCGCTGATGTCGCGCGCGCCGGATGCCATCAACACCATTACGATTACCGGAGACTGATGTCATGTCGGGATACACCTCTGCTGTCCTCGTCGGCGCTGCACTGACCAGCACCGCCTATAGTGCCTACGCAGGGAATAAGGCCGGGCAGGACCAGCGCAGCGCACAGCGCCAGTCGATGCGCACTGCTCAAGACCAGGCCAACGCTGCCGAGCAGGCCAACAACAGAGCCAACCAGAAGCGCCCCGATGTGGCGGGGGCGCTGTCGTCCGCGCTGATGTCTGGAAAAGCGGGGGCGTCCGGGACCATGCTTACCGGCCCCGGCGGCATTGATCCCAATGCGCTGCAGCTCGGCAAGAGCACTCTTCTGGGCGGCTGATCAATGTCAAATCTGAGCGTTGATCGCCCCAAGTACCTTGCTCGCTGGGGCTACCTCAAGACCGAGCGCGCGAGCTGGTTCACGCACTGGCAAGAGATCAGCACTCGACTGCTGCCGCGTGCTGGGCGCTTCTTCGTCCAGGACCGCAACAAGGGCAACAAGCGGCACAACCAAATCTACGACAGCACCGCCACGCAGGCGCTGTCCGTGCTGGCCGCCGGGATGATGTCTGGCATGACGAGTCCGGCTCGGCCGTGGTTTCGCCTGACGACCGGTGACGATGATCTCGACGCGTATTCGCCCGTCAAGGTGTGGCTTGACCAGGTGTCGCGCCTGATGCTCAAGATCTTCCAGAGCAGCAACACCTACCGCGCTCTGCACACGATGTACGAAGAGCTTGGCGCGTTCGGGACGGGCGTATCGATCATGTCCGACGATTTCCGGTCGGTGATTCATCATCACCCGCTGACGGCCGGCGAATATGCGCTGACGACCGACTGGCGCGGAGACGTGACGACGCTGTACCGGGAGTTCCAGAAGACCGTCGGCCAGATCGTGCAGGAGTTCGGCTACAAGGCTTGCAGCCCCACGGTGCAAAACCTCTACGACCGCGGGAACCTTGAGGCATGGATTACGCTGATCCATGCCATTGAGCCGCGCGCAGACCGCGACCCGAGCAAGAGCGATCCGCTGAACATGCCCTGGCGGTCTGTCTATTTCGAGATCGGCGGCAATCAGCAGCACTGCCTTCGCGAGTCCGGGTTTAAGCGCTTCCCGGTGCTCGCCCCGCGTTGGGTTGTGCGCGGCGGCGATATCTACGGGGAAAGCCCGGCAATGACCGCGCTGGGTGACATCAACCAACTGCAGCATGAGCAACTGCGCAAGGCCCAGGGCATCGACTACCAAACCAAGCCGCCGTTGCAGGCCCCGGCGAGCATGAAGAACCGCGACGTCGAGATGCTGCCAGGGGGCATCACTTACGTCGATTCGGCCAATCCTCATGGAGGGATTCGATCCGCGTTTGAAGCGCAGATCAATCTCAACTATCTGCTTGAGGACATCCGCGACGTGAGAGACCGCATCCGCGGCTGCTTCTTCGCGGATCTGTTCTTGATGCTCGCCAATCAGGCGGACACGCGGATGACCGCGACCGAGGTTGCCGAGCGCCACGAGGAGAAGTTGCTCATGCTCGGCCCGGTGCTTGAGCGCCTGCAGAACGAGCTTCTCGATCCGCTGATTGAAAACACCTTTGACGCGATCATTGACGCCGGCATTACCCCGCCGCCGCCCGAGGAGCTGCAGGGCCGCCCGCTGAACGTGGATTTGATCGGGATTCTTGCCCAGGCCCAGCGCGCCGTCGGCACCAACAGCATTGACCGCTTCGTGGGCAACATCGGCGCCGTCGCTCAGTTCAAGCCCGAGGTGCTGGACCGGTTTAACGCTGATCGGTGGGTGGAGATTTACAGCGACTCCCTCGGCCTCGATCCGCAGATCGTCGTGCCCGCAGACCAAGCCCAGGCCATCCGCGAGCAGCGCGCCCAAGCGCAAGCCCAGGCCCAGCAGGCCGCCCTTGCCGAGCAACAGGCGAGCACCGCTCAGAAGCTCGCCAGCGCAAAGACCGATCAACCCAATGCGCTGACTGACGCCACCCGTGCGTTTCAGGGCTACATCTGACAGGAGATACGCTCATGAGTAATTGGAAGGTTGGCCCTGGCGGCCGGCTCTATCACCCGACGACCGGCGCCTATGTTGGGCAGCTCGACGATAACGGCAACGAGCAGATGGTGGTTTCTTCCTTCCCCTCGGATGGGGTGGTTGGAAAACAGACGCTGGATGTCACTTCTGCCCTGTCCGTCGTTTCGGCATCGCCGCTGCCCGACCTCTCTCGCGTTTCTTCTGAAACCTGCTACCTGCACATCCACCCGTGCACCGCTACCGCTGCGGCTCGCTACAACGAGCGAGGCGTTTATGTCCCCGTTGATAACTCGGGGAATTATTACGGGATGCTATGGGGCGTTAAAGGTCGCTCCGCAAATACCGCTG
>JAGVUA010000091.1 GCA_019136545.1 Betaproteobacteria bacterium
GGGGTGGGAAATGATGGCGAACGTGCGCCGGCGGGAAACTTCGGGGGCGAGTGACACGGTGGATTGCCTGAATGGGGGCCGGAAGAGGCGGGGCCGGGAGGGGCGCGATTATCGCCGACGCGGCCCTTGCCGGCAAGGCTGCCGCTGCTATGATTTCAACCACCTATGCCTATCGGGAGGATGCCATGGCGCTGATGGATTTCATCAAGAAGCAGTTCATCGACATCATTGCCTGGACCGAGGACGCCGCGGACGCCGGCGAGACCATGGCCTGGCGTTTCCCGATGGCCGATTTCGAAATCCAGTACGGCGCCAGCCTGACGGTGCGCGAAACGCAATTGGCGGTGTTCGTGAACGAAGGCAAGATCGCCGACGTCTTCGCGCCTGGCATGTACAAGCTCACCACGCAGACGCTGCCGGTGCTCACCTACCTGAAGAACTGGGACAAGCTGTTCGAGTCGCCGTTCAAGTCCGACGTCTACTTCTTCAGCACCCGCCAGCGGCTCGACCGCAAGTGGGGCACGCCCAGCGCCATCACCGTGCGCGACCGGGAATTCGGCATGGTGCGGCTGCGCGCCTTCGGCCTCTACGCCTATCGCCTGGTCGACGCCAAGCTGTTCCACACGGCCGTCTCGGGCACTGTCGAGCGCTATACCTGCGAGACGCTCGAGAACCAGCTGCGCGGCATGGTGATCGCCCACATCGCCGATCTGTTCGGCGAATCGGGCATCGCCTTCATCGACATGGCGGCCAATCAGGAAGAATTCGGCCGCGCGCTGAAGGCCAAGGTCGATCCCTACTTCGCGCAGTACGGCCTCGCGCTCGACAATCTGGTGGTGCAGAACATCTCGCTGCCCGAGGAACTGCAGGCGCAGCTCGACCGCCGCATCGGCGTGAACATGATCGGCGGCATGCAGGCCTACACCCAGCTGCAGGCCGCCGATGCCATCACGCTGGCGGCGAAGAACGAAGGCGGTCTGGCCGGCATGGGCGCCAGCCTCGGCGCCGGCCTCCATATCGGCCAGCAGATGGCCAACGCACTCGGCCAGACCCCGCCGGCCGCGACGGCGCCCGCCGCCGCCGCGGCTGTGACGGCCTCGGCGTCGGCCGACGAGGTGGTGGCGACGCTGGAAAAACTGCATGGCCTGGTCGGCAAGGGCATTCTCAGCCAGGCCGAGTTCGAGGCCAAGAAAGCGGAACTGCTGAAGAAGCTGGGCTAGCGCTTCGATGCCGCAGACTGCCCGCTGTCCGTCCTGCGGCGCGCCGGTCGAGTTCAAATCGACGGCCTCGGTCACGGCCGTCTGCGATTACTGCCGCACGACGCTGATCCGGCGCGGCGAGGAGATCGCCAACATCGGCCGCATGGCCGAGCTGGTCGACCTGCCGACGCGGCTGCAGCGCGGTGCCGCCGGCGTCTGGCGCGGCCGCCCGTTCCGCCTGGTCGGTCGTTTGCAGCTGCGCTACGAGCAAGGTTTGTGGAACGAGTGGCACCTGCTGTTCGACGACGGCCGCAACGGCTGGCTCGCCGAAGCCGGCGACGAATACGTGCTGACCGAATTGAAGCCGCTCGGCAGCGCGCCGCCGGCCTTCGCCGCGCTCGCCACCGGCCAGGAACTGCGCCTGAACGGCCGCCCGTACCTCCTGACCAACCTGCTCTCCGCCGAATGCGTCGCCGGCGAAGGCGAGCTGCCCTTCGAGGTTGGCGCCGGCTATGCCTCGCCGGCGGCGGACCTGCGCGATGAAAGCGGCGGCTACGCGACGCTCGACTACAGCGAGGCCGAGCACGGCGGCCCGCCGCTGTTCTTCGAAGGCGAGGCGGTCGACTTCAACAGCCTGCGCTGGACCAATTTGCGCCAGGACACAGACGCTGCGCCCTTGCCGGAAATCAACGTCGCCGCCCGCGCGCTCGATTGTCCGTCCTGCGGCAATGCGCTCACCATCGATCTGGCCGATGTCCGCACGGTGGGCTGCGGCAGCTGCGGCGCGGTGCTGGAGCCGAAGGACGAACGCCTGCAGCTGATCGGACAGGCGCAGGAAGCCCTCAAGCGCGGCGTGCCGCCGACACTGACTTTGGGCAGCGAGGGCAGCCTGCGCGGCGAGAAGCTGCGCGTGGTCGGCTTCCTGCGCCGCAGCCAGCGTGATGGCAATGTCGAATATCCGTGGCACGAATACCTGCTGGTCGATGGCCGCAGGCAGTATTGGTGGCTGGTCGAATCGGACGGCCACTGGAACCTCGGCCGGGTGCTGGCCAAGGCGCTGAAGGCCTCGCCGGCCGGCATTGCTTACGCGGGCAGCACGTTCAAGCACTTTCAGACCTACGAGGCGCGCGTCGCCTATGTCGTCGGCCAGTTTCCCTGGCGGCTGCGGCTGGACGAGCGGGCGCAGGTGATGGACTACGTGGCGCCGCCGCGCATGATCTCGCAGGAAAAAACCGATCAAGACCTGACCTGGACAGCGGCCGAGTACGTCCCGGTCGACGAAATCGCCGCCGCTTTCCGGCCCAAGTCGCCGCTGGCCAAGCCGCGCGGCATCTATGCCGACCAGCCGAATCCGCATCGCGACAGCGGTCGCAGCATGACCCGCTGGCTGGGGCTGTTCGTCGTCGCCGCGCTGGGCATCCATTTCGCTTTGCTGGCGCTCGGTCCCGGCGGCAAGCTGTTGACGCAGGACATCACTTTCCGCAGCACCGACGAGGAACCGGTGCTGACCAAGGAGTTCGTCCTCGCCGCGCCGCGCAACCGGCTGCAGCTCGCGCACAAGGCCGCGCTCGACAACAACTGGGTGGAAGTGACGGCGACCTTGGTCAATGCCGATACCGGCGAAAGTTGGCAGGCAGGCCGCGAGCTGAGCTTCTACAGCGGGGTCGAGGACGGCGAGCGCTGGAGCGAGGGTTCGCGCAAGGCCGAGCAGGTGTTCGCCGACCTGCCGCCCGGCCGCTACCGGCTGGCGCTGGAATCCGACCTCGATCCGGCCAGCCCGCCGGTGCGCGACCGCATCACCCTGCGCCGCGCCGGCCCGCACTGGTCGTCGCTGTTCATCCTGCTCGGCGCGCTGCTGCTGCCGCCCGTCGTCATGTGGTACCGGCGCTGGAAGTTCGAGATCGAGCGCTGGGCCGACAGCGACCATCCGATCATCACGTCCAGCGGCGTGGGCAGCGACGGCGGTGACAGCGGCGATGGCGGCGATGGCGGCGGGGGCGACTGATGGCGCGCATCCTCTACATCGTCTTCGGCGTCCTCGCCCTGACCGTTTTCGCCAACGCCCAGTACCGCGGCTACGGCCTGTTCGACGACACCGCCAGCGGCAGTTCCGTGCGTGGCTCCGGGGGCCGCGCGACATTCCACAAATAGGAGACCGACATGAATTTCATCGACCTCAGGATACTGACCAACTCGCTGCTGTACTCCATCCTCGGCGTCATCGTCTTCTGGATCTCGTTCATCATCGTAGACAAGATCACGCCCTACGACCTATGGCGGCAATTGGTCGAGGAACGCAACCAGGCGCTGGCCACCGTCGTCGCGGCCATGTGCCTGGGCATCGCCATCATCGTCGCCGCCGCCATTCATGGCTGAAGCGGTCGCGGCGCCGACCGCGGCCGGGCGGCAGCTGCCGCTGCTGATCTCGATCTTCCTGGTGGCCGCCTGCGGCCTCGCCTATGAGCTGATCGCCGGCGCGCTGGCCTCCTACCTGCTCGGCGATTCGGTCACCCAGTTTTCCACCGTCATCGGCGCCTACCTGTTCGCCATGGGCATCGGCTCGTGGTTGTCGCGGCACGTGCGGCGCGACCTCATCGGCACCTTCGTGCGCATCGAAATCGCCGTCGGCGCCCTCGGCGGTTTCACCGCCGCCGCGCTGTTCCTCGCCTTCGCCGCCCACGCCGGGCCTTTCCGCATCCTGCTTTACGCCGCGGTGCTGGTGGTCGGCGTCCTGGTCGGCCTGGAGATCCCGCTGGTGATGCGCATCCTGCGCCGCGAAGTCGCCTTCAGCGACTTGGTCGCGCGCGTGCTGTCCTTCGATTATCTCGGCGCGCTGGCCGTCTCGCTGCTGTTTCCGCTGCTGCTGGCGCCGCATCTCGGCCTGGTGCGCAGCGGCTTGCTGTTCGGGCTGGTGAACGCGCTGGTGGCGTTGTGGGGACTGCACATCTTCCGCCTCGAACTGGCCGGCCGCCGGCTGCTGCAGGGGGCGGCTTTCGCCGCCGTGGCCCTGCTCGGCGCCGGCTTCGCCGGCGCCGGCCACCTGACCACGCTGGCCGAGGGCTGGCTCTACGCCGACGACATCATCCACGCCGAGACCACGCCCTACCAGCGCATCGTCGTCACCCGCTGGCGCGACGACATCCGCCTGTTCCTCAACCAGAACCTGCAGTTCTCCTCGACCGACGAATACCGCTACCACGAGGCGCTGGTGCATCCCGGCCTGGCCACGCTGCCCGGCGCGCGGCGGGTGCTGGTGCTGGGCGGCGGCGACGGCCTGGCCGTGCGCGAAATCCTCAAGTACCCGCAGATCGAGGCGGTGACGCTGGTCGACCTCGATCCGGCCATGACCGGCCTGTTTTCCCGCGCGCCGCTGCTGCGGCAACTCAACGGCGATGCGCTCCACTCGCCGAAGCTGACGGTGGTGAATGCCGACGCCGGCCGCTGGCTGGAGGAGAACAGCGAGTACTACGACTTCATCGTCGCCGATTTCCCCGATCCCACCGCCTACGCCATCGGCAAGCTCTACAGCACCGCCTTCTACCGGCTGGTGGACAAGCATCTGGCGGCGCACGGCCGGCTGGTGGTGCAGACCACCTCGCCCTTCTACGCTCGCCGCTCGTTCTGGACGGTGGCGGCCACGCTCGAAGCGGCCGGCCTGCGCACGGCGGCCTATCACGCCCTGGTGCCCAGCTTTGGCGAATGGGGCTTCATTCTGGCCGGTCACGACGACTACGCGCCGCCGATGCGCTACGAGGTGCCGCTGCGCTTTCTCACCGCCGCGATGACGCCGGCGCTGTTCCAGTTTCCGGCCGACATGGCGCGCATCGACATGGAACCGAACCGCCTCAACGACCAGTCGTTGGTGCGAACTTTTGAGCAGGAATGGCGGCATGTGCAGCATCAGTGAGCGCGGCGCGGCGCGCGGGAATCGGCCGCCGCCCGAAAGTCAGCCATGGTGACACGCCGCCGGTTCCTGACCGCCACGGCCGGCATGGCCACCGTGGCCGCGGCGCCGATGATCGCCTGCCGCCGCGAGAGCGGCACGCCGCTGCCGCCGGGGACGCTCGCCGGCAGCGACGCCGCGCTGGGCCACCGCCTGCGCGAGGGCGGCATTCCGGAGCCCGCCGAGACGCGCCGCACGCCGGTGCTGATCGTCGGGGGCGGCATCGGCGGCCTGTCCGCCGCCTGGCAATTGCAGCGCGCCGGCCTGCCCGACTTCATCCTGCTCGAACTGGAAGCCGCGCCCGGCGGCAATGCCCGCTGGGGCGAGAACGCCGTCTCCGCCTATCCGCTGGGCGCCCACTATCTGCCGTTGCCGACCGCCGAGGCGACCGACGTGCGGGCGCTGCTGGCCGACCTCGGGGCGCTGAAGGGCGACCCGCAAGCGGCGCGCCCGGAGTACGACGAAACCTGGCTCTGCCACGCGCCGCACGAGCGCGTGTACCTCGACGGCTTCTGGGAGGAAGGGCTGCTGCCCAAGCTGGGCGCGAGCCGCGGGGAGCGGGCCGAATTTGCCCGCTTCCACGACGCCATGGCCGAGTTCAAGGTCGCGCGCGACTTATTCGGCCGCCGCGCTTTCGCCCTGCCGGTGGTCGCCAGCTCGCGCGACGCGCGCTGGCGCGCGCTCGACGGCATCACCATGGCCGACTGGCTGATCGGCCACGACTACCGCTCACCGCGCCTGCACGCCTATGTCGACTACGCCTGCCGCGACGACTACGGCACCGATTACCGGCAGACCTCGGCCTGGGCCGGCATCCACTACTTCGCCTGCCGCAACGGCGAGGCCGCCAACGCCGCCAGCGACACCGTGCTGACGGCGCCCGAGGGCAACGGCTGGATCGTCCGCCGGCTGGCGGCGCGCATGGAAAGCCAGATCCGGTACGGCGCGGCGGTGTTCCGGCTGGCGCAGGATCGCGCCGGCGTCAGCGCCGATGTCTGGCTCGAAGCCGAGCGGCGCAGCGTCCGCTACCGGGCCGAGCAGCTCATCTGGGCCGCGCCGCTGTTCCTGCTGCCGAAGCTGGCCACCGGGCTGCCGCCAGCCGTCGCGGCAGTTTGCGCGGCTGGCACCTATGCCCCTTGGCTGGTGGCCAACCTGACGCTGCGCGAGCCGCCGGCGCCCGGTGCCGGCGCGCCGCTGGCTTGGGACAACGTGCTGTTCGATGCTCCTGGCCTCGGCTATGTGATGGCGACGCACCAGCAATTGCGTCTGGCCCCGGGGCCGACGGTCATGACCTACTACCGGGCGCTGGCCGACCGGCCGCCGGCCGAGGCGCGGCAACTGCTGCTCGATACCTCGCGCGAAGCCTGGGCGGCGGCGATTCTCGACGAGCTGTCGCGCGCTCACCGCGAGTTGCCGCAACTGACTGCGCGGCTGGATGTGTACCGCCACGGTCACGCCATGATCCGGCCGCTGCCGGGGGTGGTCGGCGATGAAGCGCGGGCCGCACTGGCGCGGGGCTGGGGGCGGGTGCGCTTCGCTCATGCCGATCTGTCGGGCCTGTCGTTGTTCGAGGAAGCCAATTACCGCGGCGTGGCCGCCGCCCGCGCGGCGCTGACGGCGCTGGGGCGCGCTTGAAGATAGGATAGCCACCGATGAAGGGGCTGCATATCGTCGCCGAGTTTCACCGCTGCCAGTGCGCGCCGGCGCTGCTCGCCGACGCCGTGGCGCTGCGCCGGCTATGCCTGGCGGCCTGCGGCGCGCCGGGGCTGACGGTGGTGGCCGAAGCCTTTCACGCCTTCGGTACCGCCGAAGCGCCGGCCGGCGCCACCGGCGCCGTGGTGCTGGCCGAGTCGCATCTGGCCGTGCATACCTGGCCCGAGCAGGCCGGCGTGACGCTGGATATCTACGTCTGCAACTTCAGCCGCGACAATCGCGCCGGCGCCGAAGCCGCCTACGCATCCTTGCGCGAGGCCTTTCAACCAGGACGCATCATCCGTCGCGACATCGAGCGCGGCCTGCCGACGGGTTAACATGGGCACAATAATCCGCGCCAGCCCTACGCCGACATCATGACGCTCACCGATCTGCGCTACATCGTCGCCCTCGCCCGCGAACGCCACTTCGGCCGCGCCGCCGAGAAGTGCTTCGTTTCCCAGCCGACGCTGTCGGTGGCGGTCAAGAAACTCGAGGACGAACTGGGCGTCATCCTGTTCGAGCGGTCGCCGCAGGACGTCCGGGCGACGCCGATCGGCGAGCGCGTCGTCGTTCAGGCCGAAAAAGTCCTCGGCGAAGCGGCGCAATTGGCCGAGATTGCCGCCGCCGGCAAGAACCCGCTGGCGGGGCCGCTGCGCCTGGGCGTCATCTACACCATCGGGCCGTGGCTGCTGCCCCGGCTGGTGCCCCTGCTGCGCGAGCGGGCGCCCGACATGCCGCTGCTGCTCGAGGAAAACTATACCCACCGCCTGGTGGAAAAACTGAAGGCGGCGGAACTCGACGTGGCGATCCTGGCGCTGCCCGTCGAGGAGCCGGGCCTGGTGGCGCAGGCCATCTACGACGAAGCCTTCCGGGCGCTGGTGCCGGCGGGCCATCCCTGGGCGAGAGCCAAGGCCAAGGCGGTCGATCCCGCCGTGCTGATCGACCAGCCGCTGCTGATGCTCGGGCGCGGCAACTGCTTCCGCGACCAGGTGCTCGACCTCTGCGATCGCGCCGGCGCCGGCGGGCCGCAGGTGCTGGAGGGCAGTTCGCTGGAAACCATCCGCCATATGGTGGCTTCGGGCGTCGGCATTACCGTCATGCCGGCGACGGCGGTGGACGACATTCCGCGCAACGATGCCCTGCTGCGCGTCAAGCCTTTCGTCGAGCCGACGCCGACGCGCCGGGTCGGCATCGTCTGGCGCGCCAGCTTTCCGCGCCATCAGGCGATCGACCTGCTCCGGCAGGCGCTGCTGGATTGCAAGCTGCCCGGCACCAAGCCGCTGGTGCGGCGATAGCGCACTGCTATCGGCCGGGTAGAAAAAACCAATTTCCCTTTTCGGCCGCGGGCTCCTAAGCTGTGGCTGTCGTGGCGTCCGGCCCGGCCAGTCGCCCAGCTGCCGGTTTGCAGAACAGGCATGCGGCTGCCCACGTTTCTCGCGAAGGAGACACATCATGCAACTCAAAGGTTCGAAGACCGAGAAGCACCTGAAGGATGCGTTTGCCGGCGAATCGCAGGCCAATCGCCGTTATCTGTACTTCGCCAACAAGGCCGACGTCGAAGGCTATGCCGACGTCGCCGCGCTGTTCCGCTCCACCGCCGAAGGCGAGACGGGCCACGCCCACGGCCATCTCGAATATCTCGAGAAGTGCGGCGATCCCGCCACCGGCCTGCCGTTCGGCGCCACCAGCGACAATCTCAAATCGGCCGTCGCCGGCGAAACCCACGAATACACCGACATGTATCCAGGCATGGCCAAGGATGCGCGCGCCGAGGGCTTCGACGAGATCGCCGACTGGTTCGAAACCCTGGCCAAGGCGGAGCGCTCGCACGCCAACCGCTACCAGAAAGCCTTGAACGACCTGGGCTGAGCGGAGTCAAAGTCAGCCATGACGGCGCGGCGGCAATGGCCGGCATTGCCGCCCCGGCAAGCCGGCCGCCGCCAACCCCGACAGTTGCCATTACCGAGACAAGCACAACAGTCAAGGAGAACACGTCATGGCCAGTCCCGCGCGCGAAGGCAATCTCCAGGCTCCGATCCGCCACCCGATCGACTGGCGGAATCCGGGGTTCTACAGCGAAGCAGCGCTTTTCCACGAGATGGAGCGCGTCTTCGACATCTGCCACGGCTGCCGGCGCTGCGTCAGCCTGTGCCAGGCGTTTCCGACGCTGTTCGACCTCGTCGACGCGTCGGCAACCCTGGAAGTCGACGGCGTCGAGAAGGCGGATTACTGGCAGGTGGTCGATCACTGCTACCTGTGCGATCTTTGCTACATGACCAAGTGCCCCTATGTGCCGCCGCACGAGTGGAATCTCGACTTTCCGCACCTGATGCTGCGCGCCAAGGCGGTGCATTACCAGAAGGGCTCGAAGCTGCGCGACGAGATCCTGACCAGCACCGATCTCGTCGGCCGCTTCGTCGGCATTCCCATCGTCGCCCAGACCGTCAATGCCGTGAACAAGCTCGGTCCCATGCGCAAGGCGCTCGAGGTCGTGGCCGGCATCCATAGCGAGGCCTGGCTGCCCGAGTTCTCGCCGAGGTCGATGCGCAGCCGCTTCAAGCAACTCGACCCGGCCACGCCCGGTCAGCCGGCAGGGCGGACCCAGGGCAAGATCGCGCTGTTCGCCACCTGCTACATGAACCGCAACGAGCCCGGCCCCGGCGAGGATCTGGTCGCCGTGTTCGAGCACAACGGCATTCCCGTCACCATCGCCGAAAAGGAGCGTTGCTGCGGCATGCCCAAGCTCGAGTTGGGCGACTTCGATTCGGTGGCGAAGGCCAGGGACGCGAATATCCCGGTGCTGGCGAAGCTGGTGGATCAGGGCTGGGACCTGACGGCGCTGATTCCTTCCTGCGTGCTGATGTTCAAGCAGGAATTGCCGCTGATGTTCCCCGACGATCCGGACGTGCTGAAAGTGAAGCAGGCCTTCTTCGATCCCTTCGAGTACCTGATGCTGCGGCACAAGGAAGGCCGGCTGAAGACCGACTTCAAGGAAAGCCTGGGCAAGGTCGCCTATCACGCCGCCTGCCACCAGCGCGTGCAGAACATCGGTCCCAAGACCAAGGAATGCCTGTCGCTGGTGCCCGGCACCGAGGTCGACATCATCGAGCGCTGCTCCGGCCACGACGGCACCTACGCGGTCAAGAAAGAGTTCCACCCGTATGCGATGAAGATCGTCAAGCCGGTGGTCAATCGCGTCAACCAGGCGGCCGCCGCGCACTACGGCTCCGACTGCGCCATGGCCGGCCACCACATCGCCCACGCCCGTGGCGACGGCAGCGCGCCCGAGCACCCGATCACCCTGATGCGGAAGGCCTACGGAGTATGAAGACGCTGACCCACGAAGATCTCTACAGCCTCGAACAGTACGCCCGGGCCCGGCCCGAATTCCGCGCCAGGGTCATCGCGCACAAGAAGAACCGCCTGGTCGAACTCGGCGCGCACGCAACCTTGCACTTCGAGGACCGCCTGACCATGCAATACCAGGTGCAGGAGATGCTGCGGCTGGAACGCATGTTCGAGCCCGAGCCGATCCAGGAGGAACTCGACGTCTACAACCCGCTGATCCCGGACGGCAGCAACTGGAAGGCGACCTTCATGGTCGAATATGCCGATGCCGAGGAACGCAAGACCCGGCTGGCCCAGCTGATCGGTATCGAGAAAGCCGTCTGGGTACAGGTGGCCGACTTCTCCCGCGTCCATCCCATCGCCAACGAAGACCTCGATCGCGAGACCGAGGACAAGACCTCCTCGGTGCATTTCCTGCGCTTCGAGCTGACGCCGGCAATGATCGCGGCGCTCAAGGCCGGCGCAGCGCTGACGATGGGCATCGACCATCCCGACTATCAGGCGAACGTCATGCCGCCGGATGCCGTGCGCGTTTCGTTGATCGACGATTTCGACTGAGCCGCGGCGATTTCGACTGAGCCGCGGCGATAAATCTCGGCTATCTTCGCGATACCGACAATTCACTGGTCGTGACGATCGGGTAGGGATAGGATGGGGGCGTCAACCAACCCATCAGCATAGGAGAACGCCATGAAGACCAAGAAATCCGCCGCCACGCCCGCCATTGACATCGGCATCAGCGCCAAGGATCGCGCTGCCATCGCCGGCGGCTTGTCGCGCTTCCTCGCCGACAGCTACACGCTCTACCTGATGACGCACAACTACCACTGGAACGTCACCGGGCCGATGTTCAACACCCTGCATCTGATGTTCATGGGCCAATATACCGAGCAGTGGAATGCGCTCGACATGATTGCCGAACGCATTCGCGCCCTCGGCCATCCGGCGCCCGGCACCTACCGGGAGTTCGTCAAGCTCGCCTCCATCAAGGAGTCGGAAGGCGTGCCGAAGGCCACCGACATGATCCGCAACCTCGTCGCCGCCCAGGAAGCGACCGCCCGTACCGCGCGCAGCCTGTTCCCGGTGGTGGAAAAAGCCAACGACCAGCCGACCATGGATCTGTTGACCCAGCGGCTGGAGATTCACGAGAAGACCGCGTGGATGCTCCGCAGCCTGTTGGAGGATTGATCAGGCGGTCTTGACCGCCAGTCGGGCGGCGGCGCCATCGCCGGTCTCGCCGCCCGCCGATTCCGCCGTCAGCGAGCGGACGTCGCCCGAAAGTTCGCCGCCTTCGTGGATGACGATCCTGCCGTAGCGGATCTTGCCGCTGACGCAACCCGTGGCATGAATGACGATTTGCTCGCGCGCCGTCAACTCGCCGGCAAAGCGGCCGCGAATCTCGGCGACATCGATATTGACCTTGCCGTCGAATGAGCCGTTCTCGGCGATTTCGATGAAGCGGCTGTTCATGGTGGCATCCACCCGGCCTTCGACCACCAGCGTATCGCAGTCCTGAATCTCGGCGCCCTTGAGCTTGACGCCGGGCCCCACCGTCAAGCGGGCGCCCGCGTCCGCGCCGGGGCCGGCCGCGTCCATCTTGCGCTGGACGTTCGGTGCGGCGGGAGGCTCGGAAAGCGTGGACATCGCCGCGGATGACGGTGCGCCGGCCGGCATGGCGGCCTTGGCGGCGGTGACGGGCATCGGCGCAACTTCGCGCTTGGGCGGAAAAAGGGATCCCTTGGTGAGCATGGTCGATATCTCCTGTCGAAGCCGGCCGTGTGCCTTCGCCGGCATGAGCAGCAGGCTATCCCGCCAGGCCGCCGATCGAGCGGTGTCGCCGTCGCCAGACACCGATATGGATACGTATTGCAAACAAGAATTATTCTCGTGTAAGATGAGAATCGTTATCGTTCAGGAAGGTTTGACATGTCGTCATCGATGGTCCGTTCAGCGTCGAAGCACGCTTTGCCGGCTGCGCGCAATGCCGAGGAAGGCCCATGGTTTGCGCGGCAGGCGCCTTGCCGTCGCCTGGACAGCGGCACCTTGCTGGCCGGGGGTGTCGAGCTGGTCATCGAGCATGGCGACGAGGTCTACCGATTGCGATTGACGCGACAGAATCGACTGATCCTGACCAAATAAGGAGCGGACAACATGTACATCTGCATTTGCAACGCCGTCACCGAGCGCGATATCGGCAGCGCCGTCGCCGGGGGCTGCGGCAGTCTTCGGCAATTGCGCGAACAGCTCGGCGTCGGCGCCTGTTGCGGCCGCTGTGCCGGTCGCGCGCGCGAGGTTCTGCGGGATTCGCTGCAAGCCCGCGTTTGCCCCAACGCCGGCGGCATGGCCTGCATGCCGGCTTGAAGAGGAGATAGCCATGAAAGGGGACAAGAAAGTCATCCAGCTCTTGAACAAGTGTTTGGTCAACGAGCTGACCGCGATCAACCAGTACTTCCTGCATGCGCGCATGTACAAGAACTGGGGTTTCAACGCGCTCGGCAAGCATGAGTACGAGGAATCGATCGAGGAAATGCACCATGCCGACAAGTTGATCGAGCGCGTGCTGTTTCTCGAGGGCCTGCCCAATCTGCAGGCGCTCAACAAGCTGCTGATCGGCGAGCACGTGCCCGAGTGCCTGGGCGGCGACCTCAAGCTCGAGCAGGGCGCCCATGCCGACAGCAAGGCCGCCATCGCCTACTGTGAAAGCGTCGGCGACTACGTGTCGCGCGACATCCTGCAGGACATTCTCGACGACACCGAAGCGCATATCGATTACCTGGAAACCCAGCTCGCGCTCATCGAGAAAGTGGGCCTGCAGAACTACCTGCAATCGCAAATGGGGGGCGATTCGGGATCGTGACTTTTCGCTCCGCCGCGGCGCCAGCCGTGGCGTGAGCCACCGTTCCGGCCAGCCAGCCGCCAGCGTTCCAGCACGGCAAGCCAGCCACCATCAGCCAAAATCATAGGGAGGCTTGCCATGCGTTTCGTTCGATCCTTGCTGTTCATTGTCGCCGCCGCTTCGGCGGCATCCGCCGCCGCGCTCGAGTATCCGATCGGCAGTCCGCAGAATCTCGCCGGCATGGAAATCGCGGCCGTCTATCTGCAGGCCATCGACATGGAGCCCGAAGGCCACATGCGCAAGGCCGCCGATTCCGACATGCACCTCGAAGCGGATATCCACGCGCTGGCCAACAATCCCAACGGCTTTCCCGAGGGCTTCTGGATTCCGCACCTGCTCGTCAAGTATGAGCTGACCAAGATCGGCAGCAACGAGACCATCAAGGGCGACATGATGCCGATGGTGGCCAGCGATGGCCCGCACTACGGCGACAACGTCAAGCTCAAGGGCCCGGGCAAGTACAAGCTGAAGTTCATCGTCTACCCGCCCAACGCCAAGGAGAACGCTCAGGGCAACCACTTCGGCCGCCATACCGACCGCGCCACCGGCGTGCGTCCGTGGTTCAAGCCGGTCGAGGCCGAGTGGGAATTCACCTACGCCGGCATCGGCAAGAAGGGCGGGTACTGATCGTGCGCGCCCGAGCATTCGCCGCCCTGCTGGCGGCCGGGCTGGCCGCGCCCGCTCTTGCCGACGACACTGCCGCCCTGCGCGCCGAGCTCAAGCGTCTGGCCGAGCGCATCGAGGCGCTGGAGCGGCAGAACAAGGAAATGGAAAAGGCGCTGACGACCGAACGGATCAGCGAGCAGGAACCGGAAATCGCCATGCGCCTCAAGGCCGTCGAGTTCCAGGCGCTGTCCATGCAGAAGCAGGCCCGTCAGATCGAGGCGCTGGAAGGCATCAGCGTCGGCGCCAGCATCACCGGCGTGGCGCAGAAAGTCAGCCATGGCGGCACGCCGACCGATCAGCGCGAGTCGCGCGCCAGCTATCGCGGCGACTTGTCCGTCACCCTGCCCGGCGGCGCGATGGGCGACATCGACGGCAGCATCTTCACCCACGTCCGCTTCGGCCAGGGCAACGGCATCGGCTTGAAGTCGACTTACACCAGCACGCCGAACACGCTGGCGTTCCAGACCGGCGCCGGCCCCGACGATTCCTTCGCCATCCTCGCCCAGGCCTGGTACCAGCTCAAGGTGCCGCTGCCGCGCGACGGCATCAAGGCCAACTCGCGCGAGCACCTGCACGTGACTTTCGGCAAGATCGACCCCTTCGTCTTCTTCGACCAGAACGCGATCGCCGACGACGAGTCGACCCGGTTCATGAACAACGCCTTCGTGCACAACCCGCTGCTCGACTCTGGCGGCGACGTGGGCGCCGACGCCTATGGCTTCTCGCCCGGCGCCATCGTCCAGTATGTCAACGAGCAGCAGAAGGGCGCCGAGTGGAGCCTGTCGCTGGGCGTGTTCGGCGCGGGGCCGGGCGCCAACTTCAGCGGCTCGCTGTCTTCGCCGCTCGTGATCGCCCAGGCGGAAACGCACGCCCGCTTCAACTACCTGCCGGGCAGCTACCGCCTCTACACCTGGCAGAACGGCCGCGCACCGGGCTACGACGGCGTCGAACGCCGCCATGCCGGCATCGGCGCCTCGGTCGACCAGAAGGTGGCGGACGACCTGACGCTGTTCGGCCGCTACGGTCACCAGCTCAAGGGCCGGACCAGGTTCGACCGCGCGATCACCGTCGGCGCCGAGCTGGCCGGGTCCGACTGGGGCCGCGGCACCGACGGTGTGGGCATCGCGCTCGGCGCGCTGCGCACCAGCAAGGACTTCCGCAACGACTCGGCGACGGTGGATGCCGACGGCGACGGCAACCCCGACTTCGGCTACCGGGCCGCCGGCTGGGAGCGGCAGGTCGAGCTCTACTACCGCTACAAGGTCAACGGCAAATTCGAGCTGACGCCCGACGTCCAGCTGATCCAGCGGCCGGCCGGCAACGGCGGGACGCAGTCGATCAAGGTCATCGGCCTGCGCGCAAAAATCGGGATCTGACCATGGCACGACTTCTGGCGCATCTGTTCTTTGTCGTTCTGCTCTGGTTCGGCTTGGGCTGGGTGGCGGACAGCCAGGCGCAATCGACCGAACTGCCGACCTTCCACATCGTCGTCAAGGACGGCCGGTTTTTTCCGGACCGCGTCGAAGTGCCCGCCGGCAAGCGCATCAAGCTGACGCTGCAGAACGACGGTCCCGGTCCGCTCGAGTTCGAGAACGACGAAATGCACATCGAGAAAATTCTCGCCGCCGGCGCGCGCTCCTTCGTCACGCTGCCGAAGCTCCAGCCCGGCGAGTACAGCTTCGTCGACGAGTTCAATCCGATCACCGGCGAACTGGTGGTGATCGCCAGATGAACGCGGCATGAACGTCCAGACCGCCACCATCGTCTTCCAGCCGCGCCTGCCCAAGAGCCGTCTGGCTCGTCTCGGCGACGGCATGGCGCGCCATCGCCGCGCCATCCTCGGCATCCAGTGGGCCATCGTCGTCTTCTACGCCGTGCTGGTGGTCTTGCCCGCTTTTCTGCCGCCGCCGAACCCCGAGACGCGGCTGTTCTCCAGCGATTTCGGCGCCGCCTCGTTCGTCGACCCCGCGGTGTGCACCGCATCGGACGAGGTGCCCGTGCAAGACAAGCCGCCCTACGTCGGCGCCTGGCACGAGCGGCTGGTGCTGGCGGCGCAGTACCTGTTCTGGGGCGTCTGGTGGCCGTTCGTCATTCTTTCGATCATGCTCGTGGGCCGCGTCTGGTGCGGCGTGCTCTGCCCGGAAGGCGCGCTGGCGGAGTTCGCCAGCCGCCACGGCCGCGGCGGCGCCATCCCGAAATGGCTGCGCTGGGGCGGCTGGCCCGTCGTCGCCTTCATCCTGACCACCGTCTACGGGCAGCTGGTCAGCGTCTACGAATATCCGCAGGCGGCGCTGCTGATCCTCGGCGGCTCCACCGTCGCGGCCATGGCGATCGGCTACCTGTACGGCAAGGGCAAGCGCATCTGGTGCCGCCACCTGTGCCCGGTCTCCGGCGTCTTTGCGCTGCTGGCAAGGCTTGCGCCGGTCCATTTTCGCGTCGATGCCGAAGCCTGGAAGCGGCATCCTGCGCGCACGCCCGCCGTCGATTGCGCGCCGCTGCTCAACGTCCGCAAGCTCGACGGCATGGCGGAGTGCCACGCCTGCGGCCGCTGCAGCGGCCATCGCGACGCCGTCGAACTGGCGGCGCGTTCGCCCAACGCCGAAATCCTCGCCGGCGAGGCGCCGCGCACCGCCGAAGCCATGCTGCTGCTGTTCGGCCTGCTCGGCGTGGCGCTGGGCGCATTTCAGTGGACCGTCAACCCCTGGTTCGTGCGCCTGAAGCAGGCGGCCGCCGAATGGCTGGTGAACCGCGACATCCTCTGGCCGCTCGACACCGATGCGCCCTGGTGGCTGCTGACCCATCAGGAAGCCGCCAACGACCTGTTCACCTGGCTCGACGGCGCTGCCATCCTGGTCTACATCGGCGGCGTCGCGCTGGCGATCGGCGGCGGCGCCTGGGCATGCCTGCGCCTGGCGGCACGGCTCGCGGGCGCCGACTGGCGACGGCTGACGCTGGCGCTGACGCCGCTGGCCGGCATCGGCCTGTTTCTCGGCCTGTCGATGATGACCGCCACCCATCTGCGCGCGGAGGGCGTGCCGCTCGGCTGGCTGCCCGGTCTGCGCGCGGCGCTCCTCGCCGTCGGCGCCGGCTGGTCGGTATGGCTGGGCGGACAAGTCCTGAAAGTCAGCCGTGGCGGCACGCCGGCCAAGCTGCTGGCCGGCGTCGTCGGCCTGGTGCCGGTCGCGGTGGTCGCCGCGAG
>JAGVUA010000048.1 GCA_019136545.1 Betaproteobacteria bacterium
GGACGTGCACGCCTTCATCGCCGACATGAGCGAACGCCACGGCTTCGACGCCGAACGCCTGCGCGCGCAATTCCGCAAGGCCAGACCCAATCCTGCGGTCATCAAGGCCATCACGCCGCCGGCCGATCCCGGCAGCCGCTCCTGGCAGACCTATCGCGCCCGCTTCGTCGAGCCGGCGCGCATCGCCCGCGGCCTGGATTTCCGGACGCGCCACGCCGCAACGCTGGCGCGCGCCGAGACGCGCTTCGGCGTGCCGGAAGACGTCATCGTCGCCATCATCGGCATCGAAACCTATTTCGGCCGGCACCGTGGACGCTTCGACGCCTTCGGCGCCCTCACCAACCTGGCCTTCGACTATCCACCGCGCGCGGCGTTGTTTCGCGGCGAACTGGAAGCCTTGCTGTTGCTGGCCCGCGACGAAGGGCGCGATCCCTGGAAGTACAAAAGTTCCTATGCCGGCGCCATCGGCCTGCCGCAGTTCCTGCCGTCGAGCATCCGCCGGTGGGCGGTCGATTTCGACGACAGCGGACGCATCGACCTCGTGGCCAGCGTCGACGATGCCATCGGCAGCGTCGCCCACTTCCTCGCCGAACATGGCTGGCGCGACGGCGAACCGATCGCGCTGCCCGCCAAAGTCAGTGATGGCGATACGCCGGATGTGCAGGCCTTGCTTGCCGAGGGCATCCGCCCGGCGCGACCACCGGCCGAACTGGCGGCCCGGGGCATAGCAACAGACGGCGCGCCGGAACTGCCGGCCGCCTTGATCGACCTGCCGACGCCCGGCGCCGATACCGAATACCGGCTGGGCTTCAACAATTTCTACGTCATCACGCGCTACAACCGCAGCAGCTTCTACGCCGCCGCCGTCATGGACCTGGCCGAGGCCTTGCGCGCCGCACGCCCCTGATTTTTTCCACGCTCACGGAGACACAAGACCATGCTGACCATCGAAATCGTTTCCGACTTCGTCTGCCCCTGGTGCTTCATCGGCACGCGCCGTCTGGCCGCCGCCATCGCCGAAGTCCGGCGCGACCAGCCGGACTTCGCCTGCCAAAAGCGCTGGCGACCCTTCTTCCTCAATCCCGACACGCCGCCCGAAGGCGAACCCTACCTGCCGTTCCTGGAACAGAAGTTCGGCGGCCGCGCCGCCGTCGAGGGCATTTTCGCGCGTGTCCGGCAGGCCGGCAGCGCCAGCGGCGTGACATTCGCCTTCGAGAACATTTCCCTGCGCGTCAACACGCTGCAAGCGCATCGCCTGGTCCACTGGGCGCAGCGGCGCGGCGACGCGGAAGCGCTGGTGGAGCGCCTGTTCGTCGGCAGCTTCCAGCGCGGCGAGAACCTCGGCGATACGGCCGTGCTAACGCGCATCGCCGAAGAATGCAGCTACCCGGTTGCCGAAGTCGTCGCTTATCTCGCCTCCGACACCGACCGCCAGACCGTGCTCGACAGAGAGCGAGAGGTTCACGCGATGGGCATCAACATGGTGCCCACCTACATCATCGACGGCCGCGAAGTCGTCGTCGGCGCCGAGGATCCTTCGATTCTCGCCAATGCCATGCGCAAGGCGCTGGCGGCCTGACGCCGCCTACAGCACCGAATCCCGCCCGACACCTTCGCGCGCGAGTTGCCGGCGCAGCTGGCCGAGCGCTTCGAGCTGGATCTGCCGGACGCGTTCCCGGGTGACGCCGAGATCGCGAGCATTTCCAGCGTCGCCACATCGCGGCCATTGAGGCCGTAGCGCCGCTCGATCACCAACCGCTGCTTGTCGGATAGCCGGGCCACCCACTCGGCGACATGCCGTTCGATCTCGGCATGTTCGAGCCGCAGATCGGGCGCCTCGATCCGTTCGTCGGCGAGAGCGTCGCTCATGGACAGGTCGGGGTCGATCTCGAGCGGCGCGTCGAGCGACGCGGTGCGCTCGTTGCAGGCCAGCAGGCGCCTCACCTCATCGACCGGCCGGTCGAGCAAACGGGCGACGGCAAGAGCATCGGCGTGATGGTCGGGTTCGTTGTCGGCGGCGGACTCGAGCTTGCGCAGGGCGCGCAGCACGATGTTGAGCTCCTTGACGACATGTACGGGCAGGCGGATGGTGCGCGACTGGTTCATGATGGCGCGCTCGATGTTCTGCCGCACCCACCAGGTGGCGTAGGTGGAAAACCGGAAGCCGCGCTCGGGATCGAACTTCTCGAGCGCATGGATCAGGCCGAGGTTGCCTTCCTCGATCAGGTCGTCGAACGGAATGCCGCGATGCTGGTAATGCTTGGCGATGCTGACCACCAGCCGCAGGTTGGCCTCGATCATGCGCTGGCGCGCCGCGAAATCCCCGGCGCGCGTTGCGCGCGCCAGCGCCAGCTCCTCGGCCGGCGTCAGCAGCGGGCCGGCGCCGATCTCGTTCAGATAGATCTGCGTGAGGTCTTCGATGAAGTCGACTTCGCCACCGGTGCCGTCCGGCTCCTCGGCAAGGTCTTTTTCGGCCGCTTCGAGGAAGCCTTCCTCGTCCACTAGCGCGCCGGCAACAGCTTGATCGGGTCGACCGGCCGACTTTGCTGCCGGATCTCGAAATGGAGCTTGGGCTGGTCGGCGTCGGAACTGCCCACCTCGGCAATTTTCTGGCCCTTGCTCACCACCTGGTCTTTCTTGACCAGGATCTTGCTGGTGTGGGCGTACACGGAAATGTAGTCGCTGTTGTGCCGAATGACGAGGAAGTCGCCATAGCCGCGCAGGCTGCCGACGTAGGTCACCTTGCCCGCCGCCGCGGCCTGCACGGGCTCGCCCATGCGCCCGGCCAGATCGATGCCCTTGTTGCTTTCCTTGCCGCCGCCGCCCTCGACGAATTCGCTGATGAGCTTGCCGCCCACCGGCCAGGTCCAGTCCACCGCCTCGGCGTTCGGCTCGGTGGACGGGGTCGGCGCTGCCGGGGCGGTCGGTGCCGCGGCCGCAGCGCCGCCCGCAGTCGCCGCCGGCGCGCCGGCCTGCGGCTGCGCGACCGCGACGGGTGTCTTGGCCGGCGCGGCAGTCCCGTCGAGCGCCTTGGCCTGCGCCAGGGCCGTTTCCGAATAGGCGATCTTGCCGCCCTTGGGCCAGTGCTTCAGCGTCTCGCTTCCGCTGATCGTCGATACCGTCGGCTCCGACACCACAACCACCGGCGCAACGGTGACGATGGGCCGCACTTCGGCTTCGCCTTCCGGCGGCACGATCCGCAGTTCCTGACCCACCTCGAGCTTGTTCGGATCGGTCAGATTGTTCCAGGCGGCGATCTGCCGATGATCGCGGCCTTGCTCCTGCGCGATCTTGCGCAACGTGTCGCCTTTCTTGACGACGTAATACCCTTCGCGGCCGGCTACGGGAACCGACGGTGGCTTGGCCGCGGTGGCGGAGGCAGCCGCCGCACCCGACTCGACCACGACCGGCGCGCTCGGCGCGCCCATGGGGGCCGGCGCGCGGCTGGCGCAGCCGGCCAACCCGCTCACGGTGATCAATATGCACATCCAGCGGTAAAGCGACATTCAAGCGACTCCCGGTAACAGCGGCACGAAGCGAACCGGATCGAACCGCGTTTCCACCACGCCCCGCCCAGTCTTCTCGACCAGGCAGAGCACTTGATCCTGGCTGCCCAGCGGCAGCATCAGGCGGCCGCCCGGCGCCAGCTGATCGAGCAGCACGTGCGGCACGGCGACGGCCGCCGCCGCGACGATGATGGTATCGAAGGGCGCGGCCTCCGGCAGCCCCTTCATACCATCGGCATGCTTGAGGCGCACGTGGGACAGCTTCGCCGTGCGCAGGTTGTCGCGCGCCTGCGCCAGCAGCGGCGCCAGCCGCTCGACGGCATATACCTGCTGGCTCAAGGTGCCGAGCACGGCGGCCTGGTAGCCGCAGCCGGCGCCGACCTCCAGCGTCTTGCCCAGCGCCGGGCGCTCCGCCAGCAGGAGCTCGATCATGCGGGCGACGACGTAAGGCTGCGAAATGGTCTGGCCGAGGATCAGGGGCAGCGCCGTATCCTCGTAGGCGCGATGGGCCAGCGCGGGACCGACGAACACGTGGCGCGGCACGGCCGCCATTGCCGTCAGCACGCGCTCGTCGCGAATGCCTTGCTCGCGCAGGCGCTCGATCATGCGCGCGCGCGTGCGCTGCGAGGTCATGCCGATGCCCTGCAGCGCCGTCATCGAACCAGCCAGCGTTCCACCGCGCCAAGCTGGCCGGTATGGGTGAGATCGACCTGCAGCGGCGTGATCGAGGCGTAGCCGTGGGCCACGGCATGGAAATCGGTGCCGGCGCCGGCATCGGCCGCCTCGCCGGCGGCACCCACCCAATAGACCGTCTCGTGCCGGGGCGTGACTTGCGGAACGGCCGGCTCGGCCTTGTGACGGCGGCCCAGCCGCGTCACCCGCACGCCTTCGAGCGCGGGCACGTCGGGCACGTTGACGTTGAGCAGCACCGGCTGGCCGAAACCTTCGCGCAGGAAGCGCTCGACCAGTTCGCGGGCGAGCCGCGCGGCCGTGGCGAAATGACGCCCTTCCTTGCTGGTCAGCGAAACGGCGATGGCCGGCACGCCCAACAGGTAGCCTTCCATGGCGGCGGCAACGGTGCCGGAATAGATGGTGTCGTCGCCCATGTTGGCGCCGAGATTGATGCCCGACACCACCATGTCGGGCAGGTGATCGAACATGCCGGTGACGGCCAGATGCACGCAGTCGGTCGGCGTGCCGTTGACGAAATAAAAGCCGTTGGCGGCCTGGCGCAGGCGCATCGGCCGGTCGAGCGTGAGGGAGTTGCTGGCGCCGCTGCGATCGCGCTCGGGGGCCACCACGGTGATTTCGGCCAGCGGCCGAAGCGCTTCGGCCAGCGCCTCGATGCCCGGCGCGAAATAGCCGTCGTCGTTACTCAGGAGGATACGCATGGAACGGGTCGGAATGCCATCGGCGGGACAGGAAGGGAAGCGCGAAGTATACCGAATAAGCGAAGCGATTCCCGGCCGGCAAACCCTGTAAGCTTGAGGCTCGCCGCATTCCGGCGACATTGCTGGCCAGACCCCACGCATTCGGAGGAAAACCCCATGACCGGTACCCTGATCGTCATCGGCGTCCTGTCGACGCTGACTTTGGTCCTGATCCTGCCGCCTTTGCGTCGCGCCCTGATCACCCGCCATGTGTTCGCCCTGTTCAAGCGCATTCTGCCGACCATGTCGGACACCGAACGGGAAGCGCTGGAAGCGGGCACCGTCTGGTGGGAAGGCGAACTGTTCCGCGGCCGGCCCGACTGGGCAAAGCTGCTCGACATGCCGGCGCCGAAACTGACCGCCGAGGAGCAAGCCTTCCTCGACCACGAAGCCGAGACCGCCTGTCGGCTGGTCGACGACTGGCAGGTCTCGCACGAGCGTTACGACCTCTCGCCCGAGACCTGGCAATACCTCAAGGACAAGGGCTTCCTGGGCATGATCATCCCGAAACGGTATGGCGGCCTGGGCTTTTCCGCCTATGCACACTCCCAGGTGGTGATGAAGCTGTCGACGCGCTCGTCGGCGCTGGCGGTGAGCGCCATGGTGCCCAATTCCCTCGGGCCGGCCGAACTGCTGCTGCATTACGGCACCGAAGCACAAAAGAACCACTACCTGCCCCGTCTGGCCAAGGGTCTGGAAATTCCCGCCTTCGCGCTGACTTCGCCCTGGGCCGGCTCCGACGCCGCCGCCATTCCCGACGCCGGCATCGTCTGCACGGGCCTATGGCAGGGCCGGGAAGTGATCGGCATGCGCGTCACCTGGGACAAGCGCTACATCACGCTGGCCCCGGTTTGCACCCTGCTCGGGCTCGCCTTCCGGCTGTTCGATCCGGACGGCCTGCTCGGCGGGCGCAAGGACCTGGGCATCACCTGCGCACTGGTGCCGCACGACCATCCGGGCGTCGACACCGGCCGGCGCCACCTGCCGCTCAATGGCGCCTTCACCAACGGTCCGACGCGCGGCCGCGAAGTGTTCATGCCGTTCGACTTCATCATCGGCGGACCGGAACGCATCGGCCAGGGCTGGCGCATGCTCATGGAATGCCTGGCGGCTGGCCGCGGCATTTCCCTGCCGTCTTCGAACACCGGCATGGCCAAGATCACCGCCCGGGCGGTCGGCGGCTATGCGCGCGTGCGCAGCCAGTTCAACATGGCGATCGGCCGCTTCGAAGGCATCGAAGAACCGCTGACCCGCATCGGCGCCAACACCTACATGATGGACGCCGCGCGCATGCTGACGGCCGGCGCCATCGACCTCGGCGAAAAGCCGTCGGTGGTCTCGGCCATCGTCAAGTACCACGTCACCGAACGGGCGCGGCAGGTGGTGAACGACGGCATGGACATCATCGGCGGCAAGGGCATCTGCCTCGGTCCCGCCAACTTCCTCGGCCGGGCTTACCAGCAGTTGCCGATCGGCATCACCGTCGAAGGCGCCAACATCCTGACGCGCAGCCTGATCATCTTCGGCCAGGGCGCCGTGCGCTGCCATCCCTTCGTGCTGGCCGAAATCCAGGCAGTGCAGGCCGCCGATGCGCGCAGGGGCCTGATCGATTTCGACGCCGCCCTGTTCGGCCACATCGGCTACACGCTGCGCAACGGCCTGCGCGCGTTCTGGCACGGGCTGACCGGCTCGCACACGGTCGCGGTGCCCGACGTGGCGCCCGCCGCCCGCCGCTACTACCAGCAATTGACCCGCTTTTCGGCGGCTTTCGCCTATATCGCCGACATTTCGATGCTGGTGATGGGCGGCGACCTCAAGCGCCGGGAAAAGCTGTCGGCGCGCATGGGCGACATCCTGTCCCAGCTGTACCTGATCTCGGCGACGCTCAAGCGTTACGAGGACGAAGGCCGCCAGGCCGCCGACGCGCCGCTGATGCACTGGGCGGTCTGGGACGCCATGTACAAGGCCCAGCAGGCCTTCGACGGCGTCATCGCCAACTACCCGAACCGCTTCTTTGCCTTCTGGCTGCACAAAGTAATCTTTCCCTTCGGCCATCCCTATGTCGTGCCGTCCGATGCAGTCGGCCACGAGGTGGCCCGGGTGCTGATCAACCCCGGCCCGGCACGGGAAAGGCTGACGGCCGGCTGCCATGTCCCGGCCGGCGACGACCAGCCGGTGGGCGCCATCGAGCTGGCGCTCGCCGCCACCGTTGACGCCGAACCGATCGAGGCGAAAATACGCAAGGCCGAACGCGACGGCCGCTTCGACGGCAATCCGCAAGCCAATGTTCGCGACATCGCCGCCGCTGCTTTCGCGGCCGACGTCATCGATGCGGCGGAACACGAAGTCCTGGCCCGGCGCAACCGGCTGCGCGACCTCGTCGTGCGCGTCGACGACTTTCCCTACGACTTCGGCATCGCCGGCGCCGCGCAGCCGCCCCGGCCGGCAAGGCCGGCTTCATGACGCGGGGGCAATTGCGGTATGCTGCGGGGGCTGCCGCGGCTCGACCGCGCCACGGAAAAACGATCCGCCGCCTGGCGGACTAGGACGACAAGAGACGGGTATGGAAAAGGTCTGGCTGAAGAGTTATCCGGAAGACGTTCCGGCCGAAATCGGTCCGTTAACCGAGTCCTCGCTGGGCGAGCTCCTGGTCAATGCCTGTCGACGCCATGGCGAAAAACTGGCGTACCTGAGCATGGGCGTGGGTCTGCGCTACGCCGACCTGGATCGCCGTTCGACCGAGTTCGCGGGCTGGCTGCAAAGCATCGGCGCCGGCAAGGGCGCACGCGTCGCCCTGATGATGCCCAACCTTTTACAGTACCCCGTATGCATGTTCGGTGCGCTGCGCGCCGGCTGCGTCGTGGTGAACTGCAACCCGCTGTACACGCCGCGCGAGCTTGAGCACCAGATCAAGGACTCGGGCGCCGAAGTCATGGTCGTCGTCGAGAACTTCGCCCACACCGTCGAACAGATCCTGCCGCGCACGTCGATCCGCCACGTCATCGTCACCTCGATGGGCGAGATGCTCGGGCTGAAGGGACTGCTGGTGAACCTGGTGGTGCGCCATGTCAGGAAAATGGTGCCGGCCTGGCGCATTGCCTCGGCAATCGGGCTTGATCAGGCGCTGGCGGCCGGAGGCCGTCACGGCTTTCAGGCGCCCGCCGTCGGCCTCGACGACCTGGCGTTCCTGCAATACACGGGGGGCACGACCGGCGTGGCCAAGGGCGCCATGCTCAGCCACCGCAACATCCTCGCCAACGTCACGCAGGCCGGCACCTGGATCAGCGCGGTGGTTCGGGAAGGCGAGGAACTGGTCGTCACCGCGCTGCCGCTTTACCATATCTTCGCGCTCACCGCGAATTGCATGATGTTCATGCGGCTCGGCGCCACCAACCTGCTGATCGCCAATCCGCGCGACATTCCGGGCCTGATCAAGGAACTCGACAAGCACCGGTTCTCGGTCATCACCGGCGTGAACACGCTGTTCAACGCCCTGTTGCACGATGAACGCTTCGCCCAGCTCGATTTCTCCCGGCTGAAAGTGACGCTCGGCGGCGGCATGGCCGTGCAGAAGCCGGTCGCCGACCGCTGGCAAGAAGTGACCGGCAAGACGCTGATCCAGGCTTACGGACTGACGGAAACCTCGCCGGCCGTAACCATCAATCCGCTCTACAGCAACAGCTTCACCGGCTCGATCGGCCTGCCGCTGCCCTCGACGGAGGTGTCGATCCGCGATGACGCCGGCCACGATGCCGCGATCACGCAGCCGGGGGAAGTGTGCGTGCGCGGTCCGCAAGTCACGCCGGGCTACTGGCAGCGCACCGACGAAACCCGCGCCGCGTTTTACGCCGACGGTTTCCTGCGCACGGGAGACATCGGTTACATGGACGACCGGGGCTTTATCTTCCTCGTCGACCGCAAGAAAGACATGATCCTGGTGTCCGGCTTCAACGTCTATCCGAACGAGGTCGAGGAAGTGGTCATCAGCCATCCGGGCGTGCGCGAAGTCGCCGCCATCGGCGTACCGGACGAGCACTCGGGCGAGGCCGTCAAGATCTTCGTGGTGCGCAAGGACCCTACCTTGACGGCGGAGGCCATCATCGCCCATTGCCGCTCGCAGCTCACCTCGTACAAAGTGCCGCGCCATGTCGAGTTTCGCGACGACCTGCCCAAGACCAACGTCGGCAAGGTGCTGCGGCGGGCGCTGAAGGAAGCCCCCGCCCCGGCGCAGCGCGACGCCTGACCTGCGCCGCCCTTCATCCTAACCGCCGGCGATCGGCGGCCAGATGGCCAAGGTTTCGCCTTCCTTGAGCGCTCTCGCCGCGCGTTCGGCCGGCGGCACGAAATGGCCGTCCACCAGCACGAGATGACACGACTTCAAGGGCAGGGCAAAGCGCTCGATGACCTGGAGGATCGTGGTGCCTTCCGCCAGCTCGAGCACGAGCGCGTTGTCCTTCTTCGCTTCCGCCGGCAAGTAATCCTGCAGCATGGCGAAGAGCTTGAAAGTCACCTTCACGAAACCCCTCCGGCAGCCGTCATGCCGCCTTTTGCGCGGTGGCGAGATAGGCGGCCATGAACGAGGTCGGGTCGGCGAGCAGCCGGTCTTTCCAGACGCCCAGGCGCGCCCGCGTCTGGATCAGACCGCGCAGCGCGCCGACATGGTCGGTCCAGCCGATGCTGGTGGCGCCGATCAGCACGTCGTCCTTGAACTGGAGCGAGAGATAGCGGAAGTTCGCTTCATCGACCAGTTCCACGCCGTCGCCGCCCTGCGCTTTCTCGAGACCCTGCCATTGGCCGAAGGAGGTCGAGATCAGCCCGAGGGTGTCGAGCACGTTGATCGCCAGGCTGCCTTGCGAAACCGGGGCCGCGCCGGCCAGGTCGTGCGCGGCCATGTTCTTGGCCGCGATTTGCGCCTGATCGGCGGCGTTGGGCTGGATGGCGTTCAGTTCCGGCTGCCCGGAATGGAAACCCGCCGCCTCGGTGACGTCACCGGCGGCGTAGATGCCGGCGATCGAGGTCCGCATGCGGTCATCGACACGAATGCCGCGCCCCATCTCGATGCCGCTGCCGGCGAGGAAGCCGATGTTGGGCCGCACGCCGGCCGCGCAGATGACCAGGTCGGCGAGCAGCGGCGCCCCGCCGCCACTGACTTTCACCGACAGCGCATCGCCCGCCGGCTCGATGGCGGTAATCGCCGAACCGACGCGCACCGACACGCCCTTCTGCTCGACCCAGCGCCTGATCATCGCCCCCGCCTTGGCCGTCATCATGCGCGGCACCATGCGGTCGCCCATTTCCACCACCGTCAGCCTGGCGCCGCGCATGGCCAGCGCTTCCATGATGATGCAGCCGATGAAGCCGGCGCCGAGTTGCAGGACGCGGCTGCCGGGCTTCACCTTCGCGGCGATGGCCCGGGCATCGGCCAGCGTCCAGCAGGTATGCACGTTCGGCAGATCCATGCCCTGCACCTCGGGACGGACCGGGTGCGAGCCGGTGGCGATCAGCAGCGCGTCGTAGCCTTGCCGCTGGCCGTCGGCGAATTCGACCTGCTTGGCCGCCGCGTCCACCTTGGAGACGCGACCCTGCACGAGTTGGAGGGCATGCTTCGAATAATGGTCGGCATCCTTGCGCAACCAGGTGCCTTGTTCAGCGATGTTGCCGTGAAGAAAATACGGAATCGCCATGCGCGAATAAGGCGGTTCGGGCTCGTCGCCGATCAGGATGATCTCGGCCGCCGGTTGCAGGCGACGCAGCGTTTCGGCGGCCACCAGGCCGGTCGGACCGTTGCCGATGATGACGTGCTTCATGGCTTGCCTCGAAATGAATACGGGGACCGGCGTCGCCAGTCCCCGCGATGATGAGATGGCTTACAGCCCGAGACGCGACAGCGTGTCCCCGGTGGGAACCCCTTGCTCGTCCCAGCCGCGGGTCTTGTAATACTCCGGCCGCATCTTGTCGATGCCGTTCACCAGCCCCTTGGCCGGACCGACCTTGGCCGGTTCCATCTTCAGGCGCGGCGGCAGATCGTCGTCCTTGGCGGTGAAGCCGGCGGCGAGGTTGAACTGGCGCTCCATGTTCCAGATGCGCTCGCCCACCTCGTTGAGCTTCTCCAGCGTCCAATCGCCCTCGCAGGCGGCGGCGATTTGCGGCTGGACGTCGGCCAGCGTCCACGCAAACGACGTGAACACGCAAATGCCGGCGGAATCGAACACGGCCGTGGCATCCTGGAAAGCCTTGACCAGATCGGCCTTGCCGTCGGTGACGAGCGGATCGGTCTTGACCGGGATGCCGAACACCTCGGAAGCCACGGTATAGCTGCGCAGGTGGCAGGCGCCGCGGTTGGACGTGGCGTAGGTCAGGCCCATGCCCTGGATGCCGCGCGCATCGTAGGCCGGGAACTCCTGCTTCTTCACCGACATCGACAGCTCGGGCTTGCCGTACTTGGCGCACATGCGCGCCGATCCCAGGCCCAGCTCCTTGCCAAAGCCTTCGCCCTTGGCGGTCATCATGGCGAGATCGCACAGCGCCTTGGCGGAACCGAACGGCGCGTCCATGCCGATCGCCTCCTTCTTGATGATGCCGAGTTCATAAAGCTCCATCGCCGCGCCGACCGTGGCGCCGAACGAGATCGGGTCCATGCCGTCCTCGTTGCAGATCATGTTGGCGAACTGCAAAGCCTCGAGGTCGCCGACGCCATTGGCGGCCCCCAGCGCCCAGGCGGCCTCGTATTCCAGGCCGCCGGAAGCACCCCAGTACTCGGGCTTGTTCACGACGCTGAAGTGGGTCTCGTCGATCTTCGAGATGCGGCCGCAGGCGATGGTGCAGCCGAAGCAGGCCGCATTGGTGACGAGCTGCGATTTGCCGTCGGTCGGCCGCTTCTCGTGCATCGCCTCGGCGGAAATCTTGCGCGCCTCCTCGAACTGCACGTCGCGGTGGTTGCGCGTCGGCAGCGCGCCCATTTCGTTGATGACGTTCATCAGCACCTGCGTGCCGTAGGTCGGCAGGCCCTGGCCGGTAACGGCGTTGTCGGCCAGCACTTTCTTGCCGGCGGCGGCGGCGGCCATGAACGCCTTCGGGTCCTTGATGCCGGCGTTGCCGAGCGTGCCGCGCACCGCGACCGCCTTGAGGTTCTTCGAGCCCATCACCGTGCCGACGCCCGAGCGACCGGCGGCGCGATGCAGGTCATTGACGATGCAGGCGTACAGCACGCCGTTCTCGCCGGCGCGGCCGATGCTGGAAATGCGAATCTGCGGATCCTGGTGCGTCTTCTTGATGATTTCCTCGGTCTGCCAGACCGTCTTGCCCCAGAGATGGCCGGCGTCGCGCAGTTCGGCCTTGTCGTTCTCGAGCCAGAGATAGACCGGTTTCGGGCTCCTGCCTTCGAAGATGATCATGTCCCAGCCGGCAAACTTGAGTTCGGCGCCGAAGTAGCCGCCGGAGTTCGAGCAGGCGATGGCGCCGGTCAGCGCCCCCTTGGTCACCACCGAGTAGCGGCCGCCGGTCGAGGCCGGCGTGCCGGTCAGCGGCCCGGTGGTCATGATCATCTTGTTGGCGGGCGAAAGCGGATCGACCTTGGGATCGACTTCGCTGACGAAGTACTTGGTCGCCAGGCCGCGCTGGCCGAGATATTGCTGCGCCCAGGCCATGTTGAGCGGTTCGACCTTGCAGGTGCCGTTGGTCAGATCGACGCGCAGAATCTTGCGGGTCCATGCCATGGTGTTCTCCTTCTGTTCAAGCGCTGGCGCGCGTCGCGGTATCGGTCTTGCCGGCCCAGGCACGCATCTTGTCGAGGCCGGTCCAGTCGGCATCGACGTAGGTGATGGCGCCGGTCGGGCAGGCGGCCGCGCAGGCGGGATCGCCGCCGCAAAGGTCGCATTTCTGAACTTTCCCCAGGTCGGCCACATAGTTGATGGTGCCGAACGGACAGGCGATGGTGCATACCTTGCAGCCGACGCAGGTGGCGACATTGACCACCTTGGCGCCGGTGACGGCGTCGACGCGAATCGCGTCCACCGGACAGGCGTTCAGGCACCAGGCTTCGGCGCACTGCGTGCAGGTGTAGGGCACCTTGCGGCCTTCATGCTCGAAGTCGAAGACCTTGATGCGCGACTTGGCGGGATTGAAAAGACCATGATTTTCGTAGGAACAGGCCATCTCGCACTGCAGGCAGCCGGTACATTTGGCGGCGTTGATGTGCAGCGATTTCTGCATATCGAGCTCCTCGGTTGGAATATTGTGACGACCGGCCTGGGAAGGGAACCGGATATGTACAAGCTAGCATATTCATACCGGCGCTTCAACAGCGCCGCCCGGCAGGCCTTGGGCGCCCGCGCTGCAGGCGGGCTGACAGGCGGGCTTATGGCCGCCTGCCGAATACCGGGATATGCCGCACGCGCGACGACGCATGGGAAAACAGGGTCGAGCCGGCGACGATCAGCCAGAACAGCACCGGGCGCACCGATTCATCCCAGGCCATCCAGACGACCAGCACCAGCTTGACTTCCAGGGCCACGCCCGAAGCTTCCCGCAGATGACCCGGATGCTTCCAGGTATCGAGCGCCAGCATGATGGCGCCGGTCGCAACCAGCGCCGCCACCGCCCGGCCCGCCGAGACCGGCGCACCGAGCAAGGCTGCGCCGAGCACCACCACGGCGGCCATGTGCAAGCCGCGCAGCAGGATGTTGGCCCAGCGCAGCGGCTCGGAGAGTCTGCGGTTCATAATGGGTTCTGTCATCGCAAGCAAAGTCGTTTTCTACCATGAGCGAGCCGGCCCCGGAATTCCACGTCGAACGCGAAATGTCCGTCAGCCGTGAAGACTTCTTGCGTCAATTGCGCTTGGCTTTTCCGGACTGCGTCCTGTCCCGCGAGGATCGGGCGACCATCACGGATGGTCCGGCCAGGCTGGAGATCAGGCTGACGCCGCTTCAGCCCCGGACGATCGCCCGGCTGACGCTCCCCTGTTTGAAAGTCAGCCTGCGCGGCACGGCGGGCAACGACAGGGAACTGGCGGCCCTGCTGGCGCGTATGGATTTGGCGATGCGCAGAGGCGGCGGCTAGGGGCTGTTCTCAATCCCTAGGCGGGCCGCGCCCACGCGCTCGTAGTAGCGCGCGCGGTACAGCAGGCGCCGGCATGCCGGCGTCTCGGTGAAGCCGGCGCGGTCGTGGAGGACGTTGTTGCTGACCAGGCCCATGCCGGGCTCGAGGCGACCGTGCAGCGTCCACGGCGTCGGCGTGGCGAGGATGCGCTCGAGCGCGGTCTTGGCCGCCTGCGTGGCCGCATCCGGCGGCCAGGCGATGCTTACCGTGCGCGCCGTGTAGCGCATGTGCAGCGTGCCGTCGGCATTCACCGAGAATACCGGGCCCGACTGCTCGGCGCGGGCGATGCCCGTGTCGTCGATGCGTGGCGGAATGGTCATGGCGTCCGGAGCGGCAAGCGCGCGAATGAAATCCGGATTCTCGTCGCGCAGCAGAATGTAGGCGATCTCGTGGTCGAGCAGTTGGTTCTCGCCGCCGCTGGCCGCGCGCTCGACGCAGTGGAGCAGCAGGCCGCGAATGGTGTGGTCGGGTGTGTTGTAGTAGCCGTCGGTATGCCACTTGATCGGCTTGTCGGTGTAGGGGATGAACTCGCGCCGTTCGCCGCGCACCTCGGCGCCGCGCACCGAGATCGGCGAAATGGCGTCGTCGTCGGTAAGCCAATGGTTGTCGAGGGTCTTCAGCCCAAGCTGGGCGCCGAGCTGGCGCGGGATTTCCTTGTCGGGATCGCGGCCGGTCTTGCCGATATAGACGGCCAGGTTGGCGGTGGCGTTGAGCGCCAGCAGGCGGTCGCGTTCCGCCAAAGTCAGTCGTCGCGGATCGCCGATGTCGACCAGGACGTCCTCGAGCCGGCGCGGCGCGGTATCGAGCTTGCGCTGTCGCCATTCGGCGTAGGCGCTCGTTGCCTCAAGATCGAAAGGGGAAGCCACATCACTCTCCGCTGACGGTGGCGCGTTCGCGCCGGGGAGATCCGGCGTCCTCGCCCAACAGGCCGGCCAGCGTCTTCTCCAGCGCCTTAAGCGCCTCCGGCGCTTCGATCGCCATCACCTGATCGATCGCCCACAGGCGATCCTTTTCCGGCAGGCCCTCGCGCAGGCAGGCCGCGAACAAGCGATTGAAGCCGAAATCGGGCCCTTCCGGGCCATAGTCGAACTCGGCGTACTCGCCGCCGCGGCGATTGAACAGGTCGATGAAATGGCGCCGACTGGCGTCCGGCTCGGCCGCACCGAGCAGCATGTCGTTGTTCTCCTCGACGATCTCGGCCATGCGCTTGGCCAAGGCAGCCGTGAACGCCGCGCGTTTGTCCGGTGCCAGCCGCTGGTAGGCGATGCGGTCGGCCGCTATCGCCATGAACACCAGAAACTCGCAAACGAAGTCGAAGTACGGCCGGCCGATATCGATGTCATAGCCGGCATCGCGCATCTGCTTGATCGCGTCGACCGCCAGCTTCCAGCCAAGGATGGCCACCACCGAGGCCAGCGTCGCCGCGGAGCGCGGGCCTTCGGTGTGGAACTGGCTGCGAATGCGAACGGCCATCGCTCAGTACCCGCCCTTGCCTTTCGGTTGCGGCAGTCCCGCGACCTTGCAGCCCTGCTTGGCAGCGCCGCCGTCCGGAAAGAGCTCGAACAGCAGATTGCTGTCGGCTTCCGGCATGCCGCCTTCCTCCTGCAAGCCCTTGACCAGATTGCGCAGGTTGGGCGTGTGACCGTCCTCCTTGTACTTCTCGCGCAGGTAATTGATGACCTTGAAATGCCGCTCGGTCAGCGCCAAACCGCTCGCCTCGGCGATGACCCGGGCCGCTTCGTCGCTGTAATCCGGCTCGAGCAGATAGCCGTAATCGTCGACTTCCTTGTCCTCACCGTTGATGACATAACCCATGACATGCTCCCTCGTTCGATGTTCGAATAATCACTTCTTGCGCAAATAGAACTCGTGGGCGCCGCGCGCCATCGGCAGCGTCGCCAGCACTTCGACCGATGCGCTGTTGCCCCATGCCTGGATATCGGCCACGGCGCCCGGGCAATCGCTGACCATTTGCAGCACTTCACCGTCCTTCATGCCGTCCAGCAGCTTTTTCGCCTCCAGGATCGGCCCCGGGCAGGACACGCCGCGCATGTCGAGCGTAACGTGGGCGGCCGGCGTGGCGTGGGCGCCGCCCGCCTTGCGCAGCGTGTAGGCCGTCTTGCCGTCCGCCTGCCTGTCGCTCGCCACCAGTTCGTTGCCGGTGAACTTGCACCAGGCGAACAAATCGTCCGAAGTGCCCGGGCAGTCGGAAATCAAGCGCATGCTTTGTCCCGGCTGCAGGTCGTCGATGATCTTCTTCGCGCCCAGCAGCGGCGCAGGACAAGGCATGCCGCTCATATCGATGGTTACCGCCGGTTGTTCCAACATGTCATGTCTCCTTCTCTTAATGACCGAATTCAGGTTTCGCCGACGGCGACGACCGATTTGTGCGGGACGAAGATGCCGCAACCCCGCTCGCGTCCGCTGCCGATTCCCGTGCGCTGGATCGCCAGCGACGCCTCGGGGCCGAGACCGGCGATCATCAGGCTGAAACCGCGCCATTCGCCGTCCTGGCCCGTCGACTGCCTGCGCTTGCCGCAAACCAGCTGCGTCGCGCGAACGCCGAGCGCGGCGAAGTCCGCCCGGCAGCGCTCCAGAAACGGACGCTCTTCCATCTCCCCGATCGAGACGAACGGGGAATACAAGACCCCGGCCGGCAACAGCCGTCTTTGGCGCGCCGCGCCGACGTCGACCTCGCCGCCCAGATCCAGCCGCTGTCCCGCCAGCGTGCCGACCGCCGCCGCCCGGGAGGCCGACAGGCGCAAGGTCAGACGCGCCCGCCGCGTCAGGTAAAGCTCGGCGTCGCCGGCGCTCACGCCGGCCAGCGGATGCACGCCGGCGCCCGGCTCGTCGACCAACCAGGCCAGGTGCCCGGCCAGCGCCCGCCAAAGGCGATCGGCGTAGTCTAAAGCGATGACCCGGCCATGCAAGTCGAATACGAAGTCGATGACGTCGTCGCGGTCGCTCACTGTCCGCCCTGGCTCCGCCGCGACCATTCCATCATTCCTTTCGCCCAGCGCTCGGCGGTGAGCGGATCGATGTCGAAAATCGTGAAACGCGTCCGCTCGCGGATCCGGACCCGCAGCATGGCCATGCCGCCGGCCTCATATTCCACCTGCTGCAATTCGATTTCCTGGTTGCCGATCGGCACCCGGAATTTGTCTAAGCTGGCAACGCGGTCCACGAAAAGGCTCCGACGACAGTAACGGGGCTATACTATGGCACCGGAATTACCGCGCCAACCATCACCGGATTGGCTTGGCGTCACATACTCCTTCCGGGTAGGTCAGGCTAGCCCGTTTTGGGAGGGAAATCTACCAATCGGAGGTATGGCGGTGGCGGATGCCGCTCCTTACCATGTATCAGCCTGATGTCGATCGGAGCGTGGCCCCGGACTTGCGAGCCTTGCCCGGCGGTACGTAAAAGCAACCAGATCATACCGAGGAGAGAACGCGATGGCCAAGCAACCCTACCCAACCCCATTGCTGGACCAGCTCGAAACCGGTCCGTGGCCCAGTTTCGTCACCGGCCTGAAGCGCCTGGCGAAAGACAAGGATTACATGGTCGACGTGCTCGGCCACCTGGAACACTCCTACAAGACCCGCAAGGGCTACTGGAAGGGCGGCACCGTAGGCGTCATCGGCTATGGCGGCGGCGTCATTCCCCGCTTCACGGAAATCAAGAACGAGAAGGGCGAGCCGGTATTCAAGGATGCGACCGAGTTCCATACGCTCAGAATCATGCCGCCGCCCGGCATGCACTACGATACCGGCACCCTGCGCAAGTTCTGCGACATCTGGGAAAAGTACGGCTCGGGCCTGATCGCGCTGCACGGCCAGTCCGGCGACATCATGATGCAGGGCTGCACCACCGAGAATGTGCAAAAAGCCTGGGACGAGATCAACATGATGGGCTTCGACATGGGCGGCGCCGGCCCGGCCGTGCGCACCTCGATGTCCTGCGTGGGCGCGGCGCGCTGCGAGCAGTCCTGCTTCGACGAAGCCAAGGCGCACCGCATGGTGGTCAACACCTTCCTCGACGACATTCATCGTCCCGCCCTGCCCTACAAGTTCAAGTTCAAGTTCTCCGGTTGCGGCAACGACTGCATGAACTCGATCCAGCGCGCCGACATGGCCGTGATCGGCACCTGGCGCGACAACATGGCCACCGACGACGATCTCGGCAGGAAGTGGTTCGCCAAGCACGGCTTGAGCGAGCTGGTGAACGACGTCATCGGCATGTGTCCGACCCGCGCCATCCAGCTCAAGGACGCCGGCGCGGTCAGCAAGGGCGCTCACATCTCCAGCGTCAAGCTCGACGACAAGCAGGCCCTGGAAATCAACAACAAGGACTGCGTGCGCTGCATGCATTGCATCAACGTCATGACCGGCGCGCTTTCCCCCGGCCAGGACAAGGGCGCCACCATTCTCATCGGCGGCAAGCGCACCCTCAAGAT
>JAGVUA010000030.1 GCA_019136545.1 Betaproteobacteria bacterium
TCGTTGTACGCGTCGAGAATGCCGAGCCGTTCGGAGATCTCGTAGAAAATATCCTCTTCCGATTTGGTGTCATAAAGAGGAACCGTCGCCGGCTGACGGAAGCAGATGCCCTCCGTGTACGGAGGCTCGATCATTGTTGCGTTGTACGACTCCAGATAATCGTGCGACGGCAGGATGATGTCTGCGAAATCGGTCATCTCGGTCGGGATAATGTCGACGCAGACGATGAAGCGCATTTCCTTGAGAAACTGGATCCACTTGTCGCGTGGGCCTTGGATTGCCCATACCGGATTCGAGTGGCAGTTGACCAAGACATCCGGCTTGAAGTTGATGCCGTACTTCTCGGGCTCCAGGAACGACACCATATTGAGATGCGGCGCGTGCACACCCACCGGGAAATAGCCGGCAAAGTGGTATTCGTTCGGCGGATACGAAAACTCGGGCATGGGTCCCAACTGGTGAGGCGTACCGAGCATCTGCCCACACTCACCGGGGAAACAATGGTTGTTGTCGACGCAGCCATCAGTCAGCGTCACGCCGCACCGGCCACCGGGATGGTCGATATTGCCGACAAGCATATTCACCAATTGAAATGCCTGATTGGTTTGCATGCCCGTCTTGTGGCCTTGCGCCCCCCGATAATAATTGTAGGCGGCGGGTCGGTAAGGTACGGTTCGGCCGTCCGGCAAGGTCATGGTCTCGCCGATGCGTGCCTCCTTCGCGAATTCGCGAGCGATGCGCCACACGGTTGCCGCCGGCACGGTGGTGTACTTTTCCATCGCCTCGGGCGAGGCATCCTTGAGGATGTCCTTATAAACCTGAAACGCAGGCCGGCATTTCACGCCGTTGACCAGATACTCTCCCTCGAGAGCAAGGTTTGCGCTATCGATGCTTGGATCGTTCCATAGCTTCGCGCGGTTGTCCTTGGCGTCCCAGACATAGATCTGTCGCTCTTGATCCCGAACGAAGTACTGGTCTGGACCGACCAGATAAGGCGCATTGGTGTCCTTGCGCAGAAAAGCAAAATCGCACAGTCCTTCATTGACGAGGACGTAGCTCATGCTCATGGCAAACAGACGATCGGTTGCCGGTCGTATGGGAATCCATTCCTCGGCCTTGGCACCGGCGATCGACATCCGCGGCTCGACCGTCACCACTTTCATGCCGCGCTCCACCCGTGCCTTGGCGACCCAATGCGAAGCTGCCGCAGCGTGCAGGTGGGAGGAGAAACCATCTCCGCCGCCGTTGCTGATCCAGTAGTTGCAATACTTCGCATCGTTGGCGGCGCCAAACGATGAATGGATATATCCATTCAAAGGGTGGTAGGCGCCACCGCACATGGTCCCGCCGGATTGATAGAAGTTGCGACAGCCGAACGCCAGCGGCCAGTTCCAGATATGCATCTTCTGGAAATCCTCAAGCGACGGCAGGATCAGGCGCGGATCCTTATCGAGCGACTTCTTGATCTCGCGGGCGGTAATTTCGAACGCCTCGTCCCAGCTAATGGGCTCCCACTTCGGATCGATGCCCGGGCCTTTTTCCGGATTGGTTCTACGCAAGGGCTGCTTGAAGCGCTGCGGATCGTAATGACGCATGATGCCGGAATTGCCCTTAGGACAGAGCTTGCCGACATTGGACGGATTGGTTGGATTTCCCTCGATCTTATTAATGATGCCGTCATCAGTGACGTGCACGCGTGTTGAACACGAATGCAAGCACATCTTGCAAGTCGAATTGATCCATTTCCCGGACTTCAGGGAATTCTGATCAGGTTCTCTTGGATTCGTCACGTCGCTATTCCTTGCTGACAATTTGCACTCGATCCCAGCATACTGCCCGCAACGGCAGCAAGACTGAAACACCCCTAACGATAAATCTCACCAATTCTCTACTACCTACCCAGCCGTTACTCGATCTTTTTCAATCTCGGCCATTCTCTTGACGAGAGCCGCCACGAAACGGTCGTTGATATTATCTGCGAACTTCTGCATGACGCCGGCGGCAAACTTGCCGAACTTACCCACCACATGAACCTTGGAGGTATAACTTATTTCGCTGCGCTGCCCGTCGATTTCCCTTAACGCCAAAGTACAGTCCGCAGTAATCTTGCTGCCCCCATCCTTGTCGGCGCCCCGCATGGTGTAGGCCGCGAACTCCGGTGGACGCTCTTCCACAGTTTCCACCTGGACATCGAAACCCGCCTTGATCGGCCCGACCTTGACGCCGATAGTGGCCTTATAAAGCCCTGGCTTGACCAGTTCAACGGTGTGACACCCGGGTAGACACTGCCCAACCTCGTTCGGTTCGTTCAGAAATGCCCATGCACGCGACAAGGGCGCATCCAGGACAAAGACGCGCTCAATGTACATCCGACACCTCCGACAACATGATCATCGTACCCGCCTTCTCCCGTCTTCTCGCGCTCGACACTATGCACCTCCTCCGTATAGCCATTTGTCTGCCTCAGAAATAAACGAAGCCATGATCAAGGTATGACTCAAGAGATGCAATCGCTATCCAGAGAATGCTGCCGCTATCCTTCTGCTATCGTGTGTTGTCCTGCGTCGCAACAATCGGCCTATTTTCTTGCTGCCGAGCGGTGGTACCCATGTAGAGTTGGACAGTACAAACTCGGACTTCTTGCGTCTTGACTCCGCGAGCATCCTCGCATGATCAGAAGCGCAAATTCGAGCGAGAACCCGCATAGAATTTAAGGGTACCGATTCTGGACACGAAGCCGCCTGACACTTCGGCATGCACGGACAGGCAAGTTCGACGCCTCTGACGACCACGCAATGCGCGGCCCGGAAAGTTATCCTTCGACACTGATATCGATGCTCCTTCGCAACTGCCACTCATATAAGGCATCAACGACCCATGCTTCATGACTCAGGCCTTCAGACACAGGTTCCCATCAGGCTGGAGATGCTCGCCCCTAGCGGTTTTCCGATGGTTTCGCCGGGGCAAGCGCTGCTGCCGCTGATCATTGCAAATCTGCAGGCCAACCAACTGCAACTCAATGACGATGACATTTTGGTGGTCACCCAGAAAATCGTATCGAAGTCCGAGAACCGCTACGTTCGACTGAGCGATGTCGAGCCGACGCCAAGAGCGAGAGAAGTGGCGGCGCTTTGCCACAAGGATGACCGCATGGTCGAACTGGTGTTGCGCGAATCGGAAAGGATTGTGCGCTGCACAAAGGACGTCCTCATCGTTCGCCATCGACTCGGCTTTGTCAGCGCCAATGCCGGGATCGATCGATCGAATATCGAGTCTGGCGAGGAACAGGCGCTGCTGCTTCCCGAGGATCCCGACCGCAGCGCTGCCGAACTGCGCCAAGGCCTGGCCGATAGACTCGGCGTCGATGTCGGCGTGCTCATCATCGACAGCTTCGGTCGACCGTGGCGCCTCGGCACCTGCGGAACCTGCATCGGCAGCGCCGGCGTCGTCGCCCTCAACGACTATCGCGGCCGGCTTGACTTGGCCGGACGCAAGCTGGAGGTCACGGAAGTGGCGCAAGCAGACGAGCTGGCGGCAGCAGCCTCCATCCTCATGGGCCCATCGACGCAAGCCTTGCCGATCGTGGTCATCCGCGGCGTGGATTTCAGCGGAAGCGGCACCGCCGCCGACTTGATTCGGCCGGTGTCGCAAGACCAGTTCCTATGACGCTTCCAAGAAAAAGCGATCGATGAACGGCCTTTGGGCACTGGTACCCGTCAAGCAACTGGCGGAAGCCAAGACCCGTCTGGCTGGTGCGCTGGATGCGACTCGTCGTCGCGAACTGGTTCTGGCCATGGCGCATGACGTCTTGGCCGCGCTCGTTGATGCGAAAGCGTTCTCGCGGGTGGTCATTGTCAGCGACATTCCCGATATCGAGCGCCTGATCGCCGTCGATGGGGTTTCGGCCTTCGATCCTGATCCCATCCGCGGCCTGAATGAGGAATTGGCATATTCCGCCGACTGGGCGTACCGACAAAGTGCGAATCACGTCCTGATTGTGCACGCCGACCTTCCCACTCTTTCGGCCAAGGCGGTACGCGCTTTTCTCGATCCGCGGCTGAATGCCGGCTCGCTGAGAATCGCGGCCAGCAAGGAAGGCACGGGCACCAACATGTTGCTGTCTTCCCTACCGCTGCCTGTTCCGCTCCAATTCGGCAAGGGTAGCCTATCCAGGTTCGAAGCTGCCGCCACGCGCCATGGCGTCGCACTCGAGATACGGCGCGATCCGCTGCTCGCGGCCGATATCGATGAACTCGCCGACTTGCGGGAACTGGCGCAAGCCGCACTAAGCGATGATCTGCGCGACAAAGCGACCGGACGCTGGCTGGACATCGCCGGAATCATGGAATCCTTGTCGTGTCTCACCAAGCACACTCGATCAATCGGGTAAGCTCTGGGAGACAAGTAGCAATGCGCCGTTAGTAATATCGTATTTGTGGGTATCCCCGCTCCGAGCGTGGCCAGCGGTTTCTGGGCGACCGTGGAGCGGCAACTTCATCCTGAGGACTCGCTATGTATCCAGCGCCATTCCGGTATCACCGCCCGACCTCGCTCAAAGAGGCGATATTGATGCTGTCCACGCTCGGTGAGACAGCCAAACCCCTGGCCGGCGGCCAGACCTTGATTCCCATCCTCAAGCTGCGCATGGACGAGCCGACCGACCTGGTCGACATCGGTCGGCTGCCCGACCTGCGCTTTGTCAAGAACGAAGGCGGCTGGATCGAAATCGGCGCACTGTCGCCGCATGGCTGGATCGCCCGGTCGGACATCGCCAAAACAGTCCCCATCGTCAAGGACTGCGCGGGAGGCATTGCCGATGCACAGGTGCGCAGCCGTGGCACCATTGGCGGCTCGGTCAGTGCCGCAGACCCCAATTGCGACTGGCCGGCGCTGCTCAACACCCTCGATGCCGAAATTCGCTGCTCCGGTCCGGAAGGCGATCGGACGATCGCCATCGGCGATTTCATCACCGAGGCTTACACCACGGCCCTGCAACCCGGCGAGTTGGTAACTTCGGTCCGGTTCAGGACGCCGCCGGCCGGCAGCGGCGGCGCGTACATCGCCTACAAGAAGGCCGCCGCGGCCTTCCCCGTGATTTCCGTGGGCGTGCAAATGACGGTGGCGCCCGGCAACGTCTGCCAGGACGTGCGGATCGCGTTGGGCGGTTCCGGCCCGACGCCGCGGCGCGCCGAGCAGGCCGAGGCCGAACTGTGCGGCAAGGCGCTCAATAGTCAGGTATGGCAGCACGCCGCCGATGCCGTCGCCGCCATCGCCGAACCCACCGACGACGTGCGCGGCAGTTCCGAATTCAAGCGCCAGTTACTGCGGGGGCTCTTTCTGAAAGCCGGCGACACCGCCACCCGCCGCAGCGCCAATGCCATTATCGAAGGGAGTCACGTCTATGCCTGATGCCATCAACAAGGTCACCATCGACATGACCGTGAACGGTCGGAAATTCCGCCGCCAGGTCGAACCGCGCATGCTGCTGGTCGAATTCATTCGCGAGGAGCTCGGCCTTACCGGTACGCATATCGGTTGCGACACCAGCTACTGTGGTGCTTGCACCGTTCAGCTCAATGGCGCGCCAGTGAAATCCTGCACCATGTTTGCCGTCCAGGCGGACGGTTGCGAAGTTCTGACGGTCGAAGGACTGGAGAAGGACGGTCAATTGCACCCGCTCCAGAAGTCGTTCTCCGAACACCATGGGCTGCAATGCGGCTTTTGCACGCCCGGCATGCTGATGGCCACCCATGCCCTGCTTGAGGAGAATCCTCATCCTGACCGCTACGCGATCAAGAAAGCCATCGCCGGCAACGTCTGCCGCTGCACGGGGTATCAGAACATCATCAAAGCCGTCGAGGCAGTCGCGGCAAGCTCGAAGGAGGCCTGATCATGGAAATGAAATTCTCCGGCCAATTTGAAGTTTCGCCTCCGCCGGCACAGGCCTTTGACTTGCTGTCCGATCCGCAGAAGTTCGCTCCCCTGCTGCCGACCTTTTCCTCGCTGGAAATGAAGGACGCCAATACCGCGGTAGTCAAGGTATCGGTGGGCATCGGCAAGATTCGCGGTACCGCGACCACGCAGATGACGCTCAAGGAAAAGGTCGCGCCCAAGCACGCCACCTATGTGGGCACCGGCAAGGTCATGGGCGGCGCGTACACCATGATTTCGTCTTACGACCTGGAACCCAAGGGCACCGGCACGCTGGTCAAGTGGCAGGGCGAAGTGCAGCTGGTCGGCAAGATTCTATCGCTCGCCGGGGGCGGTATGCGCGGCTATGCCGAGCAGCAGATTCAGTCGGTGGTCACCAGCCTCCAACAGGCCATGTCTCCGGAGTATCAGAAAGAAGCGACGGCGCGCAAGGCGGCTCAGGCCGAAAAGAAATCGTCGGGCTGGATGTCCGGTCTGATGAAGAAATTGCGCAAGCATGAGGAGGCCGCCGCCGCCGTCGAAGCGGCGCCCGAAGAGGCGATCGACGCCAGCGCCTTGCTGGCCGGTTACACGGGACCGGCGATGGATGCCGTCGATGCGACGGCCGCGGTCTCCCAGCCCCTGAATTCCTTTGCGCGCAACGGCGACTTTTCGGCCGCCGTCGCAAGCCACAAAGGCGACAAGTGGGTCCACGCCTCGCTCTCCCGCAAGGAAGACGGACGGCTGGTGCGGGGCCGCGGCCTGTTCGTCGATGACTACAAGGTCGCCGGCATGCTGCACATGAGTCTGGTCCGCTCGCCCTACGGACATGCGCGCATCGTCCGCATCGATACGTCGAAGGCCGAGGCGCTGCCCGGCGTCGTCTGCACGCTGACCGGCAAGGAAGTCGCCGCGGTGGCCAATCCCTACATGCAGATCGGCCCCGGCGACGCTCAGAACATCAAGGACTACCCGATGGCCGTCGACAAGGCCATCTATCAGGGCGAGCCGGTGGTTGCCGTCGTTGCCGAAAATCCGCGCATCGCCGCCGACGCCGCCCAGCTGGTCGAAGTCGAGTATGAGCCGCTGCCTGCCGTCACGGACTGGAAAACGGCCCTGGAAGACAAGTCGATTCTCCATCCCGGTCTCGGCACCAACCACCACTGGCACGGTGTCTATGAGTATGGCGATCTGGACAAGGCTTTCGCCGAAGCCGCCACCGTCATCAAGATCGGTCAGATGGATTTCCACCGCTTCGCCAGCACGCCGCTGGAAACCAATGCCGTGGTGGCGACATGGACGCCGTTTGGCGGCGTGGATTTCCTGTGCAACAACTCTTTCCCCGCCATCGTCATCCAGATGATCGCGCCGTCGCTGAATCTTTCGATCGACCAGATCCACTGCAAGACCATGGACGTGGGCGGCAGCTTCGGCAACAAGATCGGCAACTACCCCTACATGGCGCTGTCGGCGCTGGCATCCAGGAAGGCCGGCGGGCGGCCCGTCAAGTGGGTCGAAACCCGCACCGAGCACATGCAGGCGGGCGGCCACGGCAGCGAGCGCGTTTACCTCGACACGGAAGTGGCGCTCGACAAGGATGGCGTCATTACGGCGGTTCGCGCCAAGCACATTGATGACTGCGGCGCCTATCCTCGCTACGAGCCCCTGGGCTGCGTGATCTGGTCGCAGGTGTTGCCGGCCTGCTACAAGCTGCGCAACATCCGCATCGATTTCAACCAAGTCGTCACGAACAAGGGGCCCTCGTCGCCCAACCGCGGCTATTCGCGCTTGCAACAGCTGTGGTTCATGGAACGCGTGATCGATATTTGCGCCCACGAACTCGGCATTTCCGCCGATGAAATGCGGCTCCGGAATTACATCCGCGAATTCCCCTACACCACGCCGAACGGCTGCGTGTACGACTCCGGCAACTATCCGCTCCTACTCGAAAAGGCGAAGGAGCTGATCGGTTGGGACGACTGGAAGAAGAAGCAGGCTGCGGCGCGCGCCGAAGGCCGCTGGATCGGCATCGGCATCGGCACGACGCTCGATTCCGGCACCAACAACTTCGGCCAGGCGCGCATCGTCAATCCCTACCTGCCCTTCTCCGGCAACTCGGAAGTCGCCACCATCAAGCTGGACCTCGACGGTACCGTGGTCGTCAGCCTCGGTTCGACGCCTTCCGGCCAGGGCCACGAAACGACGACGGCGCAAGTGGTGGCCGATGAACTCGGCATCCGGCCGGATATGGTCGAGGTACGGACCGGCTTCGACACCGCCTTCAATAGCCATGGCGGCCATTCCGGCTCCTACGCCAGCCAGTTCGCGGTAACCGGACTGTCGGCGGCTCATGGCGCATGCCAGAAGCTCAAGAAGGAAATGAAGAAGCTGGCCGCCTTCGCGCTCGAAGCCAACGAAGACGATCTCGAGTTCGGTATTGGCCAGCAGGGTCCGGAATTGCGGGTCAAGGGTACCGACCGCAGCATCAACTACTGGGGCCTGTCGGCGATGGTCAATATCAATACGGCCAGCCAGCCGCCCGAACTTGCCGACATCACGCTCAACATCCGCCATGTCTATCGTCCGCCGTTCAAGATTCCCGACACGGACAAGAAGTTCGGCAACCTGACGCTGACGTACGCGTCGCAGTTGCACATCGCGGTGATAGAAATCGACACCAAGACCTACGTGCCACAGATTCTGGCCTATGCGGCGGTGGACGATTGCGGCAATGTCATCAATCCGAAGATCGTCGCAGGACAGGTTCATGGCGCCACGGCTCACGGTATCGGCGCGGCGATGATGGAGGCCTACATCTACGACAAGGAAGCCAACCTGCTTACCAGCACGTTCACCGACTACACGCCGATCACGGTCATGAACATGCCCGACCTCGCCTATGGCGACATCGAGACACCTTCGCCGTTCAGCTACAACGGCGCCAAGGGCATGGGCGAAGGCGGCGGCGCACCGCTGCACACCATCTGCGCGGCCATTCAGGACGCGCTGTTCGACAAAGGCGTGGTGGTGCGCAATACTTTCAACCCGCCGAGCGACATCTATCGTCTCTTGAAGAACCCCAACTGGGCGGAGTGCGTGAAAGTCGAGCGACGCGCGGCTTGAGCGAAACCAAGGAGACAGAACGACGAATGGCAGAACAGGAGGTCGCCCCCCGGTACTTCGGCTCCATCGACGAAATCCAGACGAGATTCGCCGAACAGGCCTACGTTGCCGATCGTATGCTGGCGACGACCATGTTCCTGGCGTCTGCGCTGGGCAAGCCCGTCTTTCTCGAGGGCGAGCCCGGCGTCGGCAAGACCGAGATCGCCAAGGTCATGGCCGACGTCCTGGGTGCGGAGTTGATTCGCCTGCAATGCTACGAAGGACTGGACAGCAGCGCCGCCCTGTACGAATGGAACTACACCCGGCAGCTGCTGGAAGTCCGTCTGCAGGAAGCGCGCGGCGTCGAACGGGAACGGATCGGACGCAATCTGTTCTCCGAGGAGTTCCTGCTGCAACGGCCGCTGCTGAAGGCGATCCGTAGCGGCGCCGCCCAAGCTCCCGTGCTGCTGATCGACGAAGTGGATCGGTCGGACGAGGAGTTCGAGGCTTTCCTTCTAGAAGTCCTGTCCGATTTTCAGATCACGATTCCCGAGATCGGCACCCTGCGCGCGGAACGCCCGCCGCTGGTGGTGCTGACCTCGAACCGCACGCGCGAAGTGCATGACGCCCTCAAGCGTCGCTGCCTTTACTACTGGATCGACTATCCGAGCTTCGAGAAGGAAGTGAAGATCCTGCGTACGCGCCTGCCGCAGATCGAATTGCGTCTGGCAGGCCAGATCTGCCGTTTCATGGAACTGCTGCGCCAGCAGGATTTCTACAAGAAGCCCGGCATCGCCGAAACCATCGACTGGGCGCGCGCCTTGCTCGCGCTCGGTCTTGCCGAACTCGACGCGGCAACCACCAACGCCACGCTCGGCTGCATCCTGAAATACAAAGGCGACATCGAGAAGCTGCGCCAGTTGGGACTGGACGGCATCGTCACGATGGCCTTGATGCCCGGGCACGACCCCTCGGCCGCGCCGGCAGTGTTCGGCTAGGATCGGTTCTGCCGTGGCGCTGCCCGCCGTGCGCCCCAAGCAGAGCGTGCTCGAGCATCTGGTCGGTTTCTCGCGAGCCCTGCACGACGCGGGCCTCGCGGTCAATCCCGGCAACCTGCTGGATCTTTGCCAGTGCTTTCGGCATATCGACATCGCCTGCCGGGACGATTTCCACGCCGCCGCGCGTGCCACCTTGGTATCGCGCCGCGAGGACATCGCCCGCTTCGACGCCGTCTTCGCGCGCTTCTGGGAAGCGCCGGAAACCATCGCCATCCGAAAACGCCAGGAAGGCGACGACGAGGCGGAAGACCAGGACCAGCAGACGCCCGGCGCCCGCCTGCTGCTGCCCAGCGATGATGGCGGGGACGACAACCCGCGCAACAAGCCGCTCAAGCTGGCCTACAGCGCCGACGAAGCGCTGGCCCTGCATGACCTCGGCACGCTGGCCGATGCCGATATCGAACGCGCCCAGCGGCTCATTCGCGAGGTTGTCAGGGCCTTGGCCAACAAGCGCGGGCGCCGCCACGTTCCCCGCCGTCACGGCCGCCGGCCCGACTTGCGCCGTCTGCTCCGAAACCGGGCCTACTACACGGCCGAAGGCATTTGCGCCCTGCCCTTCAAGACACGGCGCATCAACAAGACGCGGCTCGTGTTGCTCTGCGACGTCAGCGGCTCGATGCAACGCTACAGCAGTTTTCTGATCGAGTTCATGTTCGCGCTGCGCCGGGAGTTGTCCGATCTGGAAGTGGCGGTGTTTTCCACCCGCCTGACCGTCATCACGGACCTGCTGAAACGCAAGGGCGTCGCCGCCTCCCTGCGCCAGGTGGCGGCAAAGGTGCACGACTGGGCGGGCGGCACCGACATCGGCGGCAGCCTGCGGCAGTTCAACGAGCAGCACGCGCCGCGCATGTTGAACGGCCGCACGGCCGTCATTTTTCTCAGCGATGGCTGGGACCGGGGCGACGCGGCCCGACTGCGCGAGGAAATGGCCCGGCTGCGCCAGCACGCGCGGAAAGTGTTGTGGCTCAATCCCTTGCTCGGCACGCCCGGTTACCAGCCGCTCACCCAGGGCATGCAATGCGCCCTGCCCTACCTGGATTACTTCCTGCCGGCTCATAATCTGCAAAGTCTTTCACAGCTGGCGCGCACACTGCGCGATATCGGCGCATAGGAAACCCATGCCATGACCTCGGAACTCGATCGCATCCTCGACCAAAGTCAGCGGTGGCAGCACGCCGACCAAGGCGTTGCCATGGCTACCGTCGTCGCCACCTGGGGCTCGTCGCCTCGCCCGGTCGGCAGCCACCTGGCCGTCAACGCGGCCGGCGAATTTGCCGGCTCCGTTTCCGGCGGCTGCATCGAAGGCGCCGTGATCGAGGAAGCGCAGGCGGCGATCGCCGATGGCCAGCCGCGCCTGCTGGAATTCGGCGTCAGCGACGAGCAGGCCTGGGAAGTCGGCCTCGCCTGCGGCGGCCGCGTCCAAGTGCACGTCGAAAAACTTGCCCCCGATGTTTTCGACCGGCTGATGCGCGAGCGCGCCGCCAAGCGCCCGGTCGCGCGCATCATCCGTCTTTCCGACAAGGCATCGGCACTGGTCGCGGCCGACGGCGCGATGGGCGAGCTAGCTCTCAGCCCGTCGCAACGCGAGGCGCTGGCCGTTCGCTTGACGAGCGGCCAAAGCGGCGCGCTCGACGACAGCGGCGACATTTTCGCCCGCGTCTATGTGCCGGCGCCGCGTCTGCTGATCGTCGGCGCCGTCCATATCGCCCAGGCGCTGGCGCCCATGGCGGCCATGGCCGGCTTCGACGTCACCGTCATCGATCCGCGACGCGCCTTCGCCAGCGAAGCGCGCTTCCCCGACATCGCCTTGACGGACGAATGGCCGGACGACGCCTTGAGCCGCCTTGTCCCCGACGCCCAGACCGCCGTCGTGACCTTGAGCCACGATCCCAAGATCGACGATCCGGCGCTGGCCGTCGCCTTGGCCAGTCCGGCCTTCTACATCGGCTCGCTGGGCAGCAAGCGCACCCATGAAAAACGCATCGCCCGTCTGACCGACCTGGGATTGGCCGACCAGATCGATCGCATCCATGCGCCGGTCGGACTAGACCTGGGCGGCCGCTATCCCTCCGAAATCGCCGTGGCGATCCTCGGTGAGATCATCCGCGTCCGCTATCGGGGGAAAGCGCGGTGATCTTCGGCGAAGTCCCGAGTGCCGAGGCGGCAGGCGTCCGGCTGGCGCACACGCTCAAGCTGCCGCAGCTGACGCTGAAAAAAGGGCGCGTGCTCTCGGCCACCGATGTCGCCACGCTGGTGGCGTTGGGCGTCAGCCATGTCTCCGGCGCGCGACTCGAAGCCGACGAAGTGGACGAAGACCGGGCTGCGGGCATGGCGGCAGCGCTGCTCGCCGGGGAGCAGATCGCCGCCAAGCCGCCCTATACGGGCCGCTGCAATCTCTACGCGCGCGTCCCCGGCCTGCTGCAGGTCGATGGCGAGCGCATCGACCGCCTGAATCGCATCAGCGAGAGCCTCACCGTCGCGACGCTGGCGCCATGGACGGTGGTAACCAAGGACCAGCGCATCGCGACGATCAAGGTCATTCCCTTCGCTGTCGCCGATGCCGTGCTTGCCGGTTGGCGCGCCGAAATCGGCGCAACGCCACCGCTGACTTTCAAGCCTTTCCAGTCCCATCGCGTGGCATTGATCCTCAGCGTAGCGCCGGGCACCGGCGAGCGCCAAATCGACATGGCGTCATCGGCCAGCCGCACCCGCATCGAGCGTCTCGGCAGCAAGTTGGCGCTGGAATTGCGCTGTGCTCACGAGACCGGCGCCCTGGGCCAGTCGATCGCCCAAGCGCTGGCTGCCGGCTGCGATCTGCTGCTCATCCTGGGCGCCACCATCAGCAAGGATAGGCGCGATGTGGTTCCAACCGCCATCGTCGCGGCGGGCGGCCTGATCGAACATTTCGGCATGCCGGTCGAGCCGGGCAATATGCTGCTCACCGCCCGCATCGGCCAGGTACCCGTGCTCAACCTCCCCGGATGCGCTCGCTCAAAGGCCTTGAACGGCATCGATTTCGTCCTGCCGCGACTGCTGGCGGGCTTGCCCGTGTCCGGCGACGACATCATGGCCATGGGCGTCGGAGGATTGCTCCACGCTGTCGAGGACGATGAAGCCGCCGAGGACGACGCGCAGGCAGCCTCCCCGCCCAGCGCGCCTGCACCGCGTATTGCCGTGCTGGTACTCGCCGCCGGTCGTTCGACGCGCATGGGGCCGCAGAACAAGCTGCTGTGCGAAGTCGACGGCGTGCCCTTGGTGCGAAGAGCGGTCAATGCGGCCTGCGCGTCGCGCGCCACTCAAATCATGGTCGTGACGGGACACGAGGCGCCACGCATCGAGGCCGCCCTGGTCGACCGGCCGGTATCCGTCGTGCACAACCCCGACTATGCGCTCGGCCTTTCCGCCTCGCTGCGTTGCGGTCTGCGCGCCCTTCCCGCCGACACCGATGCCGCGATCATCATGCTGGCCGACATGCCGCGCCTGACGGGCGAGGCTATCGATCGGCTGATCCGCGCCTTCGATCCGGCGACGCCGTCGATACTGGTTCCGGAACACGAAGGAAGACGGGGCAATCCAGTGCTGTGGCCGCGCGCTTATTTTGCCGAAATGGCGACCATTGCCGGCGACACAGGCGCGCGCGGGCTTCTGGAGCAGCATGCCGAAGCGGTGCGATCGGTGCCGTTCCCCGATACCGGCATCTTCGACGACATCGATACCCCCGAGCAACTGCAACACGCCCGGCAGCAGGACTGACGCGACCATGAGCTTCGACCTGCAGGCGACGCGCGCCGAATTCCCGCTGCTGGCGTTGGCGAAACCGCCGCTGCATTACCTCGACAATGCCGCCACCAGCCAGATTCACCAAAGCGCCTTGCAGGCGATGGCCGATCACGACATGTTCCGGCGGGCCAACATCATGCGCGGCACCTACCGCCTTGCCGAAGCCGCCACGACGGCTTACGAGGAGGCTCGCGCCCGCGTCGCCCGCTTTCTCAACGCCTTCACGCCGAACGAAGTAGTTTTCACCTCCGGCGCCACGTCGGCGCTGAATCTGGTCGCCCACAGTTTCGGCGAATCCCTGCGAAGCGGCGATGAAGTGATCGTTTCACTGGCGGAGCATCACAGCAACCTGGTGCCCTGGCAACTGCTGCGCCAGCGAACCGGCATTATCCTCAAGTTCCTGCCGGTCACGGCCGATGGCCGGATCGACGCCACTGCGCTGGCGGGGCTGGCGACATCGCGCTGCCGGCTGATCGCGGTGACCCACTGCTCCAACGTCACCGGCGCGGTCACCGACATCGCCGCCATCGTCGCGGCGGCCCGCAGCGTCGGCGCCAGGGTGCTTGTCGACGGCGCCCAACAAGTGCAGCACGGTCCGGTCGACGTTCAGGCGCTCGGCATCGACTTCTATGCCTTCTCCGGGCACAAGTGCTACGGCCCGACCGGTATCGGCGTCCTCTGGGCGCGGCATGCGCTATTGGACGCCATGCCGCCCTTCCTGGCCGGCGGCGGCATGGTCGGCGAAGTCACGCCGGAGGGTAGCACTTTCGCCCGGCCGCCCCAGCGCTTCGAAGCCGGAACCCCTCCCATCGCCCAAGCGGTGGGGCTGGGCGCCGCACTGAGCTGGCTGACGACCTTGCCTTGGGGCGATATTCGTCGCCACGAGCAGCGCCTTCTCCAAGCCCTGCTGGCGGGCCTGGCGAGAAAACCGGGAGTTCGCATCCTCGGCCCCACCGACCTCGAGGCGCGCCACCCGGTGGTCAGCTTCGACATCGCCGGCCTGCATCCGCACGATGTCTGCCAGGTCCTGGACCGCCATGGCGTCGCGTTGCGCGGCGGTCACCACTGCGCCCAGCCCCTGATGCAGCATTTCGGGCTCGATGGCGCCAACCGCGCCAGCATCGCCCTGTACAACAGCCTGGCCGACATCGAAGCCCTGCTCGACGGCCTCGACGATGTCATCGAGGTGTTGCGATGAGCGCAGAACTCTACCAGCAGGCGATCAAGGCGCTCGCCCAAGCCGCCCACGGCGCCGGCCGGCTGCCGGCCGCCAGCGCCTCGGCCAAGCTGGACAATCCCTTGTGCGGCGACCGGATCACCCTGGACGTCGCGGTCGAGGACGGAAAAATCATCGCAATAGGCCACGACACCCGGGGTTGCCTGCTGTGCCGCGCGGCGGCATCCTGGCTTGGCCAGGCGGCCCCAGGCGCCACCCGGGCGCAAATGGCGGTGGCCCACGCCGAGCTGCTTGCCCTGCTGAAACAAGATGCGCTCGATACGTCGGCAGTCAGGGAGAGCTTGCTGCCGTTCTCGCCGGTGCGCGAACACAAAAGCCGCCACGGTTGCGTACTGCTGCCCTTCCAGGCGCTTGAGCAGGCCTTGACCGACCCCCAGGCCGGATAGTCGGCACAAGCCGTCAAGACGCCCGCGTAGCGGCCGGCCCGCGCTCGATTTTGTCGATCACCAAATTGTTTGACTTCCACCTAAATGGTCTTTACACTGGTCTTGCAACGCGGAAATCAAAGCAGCGAAGGCCCGCGGACTTGCTGATGAGGGAGGAGAAATGACAGCGCAAAGCGTGTCTCTGGTTATCGCCGGCAGCGGCGGCGCGGGAGTGGTCACGGCTGGATCCTTGTTGCTCGAAGCCGCGGCAAACGCGGGTTGGTACGCGCTGATGACGCGCTCGGCCGGCCCCCAGATCCGCGGCGGGGAAGCGGCCGCCATGATTCGCTTTGCCACCCAGCCCGTCGCCTCGCATGACGATAGTTTCCATCTGCTGATGGCCATCGACTGGGAGAACATTTCCCGTTTCGCCGCGGAGATTCCGCTCGTTGCCGACAGCCTGATCGTCGGCGACCCCGCCCTCGGCGATGCGCCGTCGGCGCTGCTGGGCAACGCGCCCCGCCAGGCCCAGTTGAAACTGGGCGAAATCGCCGCGTCGATCGAAGGCGGCCGACCCAACATGGTTGCGCTCGGCGCCATCGCCGGCATGATCGGTCTGCCCGTCGAAGCAATGGCATCGGTCGTCACCAAGCAGCTGAAGCGCAAGGGCCAGGCGGCCATCGATGCCAGCATGGCAGCATTCAACGCCGGCCTCGCGGCGGCCGCCGATCTTCCGGCCGTGCCGCGCCTGCCTGCCGTCAGCAGCGCGCCGGACGAATCCCGCTGGAGCATCACCGGCAACGAGGCAACCGGTCTCGGCGCAATCCGGGGCGGCGTGCGGTTCGTCGCGGCGTATCCGATCACGCCGGCCACCGAAGTGCTCGAATGGCTGGCGCCCTCGCTGGCCAAGGTAGGTGGCGTGCTGGTCCAGGCCGAGGACGAACTGGCCTCGATCAACCAGATCATCGGCGCCTCGTATGGCGGCGTTCCCGCGCTTACCGCGACCTCGGGACCCGGTCTGTCCCTGATGATCGAATCCATCGGCCTGGCCGTCGCTGCCGAGGTCCCGGTGGTGGTAGTCGATGTCATGCGCGTCGGCCCCTCCACCGGCATCGCCACTAAATCCGAACAAAGCGACCTGAACATCGCCGTCTATGGCATGCACGGCGATGCGCCGCATGTCGTCATGGCCGCCAACTCCGTGGCGGATTGCCTGTTCACCACACAATGGGCAGTGCATGTGGCCGAAGCGATGCAAACGCCGACACTGGTTCTCACCGA
>JAGVUA010000018.1 GCA_019136545.1 Betaproteobacteria bacterium
TATCTACGCCAACAACGCGATGATCGACGCCTTGCGCCGCATCGAGCCGGTCATGAAGCAGCAGAATCCTTCGTTTAGCGTCGATGGCTTCATCGGCAGCAGTATCGGCATGCTGTATGCCGACCCGCAGGCGGCCTTGGAGCGCCTGGCCAACCTGAACGAAACCAGCCGGACCGAGATGGAGATCGGCGGGCGGACCTATCGCGTGGTCACCAGCCCGGTGTTCACGGAAAAGAAGGAACGCCTCGGCTCGGTGGGCGAATGGCAGGATCGCACCGACGAAATTGCCGTCGAACGCGAGGTGGCGGATATCGTCGAAGCAGCCCAGCGCGGCAACCTGGACGGGCGGATTTCCCAGGAGGGCAAGACCGGTTTCTTTGCCGTACTGGCCGATCGCATCAACGGTCTGCTCGAGACGACGCACCAGGCCTTGAAAGCCACTTCGGACGTTCTGGCGCGCGTGGCCCGCGGCGACCTTACCGAACGGATCGAACAAGACTACGAAGGCATCTTCGGTCAGCTGAAGGACGACACGAACACGACGGTGGAGAGGTTGAGGGAAGTCGTGGGTCGGATCAAGGAAGCGACGGAAGCGATCAACACGGCGGCGCAGGAGATTGCGGCGGGGAACAACGACCTGTCGAGCCGCACCGAGGAGCAGGCCAGCAGTCTCGAGGAGACGGCCAGTTCCATGGAGGAGCTCAATGCCACCGTGCGGCAGAACGCCGAGAACGCGCGGCAAGCCAACGAACTGGCCAAGAGCTCCAACGAAGGCGTGGTGCGGGGTGGCGAAGTCGTCAAGCGAGTGGTCGTCACCATGGGCGAGATCCAGGACAGCTCGCGCAAGATTGCCGACATCATTGGCGTCATCGACAGCATTGCCTTCCAGACCAACATCCTTGCGCTCAATGCGGCGGTCGAAGCGGCGCGGGCGGGCGAACAAGGGCGGGGCTTCGCCGTCGTTGCCACCGAAGTGCGGAACCTGGCGCAACGGAGCGCCACGGCCGCCAAGGAAATCAAGAGTCTCATCGCCGAATCGGTGGGCAAGGTCGAATCCGGCGCCAAGCTGGTGGGCGAAGCCGGCAGCACCATGGACGAAGTCGTCAGCTCATTCCGCAGCGTGGCCAATCTCGTGACCGAAATCAGCGGTGCTAGCCGCGAGCAAAGTTCGGGCATCGAGCAAGTCACCCAGGCGGTGGGGCAGATGGACGAAGTCACCCAGCAGAACGCTGCCCTGGTGGAAGAAGCGGCGGCGGCGGCTGAGAGTCTGGAAGAACAGGCGCGCGGGTTGGTGCAGGCGGTGGGCATGTTCAAGCTGACGGCGGGCACGGGCACGCTGCCGGGGCCGGCCTTGCGCGATGCCACGCCCAAGCGGCTGGAACGGAAAGTCAGTGATGGCGGCACGCCGGAGCGGGCCATGCAGCAGGTCAAGAAGACCCCGCCCGCCCACCTCACCGACGACCAGGAAGAATGGGAAGAGTTTTAACGGACATGGCCGAACCGTCGTCCCCCTCTCTGGTACCGGAACGCGAGTTCCACTTCACCAAGGCGAACTTCGACCGCGTCCGCGAGTTGATCTATCAGCACGCCGGCATTTCGCTGGCGCCGATCAAGCAGGACATGGTTTATTCCCGCTTGGCGCGGCGCCTGCGGGCGCTCAAGCTGTCGACCTTCGAGGAGTATCTCGCCCGGCTGGAACAGTGTGACGAGGACGAATGGGAAACCTTCGTCAATTCGCTGACCACCAACCTGACGGCTTTCTTCCGCGAGGCGCATCACTTCGACATCCTGAAGAAACAGTTGCAGGAACGAACCACCCGGCCCTTGCGCATCTGGTGTTCCGCGGCGTCGACCGGCGAAGAACCGTACTCGCTGGCGATCACCGCCTGCGAGGCGTTCGATTCCCTGACGCCGCCCGTCGAGATTGTCGCCAGCGATATCGATACCAACGTGCTCGCAACGGCCAGTCGCGGCGTCTACACGATGGAGCGGGTCGATCGCCTGCCCGCGGCCCGGCTGCAGCGCTTCTTCCTGAAGGGCAAGGGCGGGCAGACGGGTTACGTGCGGGTGCGGCCGGAATTGCAGCGGCTGATCAATTTCACGCGCGTCAACCTCCTCGACGCGCGCTGGCCGATCCAGGGGCCGCTCGATGCCCTGTTCTGCCGCAATGTGATGATCTATTTCGACAAGCCGACGCAGTACCAGATACTGAAAAAGTTCGTTCCCCTGCTGCGTGACGACGGCCTGATGTACGCGGGGCACTCCGAGAGCTTTCTGCACGCCGCCGACTTGTTCCGTTCCCTCGGGCGCACGGTATATGAGCGCTCGGATCACCAGCCGGCCGGCAAGCGGACAATGGCATGAGCAGCAACGAACCCGGATTTGTCGAGCACCTGGCGAGCAACCGCTATTACGACCGGAATTTCGAGGTCGAGGCGGTCAAGGTGCTGCCCGGCGAGTACTACGTCACCACCTCCGAGATGGTGCTCGTGACGGTGCTCGGCTCCTGCGTTTCGGCCTGCATCCGTGACCGGGACAAGGGTATCGGCGGCATGAACCACTTCATGCTTGCCGAATCGGCCGATTCCGGAGGATTGTCGTCGTCGGCCCGCTATGGCACATACGCCATGGAAATCCTGATCAACCACCTGCTGAAGCTGGGCGCGCGGCGCAGCAACCTCGAGGCCAAGGTGTTTGGCGGCGGCCGGGTCATGGCCAGCCTGTCGAGTTCGCAAGTGGGCGATCGCAATGCCCGGTTCGTGCTGGAATACCTCGCGACCGAGGATATTCCGGTGAAGGCCCAGGATCTGCTGGACGTGCACCCGCGCAAGATCTACTTCTTTCCGTCGAATGGCCGCGTCCTGGTCAAGAAACTGGTCCGCATGCACAATGAAACGCTGGCGCGTCGCGAGAAGGAATACGCGGCACGTCTCACCGAAGTGCCTGTAGCGGGCGATATCGAGCTGTTTACCTGATGAGCATCAAAGTACTCATTGTCGACGACTCCGCGCTGATGCGGGCGCTGCTCACCGAGATCATCGGCGGCGCACCGGATATCGAGGTGGTGGGGACGGCGCCCGATCCGTTGATTGCACGCGAAATGATCAAGTCGCTGAACCCCGATGTCCTGACCCTGGACGTCGAGATGCCGAAAATGGATGGCCTCGAGTTTCTCGGCCGTCTGATGAAGCTGCGGCCGATGCCTGTGGTAATGATCTCGTCGCATACCGCGCGCGGCTCGGAGGTGACGTTGCAGGCGCTGGAAACAGGCGCGTTCGATTTCGTCACCAAACCGCAGGCGGACAGCGCCGCCTTGCTGCATTCCTATACCGAGGAAATGCGCGACAAGATCCGCGCCGCCTATAACGCCCGGGGCCGGCTGGTTGCCGGGCGCCAAGCGGCGCGGCCGGGCCGCACCGGCGCCGCGGCCGCGCCGGCTGCCTCGCCGGCCTTCTCGCAGCGGCTTCTCAACAACCATATCATCGCCATCGGCGCATCGACCGGCGGCACCGAGGCGATCAAGGAAGTGCTGGTGCGCCTGCCGGCCGAGATTCCGCCGGTGGTCATGGTCCAGCACATGCCCGAGTCGTTTACGCAGTCCTTTGCCAAGCGCCTCGACAGCCTGTGCACCCTCAGCGTGATCGAGGCCCAGGGAGGCGAAAAGCTGCGGCCGGGCGTTGCCTATCTGGCGCCGGGCCATTCCCACATGACCCTGAAGAAGGTCGTCGGTGGCTATGTCACCGAACTCGATCAAGGGGACCTGGTCAACCGCCATCGTCCCGCCGTCGATGTGCTTTTCCGGTCCGTGGCCGCGCTCGTCGGGGATAATGCCACTGGCATTATTCTCACCGGCATGGGCAAGGATGGCGCACTGGGGCTGCTCGAGATGCGCCAGGCCGGTGCCTGGACCATCGGCCAGGACGAGGCGAGCAGCGTTGTCTATGGCATGCCGCGGGAGGCAGCCAACGTCGGCGCCGTCGCCGAGGTGGGTTCCCTGGAAGGAATTGCGGGCAAACTTTTGGCTCATCTTCAACGACTTGACCGCAACTGAGCGAGGTATACTCAAAGCGGTTAGATTCATGGAGCACGGATATGCAGACCAACGTGACCAGCGGCGGCGGCCGTTCGGTGATTCGGCTTCAGGGCCGGTTCGACTTCAACGCGCATCGGGATTTCCGCGAGGCGATCGATGCATCGCTTGTCGACGCCGCGAATCGCGAAGTGATGGTCGATCTGGCCGACGTCGACTATCTGGATAGTTCCGCGCTCGGCATGCTGCTCATGCTGCGCGACAAGGCCAAGGCGTCGGGCAGGACCGTGTCCCTGGCCAACTGTCGCGGCGCGGTCAAACAGGTATTGGACATCGCCAACTTCGGCAAGCTCTTTGCCATCGTCTGATGACGGTCCGGGCGTGTTGATGTTGCCAACTATCCCTACTTCGGTCGACGTCCCGCCAAGCGCGGCGGGATGCGGGGCGTATGTCTGAACTGCTCAAGAATATCGATGCGCGCACCCGGCTGGCCGGGACCAACAAGCTCGAAATCCTGCTGTTTACGCTTGGCACGGACGCGCGCACGGGGCGCCACGAAACCTACGGCATCAACGTCTTCAAGGTGCGCGAGGTCATGCGCACCCCCGCGATAACCGCGGCACCGGACATGCCGCCGGCGGTGAAAGGGATGGTGTCCTTGCGGGGCATCTTGGTGCCGGTGGTCGACCTCGCGGAATACGCCGGAATCCAGCAGGATTCACCGCGCGACATCATGATCGTCACGGAGTACAACGGCCATACCCAGGGATTTCTGGTCGAGGCCGTGGATACCATCCTGCGCTTGGACTGGGCGCAAATGCGCGTGCCGCCCTCCATGCTGGCCTCGTCTACCCTGGGCGGCTTGGTGACGGCGATCACCGAGCTTCCCGACGGTCGCCTGGTGATGATGCTCGATGTCGAGCGCGTGCTCGCGGAAACGAACAAGGCCGACGACGATTTCCTCTTCACCAACATTCATTCCTTGGGCCGCGAGGATGTCACGGTTCTGTTCGCGGACGATTCGTCGATTGCCCGCAAGCAGATCGAGCGGACCCTTGCGGCGCTCGGCCTGCGCTATGTTGCCACCGTCAATGGCCGCATGGCCTGGGAAGAACTGCAACGTCTGGCCAACTACGCCGAATCGAACGGGCGCATGGCCAGGGACGTCGTACAGTTGGTTCTCACCGACGTCGAGATGCCCGAGATGGACGGCTACATCCTGACCAAGAACATCAAGTCGGATCCCCGCTTCGCCGGCATTCCGGTAGTTATGCATTCCTCGCTTTCCTCGCTGTCCAACCAGCAGCTCGGCAAGTCGGTGGGCATCGACGAGTACGTACCGAAATTCGAACCGCAGCGACTGGCCGAGTCGGTTAATCGGCTGGTGCTCGGCAAGACCACGCCGGTGACGGCCTGAGCGCGCAATGCCGACCAATTTTGCCCAGAACCGGCCCGGCAGCGCGACGCTGATGGAAAGCGTCGATGCCCGCACGAAGCTGGCCGGCTCGAATCGCATGGAAATCCTGTTGTTTTCCCTGGGCACGCATGAGATTTTCGGCATCAATGTCTTCAAGGTCCGCGAGGTCAGCAAGACGCCGGCGATCACCAAGGCGCCCAACATGCCGACTGGCGTCGAGGGGCTGATCAGCCTCCGGGGCAACGTGATTCCCGTGGTTTCGCTGACCAAGGTCATGCATCTGGCCGACGCGCCGACCGAACTTGGCCGGTCGATGATGGTGACCGAGTACAGCAAGCGGATTCTCGGTTTCCTGGTGCATGGCGTCGATCGCATCATCCGCGTTGATTGGGACAGGGTTCGGGCGCCGGAAGCGGTCGTCACCAGCGATCTCCATTCCTATATAACAGCGATCACCGAGTTGCCCGACGGCCGGCTGGTGTCCATCGTCGATGTCGAGCAGATCCTGGCCAATACGTTCGGCGATTCGGTCATTGGCCAGATCGACCGCGTGAATGCGGGCGACATGTACAACGTGTTCTTCGTCGACGATTCCGCGGTCGCGCGCCGCAAGATCGCCGAGGTCCTGGATAAACTCGGCGTCAAGCACAAGCATGCGCTCAACGGCCTGGAGGCGTGGACGCGGCTGTCGGGCATGGCCGCGCACTGCCAGCAATTGGGTCGCAACCTGCACGACGAGGTCAGCGTGATTCTCGTCGACGCGGAAATGCCCGAGATGGATGGCTACGTCCTGACCAAGAACATCAAGTCGGATCCGCGCTTTCACGGCATTCCGGTGATCATGCATTCGTCCCTTTCCTCCGAGGCCAATCGGGCGATGGGCAAGAGCGTGGGCGTGGATGCCTATGTGGCCAAGTTCGATGCGGAAGTGCTGGCCGACACCATCAGGCCGATGCTGACTTGACGGCACGAAACAGTTTTCCGGAGATAAGTTCCAATGCCAGCAGATCCCAGCAAGATCAAGTTCCTCGTAGTCGATGATTTCTCGACGATGCGCCGCATCGTTCGCAACCTGCTGAAGGAGCTTGGCTTCACCAACGTCGATGAAGCCGAGGACGGCGCCGTGGCGCTGCAGAAGCTCAAGGCGGGCAGTTTCGATTTCGTCGTCACGGACTGGAACATGCCCAACATGGATGGGTTGACGCTCCTGCAGTCGGTGCGGGCCGACCCCGCGCTCAAGCAATTGCCGGTGCTGATGATTACCGCCGAGGCAAAGAAGGAAAACATCATCTCCGCGGCGCAGGCAGGCGCTTCAGGCTACATCGTCAAGCCTTTTACGGCCGCGACCTTGAACGAAAAGCTGACCAAGATTTTCGAGAAGGTTGGACTCTGAGATGGGCAACCCGGTCAGGTTCGACGAATCCGGCGATTCGCAAGACTTGCAGGCCTTGTTCGACAGCATCGCCGCTGGAAACGTTGCGCCCGAGCCGCCGCCGTCGGCGCCCGGCAACGCCGGTGATACGGATGAACTGCAGGCGCTTTTCGACAGCGTCGCTGCGCAGGTGGATACGCCGGTCAACGAGAGCTTCGAGCACGGTGCTGCGTCGGCGGCACACGATGGCGAGGGCGAGGTTTTCAATCGCCTTGGCCACATGGCCAGGCAGTTGCATGAGAGCCTGCGTCAGTTGGGCTACGACAAGGCCCTGGAAGAGAGTGCGCGGCAAATCCCCGATGCCAGGCAGCGTCTGGCCTATATCGTGCAGATGACCGAGCAGGCCGCCTCCAAGGTGCTCAACGCCGTGGATGTCGCCAAGCCTCTGCAGGACGAACTGCTGGCCGGCGCCGAGTCCATGGCGGGGCGCTGGGACAGGATGTTCGCCAACCAGTTGTCGGTCGAGGAATTCAAGGCGTTGGCCGCTGATACCCGGACGTTCTTCCAGCAGGCGCCCGGTCAACTCAAGGCGACCAACCAGCAGCTGACGGAGATCGTCATGGCGCAGGACTTCCAGGATCTCACCGGCCAGGTGATCCGGAAGGTGGTCGATATCGTCGAGGGATTCGAAACACAACTGCTCCAGGCGCTCATCGAGGCGCTGCCTGCCGAGCGCAAGGCCGAAGTGCCGGCGGGTCTCATGAACGGGCCCGTGGTGAACGCCGAGGGGCGCGTCGATATCGTGTCCTCGCAGGCGCAGGTCGACGAGTTGTTGGAGAGCCTCGGCTTCTAAGCCTCGGCTCGAGGGAGAAAAGGATGAGTGACTTTCAGGGCATGGAAGACCTGCTGCAGGATTTCCTGGTCGAAGCCACCGACCTGCTCTCGGGCGTCGATAACAAGCTGGTCGATCTCGAAAAAAACCCCGCCGACCGCGGTCTGCTCAACGACATCTTCCGCGGTTTCCACACCATCAAGGGCGGCGCGGGCTTCCTCAATGCCACCGAACTCGTCACGCTTTGCCATCTCACCGAGAACTTGTTCGACAAGCTGCGCAATGGCGAGATGGAAGTCAACAACGAGGCCATGGATGTCATCCTGGCGGCGACGGGCACGGTCCGGGACATGTTTGGCTACCTGGAGCGGGGCGCGCAGCCGGCGCCGGCGCCGGCCGACCTGCTGGCGAGCCTGCGCGCCGCCATTGCCGGGGAGCTTCGCGGAGCGGTCTCGGCGCAGGCCGCGACGCCTGCCCTGGCGCCATCCGCCGCGGCATCGGCTTCGGAACCGGACTGGCAGCAACTATTCCAGGCCGTGACCGCGGCGCCAGCCGCCTTGGCGACGGCAGCGGTCCAGGCGGCAAGCGCGGTGGCCGCACCTGTTCCGGACCCGGCGGCACAAGCCAATGCGGGCGCGCCGTCAGAGCAGATCGTCCAGCGCGCCATCGGGCGTCGCGCAAGCGACAAGCCAGGGTATCAGGGGCCCGTCGGCAGGCGCGACAGCGAGCGTACCCGCGACAATACCATCCGCGTCGATACCGCCAGACTGGATCAGGTGCTGAACCTGTCCGGCGAAATCGGCCTGACCAAGAACCGGCTGAATTCGCTGCGCTCGGACATTCTCAACGGCCGTTCCGACACCGACACGCTGCATGCGCTCGATCAGGCAGTCAGCCAACTCGACTTGCTGGTCTCGGATCTGCAAAACGCGGTGATGAAGACGCGCATGCAGCCGATCGGCCGGCTTTTCCAGAAGTATCCGCGCATCGCGCGCGATCTCGCGCGCGGGCTGGGCAAGGATGTCGAACTGGTGCTCGCGGGCGAGGAAACCGAAATCGACAAGACGATGATCGAGGATCTGTCGGATCCGATCATTCATCTGATACGCAACGCGGTCGACCACGGCATCGAGTCTCCGGCGGACCGGCGTGCCGCCGGCAAGTCGGAGAAATGCGAGGTACGGCTGGAAGCGCGCCAGGAAGGCGACCATATCATCCTGATCGTCGCCGACGACGGTCGCGGCATGAATCCGGAAAAACTGCGCGCCAAGGCAATCGAGAAGGGCCTCATCACCGATGACGAGGCCAACACCATGGACGAGCGGCAGAGCTTCAACCTGGTGTTCCTGCCCGGCTTCTCGACCAAGGATGTCGCTTCCGACGTTTCCGGCCGGGGCGTCGGCATGGACGTGGTCAAGACCAACATCCAGAAGCTCAACGGCTCCATCGACATTCGTTCCAGCGCCGGCAAGGGAACCACCTTCGTCATTTCCCTGCCCCTGACCCTGGCCATCCTGCCGGTGTTGCTGGTGCAGCTGGGCGAACAGCCTTTTGCCGTGCCGCTGTCGATGGTTCGGGAGATATTGCCGGTCGAGATCGCTGCCGTCCAGGAGGTGGGGGGGCGCGCCACCATGGTCGTGCGTGGCGAGGTCATGCCGATGTATCCGCTGTCCTACCTGTTGGGCTGGAGTTCCGAAGGCATTCCCGAGTATGGCGTGCTGATGCAGACCGCCGAAAGCGCTTTCATTCTGGCCATCGACGGCTTCATGGGCCGCGAGGACGCGGTGATCAAATCGCTTGACGATTTCCGGCCCAAGGGCGTCGCGGGAGTGACGACGCTGTCCAACGGCCAGATCGTGCTGATTCTCGATATCAAGGAACTGCTCGCCGCGCTTGGCGACAGCCGCGGCGTACCCCGGTCGGCATTCATGCCTCCGGCCGATATCGCCGCCTGAACGGGCGGGGCGGGGCTACCCGAAAACACCCCGCCAATTACCGCTCTAATTCGACCGATGGGCCTTGACCGCGGCGGCAATAATTGCCGCCATGGAGAATGGTGCCCGTGGCTGAAGAGAGCGATCTCGAGCGAACCGAACCGCCATCGTCGCGACGCCTGGAGAAGGCGCGCGAGGATGGGCAAGTGCCGCAATCGCGCGAACTGATGGCTTTTCTGGTCATGGCAGCCGCGGTCGGCGGCTTCTGGGCGCTCGGCGGCTGGCTGACCCAGCGCGCCGGCGACATCCTTCGCCAAGGTTTGTCGTTCGAGCGTGACGCGGCCTTTGCTTCGACCGCCTTGACCGACGCTTTCGGCGCGCGGACCCTGGACGGCCTGCTGCTGGCGTCTCCCGTGCTTCTGCTGACCATCGCCGCGGCCGTGGCGACACCGTTCGTACTGCATGGCTGGCTTTTTTCCCCCAAGGCGCTGGCCCCGAAATTCGAGCGGCTCGATCCGCTGAAGGGGGTGAAGCGGATGTTTTCGCTGAACAGCATCAGCGAACTCGTCAAGGCGGTTCTGAAAGCCTTGCTGATCGGCGGCGTGATCTACTGGGTGGTGGTCCACCAGCAGGGCCCATTGTTCGCCCTGATCGCCCAGCCGATCGACACGGCCTTGCCGGCGTTCGGCCAGATGCTGATCTATGCCTCGGTGGCGCTGGTGGCCGGTCTCGCCGCGATTGCGGCCGTCGACGTACCGTTCCAGCTCTGGCGGTACTACCGAGGCCTGCGCATGACCAAGGAAGAGGTCAGGCAGGAAAACAAGGAGCTGGAAGGCGATCCCCAGCTCAAGGCGCGCATTCGCAGCCAGCAACGCGAAGTGGCGCGCCGGCGCATGATGGCCGACGTGCCCAAGGCCGACGTGGTCGTCACCAACCCGACCCACTTTGCCGTCGCCCTCAAGTACGATCGCGACAGGATGAGTGCACCGCAGGTGGTGGCGAAGGGCATGAATCTCGTCGCCGACAGGATACGCGGCCTGGCCGCCGAGCACCGCGTGCCGGTGGTCGAGGTGCCGCCACTGGCGCGGGCGCTGCATCGCCATGCCGAAATCGGGGACCAGATACCGGCGGCCCTTTATACCGCCGTGGCGGAAGTCCTGGCCTACGTTTATCAACTGGATCAACACATGGCCTCCGGTGGCCGGACGCCGCCACCCCTGCCGCCAAGCGCGATCGTCGTGCCGGACGGCCTCGATCCAGGCATTAGCGCCGTCACATGAACGACACGCTGACCCTGTCGAACTTCTTCAGCCGGGGCAATCTCAAGGCGCTGACGGCGCCTGGACTCATCATCGTCATTCTGTCGATGATGGTCCTGCCCTTGCCGTCATTTGTCCTAGACCTGTTCTTTACCTTCAACATCGCCATGGCCGTGATGGTGCTGATGGTTGCCATGTACACGCGCCGGCCGCTCGACTTCTCGGTCTTTCCGACGGTGCTGCTGATCACCACGCTGCTGCGCCTGTCGCTCAACGTCGCATCGACGCGGATCGTGCTCATCAATGGCCATACCGGTCCCGATGCCGCCGGCAAGGTGATCGAGGCCTTCGGGCACTTCCTGGTCGGCGGCAATTACACCGTCGGCATCGTCGTCTTCATTATCCTGACGATCATCAACTTCGTCGTCATCACCAAGGGCGCTGGCCGCATCGCGGAAGTGTCGGCCCGTTTCACCCTTGACGCCATGCCCGGCAAGCAGATGGCGATCGACGCCGATCTCAACGCCGGCCTGATCGGCGAGGACGAGGCGCGCACGCGCCGCAAGGAAGTCGCCCAGGAAGCCGACTTCTACGGCGCCATGGACGGCGCATCGAAATTCGTGCGCGGCGACGCCATCGCCGGCATTCTCATTCTCGTCATCAACATCTTCGGCGGCCTGATCGTCGGCATTCTCCAGCACGACCTCGAAGCCGGGCAGGCCGCCAAGATCTACACGCTGCTGACGATCGGCGACGGGCTGGTGGCGCAGATTCCCGCACTCATCATTTCCACGGCGGCGGGTCTGGTGGTGACGCGCGTTGGCGATACCGACGGCGATATCAGTGAACAGGTCATCGGCCAGGTGTTTGGCAATCCGAACGTCATGGCGCTCACCGCCGGCATCCTCGGCGTGCTCGGCCTGATTCCCGGCATGCCGCACGTCGTCTTCCTGTTGCTGGCTTTCGGCATCGGTGCCCTCGCCTGGTCGATCATGCGGCGCGACGAAGCTGAGCGCAAGCGAGTGGCGGAAGCCGCGCCGCCCGCACCGCCTTCCCCGGAGGGGCTCGAGGCAAGCTGGGCCGATGTCGCGCCGGTCGATGTGCTCGGCCTGGAGGTCGGTTACCGGCTGATTCCGCTGGTGGACAGGAACCAGGATGGCGACCTGCTGAAACGGATTCGCGGCCTGCGCAAGAAGTTCGCCGCCGAAGTCGGATTCCTGTCGGCGCCGGTGCATATTCGCGACAACCTGGAACTCAATCCCAACGCCTATCGCATCACGCTCAAGGGCGCGGAGGTCGGTAGCGGCGAAGCCTATCCGGCGCTGTGCCTGGCCATCAACCCAGGCCGCGTCAGCGGGCCATTGAACGGCAAGCAGACCAAGGATCCGGCTTTCGGCCTGCCGGCGATCTGGATCGAGACGGCGCTGCGCGACCAGGCCAATGCCATGGGCTACACCGTCGTGGACGCCGGCACGGTGATCGCCACGCACATCAACCACGTGATGCTCTCGCATGCCTCCGAACTGCTGGGCCGGCAGGAGACTCAGCAACTGCTCGATCACGTCGCCAAGGATTCGCCGAAGCTGGTCGAGGATCTGGTGCCCAAGCAACTGCCATTGTCCACGGTCCAGCGCGTGTTGCAGAACCTGCTTGACGAAGGCGTCAGCATTCGCGACACCCGCACGCTCATCGAGCAACTGGCGGAACATTCCGCCCGCACGCAGGACGCGCTCGAACTGACCAGCCAAGTGCGCATTGCGCTCGGGCGCGCCATTGTCCAGCAGCTGTATCCAGCGGGTGCGGAACTGCAGGTCATGGCGCTGGAGCCCGGCCTGGAGCGCCTGCTGGGCCAGGCGGTGCAGGGCAGCGGCGGCGATGCTTCGGGCATCGAGCCCGGCCTGGCCGACACGCTGCTGCGCGAGACGGTGAAGGCGGCCCAGCGTCAGGAGGAAGCCGGCCTGCCGGCCGTGCTGCTGGTGCCCGGCCCCTTGCGCTGGCTGTTGTCGCGCTTCCTGCGGCGTGCCTGGCCGGCCTTGAAGGTGCTGGCCAACGCCGAGATTCCCGAAAACAAGACCATCAAGGTAACGACTGTCATCGGAGTTAAGACATGACCGTGAGACGATTTATCGCGCCGACGGCGCGCGAGGCCCTGCGCCGTGTCAAGGATGAACTGGGTCCGGATGCCATCGTGGTCGCCAACAAGCCGGTGGCCAACGGTGTCGAGATCACCGCCATGTCATCCGACAGTCTCGACGCGCTCGCCTCCCAAACGACGGCCCGCCCTACCTCGGAACCAAGCTTGCGTCCATCGCCAGGCCCGGTCGAGGCCGACCCGTCCGGCGCGGACGACGACTACACGGTCACGCTGTCGGCGAAAGCCCACGCACAAACGCCGTTCCGGCCATGGCAGCCGCCGCCGCAGGCGCCGTCGATGGCCGAGCGCCCGCCGCTGCGGCCGCTGCCGCCCCGCGCCGAGCGTCCGGCGGCGTCGGCGTCGGCGTCGGCGGGACCGGCGGGCGCTGTTCCGAAACGTGCCGCCGGCGATACCGGCGTGCCGCCAAGACTGACTTCTGATCAGCCCCTGGGGAGCTTGCCGGCCGGCTCGGCCGGCGGCGCGGCGGCAGAACCCCCCGTCGCGCAACTCATGGCGGAGATGCAATCGATCAAGGCCATGCTCGAGCGGCAATTGGCCGGTTTCGCCTGGGGCGAGATGTCGCGCCAGAATCCGACGCAGGCCGTACTGCTTGGCGAACTGCTCGACGCCGGGTTTTCCAGTGCCTTGGCGCGGCGCCTGATCGACGAACTGCCCGGCACGCTCACTCCCGGCGATGGCCGCAAGTGGCTGGCCGGCGCCGTCAATCGGCGTTTGCGCACCCTGTCGGGGGATAGCGATATCGTCGATCAGGGCGGCGTGTTCGCGCTGGTCGGCCCCACGGGCGTTGGCAAGACGACGACGACCGCCAAGCTGGCGGCGAGATGCGTGGTGCGCTATGGCGCCGACCGGCTGGCGCTCCTGACCACCGACGGCTACAGGATCGGCGCACACGAGCAGTTGCGCATCTACGGCCGCATTCTCGGCGTGCCGGTCCACGTGGTGCGCGACAGCGAGGACCTTCGCCGCACGCTGGTCGACCTGCGCGACAAGCACATGATCCTGATCGACACCGTCGGCATGAGTCAGCGCGATCGCATGGTCGCCGAGCAGGCGGCCATGCTGACCCGGGCCGGCGAAGTCCGGCGGCTGCTGCTGATGAACGCCGGCGCACGCGGCGATACGCTGGACGACGTAGTGCGCGCCTATGCCGGCGAGGATCTGGCCGGCTGCATCCTGAGCAAGGTGGATGAGGCGGCGTCGCTCGGGCCGGCGCTGGACGTCGTCGTTCGGCACGGCCTGCTGCTCGCCTATGTTGCCAATGGTCAGCGCGTGCCGGAGGATCTTCACTTGCCCAATCGCAACTACTTGCTGCACCGGGCCTTCAAATTGCCGCCCGACGCTTCGCCGCATCGGCTCCAGGAAGACGACGTCGGCCTGGTGCTGACGCCGAGAGCGCCATCGACGCCGATGGGAGCCTCCCTTGGTTGATCGCAACCCCTGGGACTGCGATCAGGCCGACGGCCTGCGCCGCCTGTTCGGCAGCCGCATGCCGCAAGTGGTGGCGTTCGCCTCCGGCCGCGAAGCATGCGGCCGCACGACGCTGGTGGTGCAGACGGCGGCGGCGCTGGCCGCCGCAGGCCACGGCGTGGTGGTGGTCGACGAGAATCCGGCGCCGGACAATACGCTCGCCGCCTTTGGCCTCGCCGGGGGGCGCCACGATTTCTTCAATACCGTGCGCGGCGATCGCGCGCTCGCCCAGGTTGCGGTGAATGCGGCACCCCTGGTGCGCATCGTGCCGGCAGCGCGGGCGGCGCGGGAATTCGACCATCTCGACCTGGGTGGATTTCAGCGACTGGCCGCCGGCCTGCGCGAGATTCAGCGGGGCGCGAGCTTCGTGCTGATCGACAGCGCCAACCGACGGGGCGGCCGTCTGTCGGCCATCGCGGCATCCGCCCGCCACGTGGCCGTCGTCGTGGCGGCCCAAGGCCCGGCGATTACCCATGCCTATGCCTTGATCAAGCGCATCGCCCAGGATTATGGCCGCGATCACTTCCAGATCGTCGTTACGCGCGCGCGCTCCGCCGAGGAGTCGCGAGCCGTGTTCGACAATATGCGGCGCGTGGCCAGGGAACATATCGGTGTTCGTCTCGACTATCTCGGGGCGGCGGCGGTTCCCGTCACCGAGCATCTCGCCGAGGCGCTGCTGCACCGCTTGCCCGCGGTAGCCGAGGTTGGCGAGATGGGCGGTCTTGTTCCGACGTCGTTCGAGGCAAGGCGGCCGGACCTGGTGGATTCGGTGCTATAGTCGCGGGCAAATTCCGGTGCTCAACTCAGCCATCCCGCCCATGTACACTGCCCAGGGCGCGCCCGACAAGGAACAGCTCGTTCGTCAGTACAGCTCGCTGGTCAAGCGGCTCGCTTTCCAGTTGATGGCGAAGCTTCCGGCCAGCGTGCAGGCCGAGGATCTCATCCAGAATGGCATGATCGGCCTGCTGGATGCGATCGGCCGCTACGAAGAAGGCCTGGGCGCGCAGTTCGAGACCTACGCCGTCCAACGCATTCGTGGCGCCATGCTCGACGGCTTGCGCGAGAATGACTGGGTGCCGCGCGGCGTCCGGCGCGAGATGCGCCGGGTCGAACAGGCGATCCATCAACTCGAGCATCGGCATGGCCGGCCTCCCAGCGAGAGCGAGCTTGCCGCGTCGCTGGACATGCCGCTGGCCGATTACCAAAAACTGCTGCATGAAGCGCGCGGCCACCAGTTGATCTACCTCGAGGATCTATCGGGTGATCAGGAGGACGATTTTCTCGATCGCAACGTCGCTTCGCCGGCGCTCGATCCTCTCGCGCTGCTCGAGGACCAGGACATGAAAACCGCCTTGGTCCGCGGCATCGAAGCGCTGCCGGAGCGGGAAAAAACGGTCATGGCGCTCTATTACGATGACGACCTCAATCTGAAGGAGATTGGCGAGATCCTTGGCGTCACCGAGTCGCGGGTTTGCCAGCTGCATAGCCAGGCGATCGCGCGTCTGCGCGCCGCCACGCAGGTCGGCGCCGCGGCACCGGTGGCGAAGCGGCGAGGACGCAAGCCGAAAGCCCGCCCGGAAAGCTAGCCGCGGATGGACAAGATCAGCGTTGTCGGTCTGCTGGCAGGTATCCTGGCCATTGTCATCGGCCAGTTGCTCGAAGGCGGGCACATCGGCTCCCTGGTCCAACCCACGGCGTTTTTCATTGTCATCGGCGGCACGCTGGGCGCGGTGATGCTGCAAAGCCCCTGGCCGATTTTCCAGCTTGGCATACGGATGGTCCGGTGGGTGTTCTTTCCGCCGCGAATCATGCCCGAGGCAGTGGTGGCCGAGATCGTGGCCTGGAGCCATGTGGCGCGCAAGGAAGGCTTGCTGGCGCTGGAGGCCAAGATCCGGGAAGTGGATGATCCGTTCGTCGCGCGCGGCTTGCAACTGCTGGTGGACGGCGCCGAGCCGGAAGGCTTGAAGGACGTTCTGGAAGTGGAGATCGGCGCCTACGAGGCGCGGCTGAAGCTGGCGGCGAAAATCTGGGAATCGGCGGGCGGCTATGCTCCCACCATCGGCATCCTGGGCGCGGTCATGGGTCTCATCCACGTCATGGAAAATCTTTCCGATCCGGCCAAGTTGGGCGGAGGCATCGCGGTTGCCTTCGTCGCTACCATCTACGGCGTCGGCGCGGCCAATTTGATCTTCCTGCCGGTGGCCAAGAAACTCCTGGCCTATATTCATCAACTGGTGACCCTGAGGGAAATG
>JAGVUA010000104.1 GCA_019136545.1 Betaproteobacteria bacterium
ATGTGAAACAGCGGCACGGCGGTCAGCACCGTCGGCGCGAACCCGAGCGCCATGATGGCCTTGACGCTCTCCGGCGATGTCATGCCGGCCACCGCGCCGGAATACTCGAAGCTGGCAAGCGCCTGGCAGATGGCCCGATGGCTGGAGACGACGCCCTTGGCCCGGTTGGTGGTGCCCGAGGTGTACAGGATCATCGCGTCGTCGTCCGGCGCCGGTACGGTGCTTGCCGCCGGCGCCCCCGAACCAGCGGCCACCAGATCGTCGTAACGCACCACCTGATCGCCATCCGCGCCCGCCGGCGCATCGGTGACGATCGCCCGGATGCCGAGCGCCGCGAGATCGTTCGCGACATGCGCCAGGCGCTGCTCGTCGCAGAAGCAGATTTTCGGCGTGCTGTCGGTCAGGCCGTACAGCAATTCCTCGCGCTGGCCCCAGCTGTTCAGGGGCACCACGGTGGCGCCGGCCGAGATCGCGGCGACAAAGGCCGCCAGCCACTCGGGGCGATTGCGCATGGCACCGATGCCAGCGCATCGACCTGCTGGAAAAAATCCCGGTACGACCAGCGCTGATCGAGATAGACAAGGAATTCGCGGTCGCCGAACGCGCGCGCCGGCGCCAGCGCTTCCGGGACGTTGGCCGGTGCCTTGCGGAACACGCGCAGCGCACGGCCGGCCACGGTCGTCGTCTCGATTTCGTAGGGCGCCCCCGGGGCGCAAAGCTGTTGCTGTGCCAGCCCGATCCGGGCCACCAGATCCTGATCCATATTCAAACTCCCGCTTCCAGCAGGCCGATGCCTTCACCGTAGCGCTGGGCATGAAAATCGTTGTCGCCGAACACATGGCGCGCCACCCGCCCCCGCTTCAGATACAGCCCGACATCCAGTTCGTCGGTCACGCCGATGCCCCCGTGCATCTGCACCGCCTCGCCGCTGATGCGTTCAAGCACCGCGCCCATCTTGGCCTTGGCGAGGCTGACCAACTGGCGACGTTCGCCGGCATCGGCGTTTATCGCCGCCAGCCCGGCCATGACGGTGCTGCGGGCGAGTTCCAACTCCGCGTACAGCCAGGCCGCGCGATGCTGCAAGGCCTGGAAGGAGCCGATCGGCACATCGAACTGAATCCGCTCCTTCAGGTAGTGCATCGTCGTATCGAACAGCCATTGCCCCATGCCGAGCATCTCGGCGGCAAGGCAAGCGCGGCCGCGATCGAGAATCTCGTCGAGCAGCGCCCAGCCTGCGTCGGCTTGGCCCAGCAGCGCGGCCGCGTCCACCCGGACACCGTTGAACCGTACGCGCGCCGCATTGCGCGAATCGAGCACCCGGTTGCGTTGCCGCTCGACACCCGGCGTCTTCGCATCCACGAGGAACAAGCTGAGGCCGGCCTGCTCGCCGGCCCGGCCCGCCGTGCGGGCCGCCACGACCAGCCAGTCGGCGACATGGCCATCGAGAACGAAGACTTTCTCGCCGTCGAGCGTGTAGCCCGCTTCGGTCCGGCGCGCCGCAAGGGCGATCGCCGCCGGGTCGTGGCGACGCCCCTCGTCCACCGCCAGGGCAAAGCGCCGGTCGCCGGCGATGATCGGCCCAATGTGCGCAGCCTGCTGTTCCGGCGTGCCGCCCAGCGACAGCGCCGAGCCACCCAGCACCACCGTGGCAAACAGCGGGCTGGCGGCGAGCGTCCGGCCCATCTGCTCGAACACCGCGCCCATGCCCGAATAGCCAAAATCGAGGCCGCCCAGCGCCTCGGGGAAGGGAATCGCGGTCCACCCCAAGTCGACCATCTGCCGCCAGACCTCCGGGTCGTATCCCAGGGCATCCCTGCCATCGCGCAAGCGCCGCAAAGCCGCGACCGGGCAATGGGCGTCGAGAAAATCCCTGGCCGTATCCGCCAGCAGCCGCTGCTCTTCGCTGAAAACCATGTTCATGTCCGCTCGACTCCGCATGTCGCTCAGTTACCGGGCAGGCCCAGCACGCGCTTGGCGATGATATTGAGCTGCACTTCCGACGAGCCGCCGGCGATGGTCAGCGTGTAGCTCAGCAGCCACTGGCGCACCGTCGCCAGTTCGTCCTCGGTGAATTCCTCGCCCTCCCAGCCCAGGCCGCGATTGCCCATGGCGTCGATCAGCACCGCCGATTTGCGCTTGTCCTGCTCGGTGTGCACCAGCTTGACGATGGCCATCAGGCCCGCCACATCCATCCGGGCCTTGGCCTGCTGGCCCATGCGGGCCACGGTCAGGTGATAGGCATGCTCATCCATGGCGCAGGCGACCGCGCGCTGGCGGATCGCCCGATCGCCAGGCGCCGCGCCGTCGGCCAGGAAGCGACGCACGGTCGGCACCAGCTCGCACTGGGTCGGCAGATTGAGGTCGCCCATTTTCGACATGGCTTCGCGCTCGTGCTGCAGCAGGCGCTTGGCCACGGCCCAGCCGCCGTTCACGGGACCGACGAGGTTCTCCGCGGGCACGCGCACATCGTCGAAGAACACCTGACAGAACTTCGAGGCGCCGCTGATCAATTCGATCGGCCGGACGGTGATGCCCGGCGACTTCATGTCGATCAGCAGCAGGCTGATCCCGAGATGCTTGGGCGCGGCGGCATCGGTGCGCACCAGCGCATACATCCAGTCCGCCTTGTCGGCGCCGGAAGTCCAGATCTTTGCGCCGCTGACCACGTAATGGTCGCCGTCCGCACGCGCCGCCATCTTGAGGCTGGCCAGGTCCGACCCGGCATTGGGCTCGGAAAAGCCTTGGCACCAGCCCTGCTCGCCGCGCGTCATCGGCGGCAGGAAACGCTGCTTCTGCGCCTCGGTGCCGAATTCCAACAGGACGGGACCGAGCATCCAGATGCCGATATTGACTTGCGGTACGCGGCATTTCATCCGCCGCATCTCGTCCTCGAGCACGCGCACGCGCTGCGCATCCAATCCGCCGCCGCCATACTGCGTCGGCCAGCCGGGCGCGAACCAGCCCTTGTCGCGCATGCGCTCGAACCAGTGCTGCTGCTCGACGGTGGCGAAAACGGCCTGGCTGCCGCCCATGACCACTTCCTCGGGACCGGGCACGCGCATGGCGGCCGGACAATGGGCGTCCAGCCACTGTCTGACTTCCTGCCGGAATGCATCAAGATCGTCCAAGCCCAAGCTCCTTCCTGAAAGTCAGTCGTGACGACACGCCGCGCCGGCGACCGCGGCCGTCATGGCGCGCAAGGCGGGAAGCCGGCCTTGGCCAAGGCTGCCTCGCTGTAAGGGACATAACGGCGCTCCGCCTCGTCGATCACGTAGAGCGGGTCCGCGAAGGCGCCGGGATCGTAGCCCTGGCGCTGCAGATCGACCTTGCGCAGCTTGAAGGTCGTCGTCAGGTCGGCCTGCTCGGACAGGCGCACGAACTGGGGCATGGCATAACGCGGCACCTGCCAGGCCGCAAACGCGTAGAACGCCTGGCCGTCAAATGTCCGGCCCGGCTGCATGAGGATGGCCGCCATGCCGCAACGCCCGTCCCTGCCCGTCACCCGCACGCCGTAGATGTTGATCGACGCCATGCCGGGGAAAGCGCCGAGCGCCTCGGCAACCTCCGTGGTCGACACGTTCTCGCTCTTCCAGCGGAAGGTGTCGCCGATGCGATCGACGAACCAGACATAGCCGTCCTCGTCATAACGCATCAGGTCACCCGAGCGCCACCAGGCATCGCCTTGCTGAAAGACATTGCGCAGGATCTTCTTCTCGGTCTGGTCCTTCGACGTGTAGCCCTCGAAGCGCCCGCCGGCGACCTCCGGATGGTCGATGATGAGGCCGATCGCCTCCCCGATTTCCCCGGGCTGGCAAAGAACAAGCTGCCCCGCCGCGTCGCGTGCGTACTCGCTGGTTTCCAGGTCGTAGCGGATCAGCCGCAGATTGGTTTTTTCCCAGAACGGCACGCGCCCGCAGGCGCCGATGCGGTTATCCAGGTTCACCAGGTTGGCGTTGGACTCGGTGGCGCCCCAGCCCTCGACGATGGCACACTCGCCGAAGCGTTCCGTCCAGCGGGTCCACAGCTCGGCGCCCATGCCGGTCCCCGTCATGATGCGCAGCGTGTGTTGCCTGTCGTCCGGTCGCGGCGGCTGATTGAGCAGATAACGGATGATTTCTCCGACGTACTGGCAGAACGTCACGCGGTAGCGCCGCACATCGTTCCAGAACTCCCGAACGCTGAAGCGTCGCCGAATGGCAATGGCCCCGCCGGACCACAAGGCCGTGGACGCGAGCGAAGTCGCCGCCGCGCCGTGATACAGCGGCAAGAAACAGTAGAAGACGTCGTTGGCGCCGGTGTCCATGGCCACCTGCGAAACGTCGCCCGCCATCATCCAGCGCATGTGCGAACAGATCGCCGCCTTCGGCAGCCCCGTGGTGCCGGAGGTAAACACCAGAATGGCCGGATGCTCCGACAGCACACCCTGCCGCCAGGCGCGGTCCGGATTGGCCCGGCTCGCCACGGCGCAGCGCACCGAGAAATCCATGACTGCCAGAGCGCGCAGCGCAGGCGTGGCCGGGAACTCCGCATCCGGCCACCACCACAACATGTCGAGATCGCGCGTCTCGGGCGAATCGAACACCGGCAGGCATTCCTCGCCGACGATCACTGCCTTGGCGCCGGATTCGTCGATGGCGTGGCGCAGGGGCCGGCCCCGGTTGTGCGTGTTGAGCAAGGCCGCGGTAACGCCGAGCTTGTTGAGCCCGAACCAGATGACGAAGAATTCCGGCCGGTTTTCCATCGCCAGCGCGCAAACGTCGCCCCGCTTCAAGCCAAGGGCGGCCGCCGCGTGCGCCACCTGGTTGGCCCGGGCATTGACCTCGGCGTAGCTCAACACGACGTCGCCCGCCATCAGAAATGGACGGGACTGCAGCGCCGCGCTCTTTTCCTCCAGGCGATCGGCGATGGTGTACTCGGCCTTCGGCTTGAACCGCGCGGCGGCGGCCGACCGGAGATCGAGCTTGGCCTGTGTGACTTCTCTTGGGATGACCACCGGAGCCTCCACCCTTCGGCGCTGTTGTCGCGTGCCCGTCAGCGGGTTCTCGGCATGCCGAAGCCGAACTGGGCGATCAGCTCGCGCTGAATCTCGTTGGTGCCGCCGCCAAAAGTGTTGACGGGCGCCAGCCGCGCTTCGTATTCGAGATCGCCCAGCAAGGCTGCCGCAGCCGAGCCGGCCTTGACCAGACCGCTATTGCCGACGATTTCGATGAGGCGGCGCACCACTTCGATGACGGTTTCCGATCCGTAGACCTTCGCGGCGGAGGCCAGCGACACGTCGATGTCCCCGGTGTCGAGGCTGGCGGCAATGCGGAAATTGAGAATGCGCATCGCCTCGATGCGGGCATAGCACTCGGCGAGCAGCGCACGCACCCAGGGCTGGTCGACGGCGCGTCGTCCGTTCTCGTCGGGCGTCCGGGCCCAGAGGAAAACGCGCCGGAAGGGGCCGAACACCTTGTCGGAGAACGCGCCCAGGCCCAGGCGTTCGTGGTTGAGCTGGGCGGTAATCAGTTTCCAGCCTCCGTGCAATTCGCCGACGAGACAGTCGGCGGGCACCCTGACTTTGTCGTAGTAGCTCGCCGCCGTGCGCGTCGATACGGTGTCGATGAGCGTGTGCGAAACCCCCGGCAGACGGGTATCGACGATGAGGATGGAAATTCCCTTGTGCCGGGGCAGATCGGGATCGGTGCGCGCCGCCAGCCACACGTAGTCCGCCCCTTCGATGCCCGAGGTGAAGATCTTGTTGCCGTTGACGACAAAGTGGCCCGCTTCGAAAGCGGCGCGGGTCTTCAGCGTCGCCAGATCGCTGCCGGCGGACGGTTCGGTGTAGCCGATGGCAAAAATGATCTCGCCTGCCGCGATGCCCGGCAAGAAGCGCTTCTTCTGTTCGTCGGAGCCGTGGGCCATCAAGGCCGGTCCGACCGTGCTGATGGTGACGAAGGGCAGGACCGCGCCGGCGATGTTGGCTTCCTCGAAGAAAATCAGTTGTTCGGTCGCCGCATATCCCTGCCCGCCGTATTCCTTCGGCCAACCGACCGCCAGCCAGCCGTCCCGGCCCATCTGGCGCACCAGCCGGCGGTACTCGTCGCCGCCTTCGGCACCGCGCAACTGCTGCCGAAGTTCCGGCGTCATCAGCCCGTTGAAATAGTCGCGCACGCGCCGGCGCAGGGCATGCTGCTCTGGAGTCAGATCTACATACATGTCGTCGACCTCGCTGATCGCCTCGGCAACCGCCGGGCATCAGAACACCGATGGAACGGGGCGGGCGACGCGCCGCGGCGTGTCGCCGGCCCGACCTTCGTCATTAACAGGACCTTTGGGGAAGCCAGCATGCGCTCAGGCCACCGGCTGCTCGTCGAGGTCGTACTTCCAGCCGAGCGCATCGTTGCCGGCCAGCCAGTCGCCCAAGCGCGACAAAACGCTGTTGGGTCCGCCCATGGCCAGGCCCAGGGCACGACTCCACAATTGATAGCGATGGATGGGATACGTGGTATCCACGCCGATGCCGCCATGCAGGTGTTGCGCCATGTGGCCGACACGGTGGCCGGCTTCGCAGGCCAGAAACTTGGTCGCCAGGGCCTGGGGCGCCGCATCCAGGCCGGCGTCCAGCCGATAGCAGAGCTGCATGAGCGCACTGCGCAAGGTCTCGCGATGAATGTAGCCGTCGGCCATTTGCATCTGCGCCGCCTGGAAGGTCGCGATCGCGCGATCGAACTGTCTGCGCTCGCCGATGTACTCCGCCGTCCGCCGCAACTGCTCTTCGCTCAAGCCAAGCTGAAGTGCGGCCACGGCGGCACAAGCGCGCTGCTCGAGCCAGCGATGCGCGGTGGCGGGCAGCGCGGCCTGCGCGGACACCAGGCAATCGGCGCAAACGACATCGGCGACGCGCTCGCCATGCGTGAAGCTGCCTTCCACGAAACAGACCGCGGGATCGGCAAGATCGATGACGAAAAGTTGCACCGCGCCGCCCGTGTCGGCGGCCAGAACCGCCCAGCGCGACTGCGCCGCCAGGGGTACCGCCTGAACGGTGCCGTCGAGACGCCAGCCTCCCTCGACGGCCCGGGCGCGCAGCGACAAGCCGCTGGCCTGCATGGTCCCGTCGATCGACAAGGTCGCCAGAAAGTCTCCGGCGACGGCGCCTTCGACCAGCGCCTTGTTCGCGCCGCCTTCGCCGAACTTGGCAAGCGTGGCTGTGGCAAGCTGATGCCGCCAGAGCGGAACGGGCGCCAAGGCGCGGCCCTGCGCCTGCAACACCAATGCCAACGCCGTCATGCCCAGGCCGCTGCCGCCGGCATCGGCATCGACGAGCAAGGCATGCAAGCCGGTCTCGACCACTTTGCGCCACAAGTCCGCGTCGTAAGGCTGGCCGCTCCGATCGAATGCCGACAGACGGACGTCGTCGCATTGCTCCGAGAACAGGCGGCCGGCCATGTCGGCAATGGCTGCCTGGTCCTCGTCTACCGTGAAATCCATTGTCGCCTCCTCAATCGAATCCAAGAAGCACTGGGCGCCGAGATCCGGGAACGTTTCGAGTCGTCGCTCATGCGCTGGCCAAGTTCATCCAAAGATCCGCCGGCTTACCGTCGACCGTAGCGGCGACGATCCGACTAAGCTCCCGCCTTGGTCAAATGATCGACCACGGTTTGAAATACCGGCGGCTCGCCCCCTCCGTGGACATAGAGATTGCTGCCGGTGGCATAAGCCATTTCCGGCGCCGCCATCATCAGGCAGGCATTGCCGATATCTTGTGGCGTCGCCATGCGCTTCATCGGAATCGTATGGGCGACCGCCGCTGAAACCGTGGCATCGCCGTAGTGGACATCGGCCTGATCGGTATGCACCAAGCCCGGACTCACCGTCATTACCCGTACCTTGGGTGCCCATTCCTGCGCCAGCCCCCAGCCGAGCATCGCCACGCCCGCCTTGGCCGCGGAATATGCCGCGGTCCCTGGCGCCGGCCTCAGCGAGCCAATGCTGCCGATGAAGATCACGACGCCGCCGTCGGCTTGCTTTTGCATGACCTGGTTGGCCAGTTGCGCCGCGTTCAGTGGCGCCAGCAGGTTAAGGCGAATGATGCTTTCGTGGAAACGCGGCGAGGCCGTCGCCGCCAGCGCCGAGGGGGCGCCACCCGCGTTGTTCACGACCACGTCGAGCCGGCCAAGTTCCGCCGCGATTGTCGCGAACAGCGCCTTGAGCGAATCGATGTCCCTGACATCGCAGGCGATGAACCTGGCGTCGCGGCCGTTCGCCCGCACCGGTACTTCGGGCGCCGAACGCCCGCAGACCACCACGGCAGCACCGGCGGCGAGGAAGGCCTCGGCAATGCCTCGACCGATCCCCTTGGTACCGCCCGTGACCAGCACGACCCGCCCCGCGTAGTCGAAATGAACCGCCATGAAACGCATGCTCCGCCGTTGCCTGTATCGGAGTCTAGGCAACTGCCTCGCATGGCTCGTCGTCTGAATGGACGATGGCGGCAACAGCATCGGCGCCGGGTGTTGCGTGCCTGCATCCTCGTCTATACTGCGCCGAGCAGGACCGCTCGACTACTTGCGCAGCCGCTTCATGTCGACCGCGGAAATGCGCGTCGGACCAGCGTTCGGCGCAAGTCCGAGCCCATTGTCAAGTCCATGGAGAAGCATGTCAGAAGGGTTGCCCATGATCGAGGGCCGCGCGTCGGACGATAGCTGCCGTTCCGTGTCGGACGCGATGAACTTGTCGCTCGGAGATTTCAGCGAGCTGATCGGCCTGATCTACGAAGGGCTGAAGGAGCCCGTGCAGTGGGCAAGCCTGCTCAAGGCCCTGAGGAAACACCTGAAGGCGAATTGGGCGACCTTGATACTCCGGCCCGCCTCGCTCGACCAGCCCGCCTTGCTCGTGCGGGCGGGCGACCAGGGCCCGGAAATCTACGGCGCCGCCTACAACCAGTACAACGTGTTTTCGATGGACCCGTTCGTCGGACTGCCGCCGGACAAGGTGGTCACGCTCGACGAGATGATCGATACGCAGCAATGGGTCAAGGGTGAGTTCTACCGGCAGTTCATCGCCCCCAACGACATCCGCCACATCCTGGGCTCCGACTTGCGCGCCGACGATGGCGCCGAATGCCGCTTGCGCCTCACCCGCCCGGCCGGGACCAGCAACTTCTCGGCTTGCGACAAGGCCCTGTGCCAGATGCTGTTGCCGCACATCAAGCGGGCCGTCAACCTGCGCGCTCATTTCGGCGTCATCGAATCCGAGCGCCGGATCTACGCCACCGCGGTCGACCGCATGCTCGTCGGCACCTTGATCCTCGACAAGACCGGTACGGTGATCCGGAGCAACCGGGTCGCCGAGGATATCCTGGCGCAGAAGGACGGCATTCATCTGTCGCGCGACACGCTGCACGCGGATTACCGCAAGGAAGACCACGACTTGCAGCAGCTCATGCGCCAAACGCTGAGCGGCGCGCACCTGTCGTCGCCCTCCGTGCCCGAAGCGCTGGCGATCACCCGCCCTTCCGGTCGCGCCAAGCTGGGCATCGTCATTCGCACGATTCCCCTCGGTGAATGGTCGGAGGGACGGCATCGCCCCGCCGTGGCGGTCTTCATCCGCGATCCGGAACGGAAGTCCCAGGCCTCCAGCGAGCTGCTGCGCCAACTGTTCGGGTTCACTCCCGCGGAGGCCACCCTGGCCCTCCTCCTGGCCAACGGTCTCACGCTTGACGAGGCGGCGGACGAACTGCACATCCGCAAGAACACCATACGCGCGCATCTCCGCTCGATCTTCACCAAGACCGGCGTGACGCGCCAAACCACGCTGGTTCGATTGCTGCTCAGCAGCGTCGCCTAGAAAAAAACGAAGCGGATGAAGCAGACCAGCAAGCTTGCCTTCTATCTGGAGCGCATGGCCAGCCGTTCGATTCCTGCTCGGCAGGTGCTCCGGGGAACCGGGTTGACGGTCGAACTGCTCGACGACGACAGCCTGCGCATTCAACCCGAACAGTACCGGCAGGTCATTCTGAACATGATCGAGCTGACCAGGAATCCGTTTATCGGCATTGCCCTGGGCGCGGAGTTCAAGATCAGCAATCTCGGCATCCTCGGCTACGCCGCCCTCAGCGCCGCCAACCTCGAGCAATCGAGGGAACTGTTCAACAAGTACCGCGCACTCAACGAGAACATCTTCGCCTCGACCAACTATATCCGCGATGGCCGCTGGTACTCCGAAATCCACGATACCTTCATGCTTGGCGAGGTGATACGCTTTGCGGTGGAGGAATTCGTCAGCCGCACCATCGAGCTCGCGTCGACCCTGACCAATCGGCCTTTCCCGATCCTGGCGCTCCACCTGACCTACCCGAGGCCGGCCGACATCGAGCCTTATGTCCGCCGCTTCAACTGCGAGCTGCATTTCAGCCAGCCTCGCAATATCGTCGTGTTCGACATCAACCGATTGAAGGACCCGATCAGCCTGGCGAACGAAGAGGTGTTCAAGCTCTGCGAACAGCAATGTCAGCTGCTCGTCTCCCGGCACACCAATCTGCTTTGCGATCGCATTCGCAACCACATCCTCAACAATCCAGGCGAGTTTCCGACGCTGGACGAGATGGCCCGGCGCCTGAACCTCGGTTCCCGCACCTTGCGGCGCCGCCTGGTCGACGAGAACGTCACCTATCAGCAAATCCTCGATGACATCCGCAAGACTCTGGCCATCCAGTATCTGCAGGGCACCGCGCTGACGCCCAAGGAAATCGGTTACTCGTTGGGCTATAGCAGCGTATCCAACTTCCGGCGCGCATTCAAATCATGGACCGGGAAGAAACTTTCAGACGTCAGGGAGTCACACGATGCAGCATGAACCGTCGACAGCCGCCGAACCGATGACCCCCGGCAAGGGCCTGCTGGTGTTGCTCGCCATCGTCGTCGTGATCGGCGCCTTTCTGGCGCTCAATCACGCCATTGGCATACACAATGTCTGGGCGGCGTTCCTTTTCCTGCTCTATTGGGCCGGCATCGAGCACGCAAGCCTCGAAAAGATGCCGTCCTGCGTGGTCGGCGCGGCGCTCGGACTGTTCATGGGCTTCCTGCTGAAGATGCTGCCCGGATGGCTGGGCGACACCGGCATGCTGGTTTTCCTGGGCGCCATATTGGTGCTGGTTTACTTCCAGGTGATGAGTTGGGCGGTAACCGCGGTGAACATGGCCACCATGTTGTTCCTGACGGTCGCGGCCATACCCGCCGTTCAGACCGAGGTGGATTTTGGCGACGCCGCCCGTGCGCTCGTATTCGGCATCCTCTTCTTCGGCACCCTGGTGTGGGGTGGCACCGCGTTGCAAAGACGGAAGCAGGCCTCCTGACATCGGCGCCATGCCACGCCTTGGTCCGCTTGCCGCAGTTCCGACGCCAGCGTCCTCCCGCGACGCGAAACGATGTCAGCCGCCGGCGTCCCGGGCGCCTTGCTTCGCCCGGCGCTGGTCGCGCAGGCGCTGCATTTCCTTGGGATCGGCGACCAGCCCCTTGGCGATCAAGCGCTCCACCTCGTCCGGGGCATAGCCGAGCTCGGCGAGCACGTCGCGCGTGTGTTCGCCCTGCATCGGCGGATGCTTGGTGACGGCGCAAGGCGTGCCGTAGAACCGGATCGGAATGCCGGTCACGTCGATGCGGCCGAGCGCCGGATGCTCGGTCGAAACGATCATCTTGTTATGGCGTATCTGCGGGTCGTGGATGACGTCCTCGACCTCGTTGATCGGCGCGGTCAACACATCGTCGGCAACCAGGCGTTCCACCAGTTCCTCGCGGGTGAACTGACTGGTCCGTTCGCCCATGACCCGGTCGAGTTCGTCCTGATTGGCCAAGCGGGCATGGATGTCGTGGAAGCGCGGGTCGCTGTCCCAGTCCGTGCCCAGTCCGCGGCAAACCTTGGCGAAGAACTTCTCGCCTGGCGTGGTAATGACCACATATTTGCCGTCCTTGGTCGGATAAACCCCCGAAGGCGCGAAGTAGAGGCTGCGATTGCCGGTCCGGACCGGACGCTCGCCGGTGGCCAGGTAGGTTCCGATTGAACTGGCCTGCGCATGCATCAGGGCATCCAGCAGCGAAACCTCGATGCGCTGGCCTGCGCCGGTCTGGTCGCGCACGCGCAGCGCCGCCAGGGCGGCGTTGCTGACCAGCAGCGAAGTCATCACATCGACGGCGGGGAAACCGGTGCGCACCGGGCCGCCCGAAGGCTCGCCATTGAGCGTCAGAACGCCCGTGTAGCCTTGCGCCAGAAAGTCGATGCCCGGACGTCCGGCGTAGGGGCCGTCGGGGCCGAAGGCCGTGACCCGGATCCAGATGATGTCCGGCTTGCTCGCCTTGATCTGATCGTAGTCGATGCCGAGCTTGCTCAAGGCCGGCTCGCGGATGTTGGTGACGAGGATGTCGGTGGTGCGCAGCAGCCGCGCGAAAATCTCCTGGCTATCCGGATGCTGCAGGTCGAGGACGATATCCCGCTTGCTCCTGTTGAGGCTCAGGTAGGGACCGCGTTCGCTGCCTCGCTTGGGTCCCAGGTGGCGGCTCTCGTCGCCGTAGTGGGACTCGACCTTGATCACGTCGGCGCCAAGATCGCCCAGCAGCGTGGCGCCATACGGCCCCGCCAGCATGGTGGACAAGTCCAGCACCCGCAAGCCGGCAAGGGGGCCGCTGGAGAAATCGTGTGTGGTCATGAGGAGGCTAGCCTGTGGAAAGTGGAATCAATCCTGGTGCAAGCGCGACACCGTTTCGCGCAGCAGATCGGTATCGCGCCTGGCCTCGCCCAGCAAGACCAGCACGACGGTGGAAAACAAGCCGGCGCAGCGGGCCCGAATGGTCTCGGCAAGGCGATCGTAGGTCGCGACCACCGCCCATTCGTCGAGCATGTCGTCGGTGATCAGGGCCGGCATTCTGGACCATTCGCCCGCCACCGACAGCCGATGCAATTCGAGTCCGATGTCCTGCCAGCCGTGATGGGCAAGCACCCCATGGTAGGAGCGGGTCGAGGCATAGAAGGCGATCTGCTTGCGCAAGGCGTGCTTCGCCGCCTCCAGTTGCGCTTCGTCGCGGCCCAGCGCCATGAAGGGCGCGCCGACGAGGTCGAACGATGCCGGCTGCCGCCCGCCGCGCTCGGCGCCCGCGGCAACGGCGGGCAGGATGACGTCGCGCGCGTAGCGGAAAGTCGCGATCGGATGCAGACGCAGCCCCTCGCACATTTCACCGGCCAGCCGGGCCATGAACGGATTGGCGGCAGCGGCGTAGAGCGGCACCTGGGGATGCTCGATCGGTCCGGGATTGAAGAAGGGCGGCAGCAGGGTGAAGCGATAATGCTGGCCCTCGAAGTAGCTGGGCTTGTCGGGATTCCGGAAGCTGCTGAAGATGGCGCGCAGGCATTGGAAGTATTCGCGCATGCGCGGGCCCGGTGCGCTGGGCCAGGGCGTGCTGTAGCGCCGCTCGTTGTGTCCTTTCACTTGCGTCCCCAGGCCGAGCGTGAAACGGCCGCCCGACAGGTTCTGCAGGTCCCAGGCGGCCTGCGCCGTGACCATCGGACTGCGCGGAAAGGCGATGGCGACGTTGGTGCCCAGCGTGATCGCCCGCGTGTGCTCGGCGGCGACCGCCAGCGGAATAAAGGGATCGTGCCCCGCTTCGGCGCTGGTCAGACCATCGAAGCCAAGGGCTTCCGCCTCGCGGGCGCTGGCGGCAATGTTCGCCAGCGTCGGCTGGTGTTGTCCGCTGCCGGCGTATTGGTCGGTATCCGGCCCGAGCAAGGCGGTTTCGACGCGCATGACAGCCCCCTAGCCCGCCCTCGCCCGCCGCAGCGTCTTCCAGACGCGATGGGGAGAGGCCGGGGTTTCGGTGATTTCGACGCCCAGCGGCGCCAGCGCATCGTTGATGGCGCAGAGCACGGCGGCCGGGGTGGTGTGGATGGCGCCTTCGCCGCAGCCCTTGGCGCCCAAGGGCGCCACCGGCGACGGCGTGACGACGAAATCCTTGGTCGCCATCGGCACTTCATGGATCGTCGGCATCAGGTAATCGACGAAGGTCGTCACCAAGGGCTGCGCCTCGTCGTTATAGACGTATTCCTCGTACAGCGCGGCGCCCACGCCCTGAGCCAGCGCCCCTTGCAGCTGCCCTTCGACGTTGGCGAGATTGAGGCGGGTGCCGCAGTCATCGACGATGAAGTACTTGAGAATGTCCGTGCGGCCGGTATCGCGGTCGACTTCGACCATCACGACATGCGTGGCGTTGGCCGCTGTCAGGTAGGAACGGCATCGTCCCTGGTCGTCCGGCATGGTGCGGCCTTCGGCGGTCCACACGAACGTCGCCTCGGGGCAGGGCTCCATGCCCGGCGGCAGCAGGTCGCTCCGGCCCAGCATGGTGCCGGCGACCTCGGCAAGGCTCATGCCGACCTGCGGGTTCGCCTTCAGCCGCAAGCGCCCATCCATCAGTTCGACCTGATCCGGGGTGGTCTGCATCAAGTGGGCCACCACCTGGCAGAAAATTGCCTTCAGCTTCTCGCTGGCGCCGAGCACGGCACCCGTGATCGCCACGCCCAGGCGACTGCCGCCCTGGCCGAAACTCGGGGGCCCGATATCGGTGGGAGCCGAGGCCACCTTGACGGCGCCGAGATCCAGCCCCCAGTAGTCGGCCGCAACCTGCGCCGCCACCGTGAACTGCCCCTGTCCCTGAAGATTGAACCCGACGACCACCGTAAGATTGCCCAGCATGTCGAACGCCACCTTGGCACCCTCGGGAACGCCGATGCCCTGCACGCCAACCGTGGCGTAGGCATTCCAGTCGAAGACGCCCGGCTCCACCGTGCTGACGACGCCGATGCCGATCAGGCGGCCGTCGGCGCGCCACCGCGCCTGACTTTCGCGCAAGCCGCGGTAATCGGACATGGCCAGCACCTTGTCGAGCACAGCTTCGTAGTTGCCGCTGTCGTACTCGTTGCCGCTCGGGATCGTGTAGGGAAACTGGTCCGGACGAATGTAGTTGCGTCGGCGCAGTTCGGCCGGATCCATGCCGAGCCTGCGCGCCGCCATGTCCATCAGCGATTCCAGCACCAGAAAATGCGGCGGCGGCCCGTAGCCGCGGTAAGGCCCAGTCGGCGCCCGGTTGGTCGCGACCAGCACGGTGTCGTACTGCGCCGCCTCGATGCGGTAGGCGCCGGTAAACGCCGCCAAGGGCTTGGCGACGGAAATCGTGCCCCAGCCTTCCGTGCCCGCGCCCTGATCGTCGATCAACTTCACTTTCAGGCCCGTCACCGTGCCATCCGCCTTCACCGCGAGGGCCGCGTCGTAATAGCGGTCCCAGGACTGGCCGAAACCCGCCAGGAGATACTCCATGCGGTCTTCGATGTACTTCACCGGCCGGCCGCCCGACTTGCGCGACAGCAGCGCGGCGATGTCGGTGCCGCGCGGACCGCCCTTGCCGCCGAATCCGCCTCCCATCGGATGGGGGATGACCCTGACCTTGTTGGTCGGCAGATTGAGCGCCAGGGCGCGGGCCATGGCCCAGAAGCGCGGCGTCTGGTAAGCGCCGTGGCAGGTCAGGCTGTCGTCGCTGATATCCCATTGGCAAATGCAGCCAAAGGTCTCCGTCGGGTTGGCGCCGACGCGGTTCCAGCGGAAAGTGTTCTGAACGACATGGTCGGCCTCGGCAAAGACGCGGTCCACATCGCCCCAGTTGTACACCCGGCTCTGAATCACGTTGCTGCCGCGTTCTTCGAAAAGCACCGGTGCGTCGGGCGCCATCGCCACCGCCGGCGTCGGCACGGGCTTGAGCACGTCGTAATCGACCCGGATCAGCTCGAGCGCGTCTTCGGCCACGTAGCGGTTCACCGCCGCAACGGCCGCCACCGGTTCGCCGACGAAGCGAACCTTATCGACCGCAATGCAATAGGCCCCCCAGCCTTCCGGTGCGGTATAGGCCGGATTGGACCAGCGCCGGACGTCCTCGCCGGTAAGTACGGCAAGCACGCCCGGCAATGCCTCGGCAGCGCGCGTGTCCACCCCGACCACCCGGGCATGCGGATGCGGGCTGCGCAGAATCGCGCAATGCAGCATGCCGGGCAGGGCGAGGTTGTCGATGAATTCCGCCGTCCCCGATACCAGGCCGGGATCCTCGACGCGCTGGACTTCCCTGCCGACGAAACGCGGCTGGGCGGTTGGCAGTTGTTCGGGAAGCGCGGGTATCTTGATTGCCATGGGGTCTGCCTTTGCCGGGTGATGCGGGAATGAGGTTGGGTTGGAACCGAACGCCGGCCTCAGGTGCGCTTTTGCTCGCGCAGCCGCTGCGCCGCCAGCCTCACCGAAGCGATGATGCTCTCGTAGCCGGTACAGCGACAGAGGTTGCCGCCGAGCGCCTCCTTGATCGCCTCGTCGCTGGGCTCGGCGTTTTCCGCGAGCAATTCCAATGTGGTCATCATGAAACCCGGCGTGCAGAACCCGCATTGCAGGCCGTGCGCTTCGACGAAGGCCTGCTGAATGGGATGGAGATGGCCGGTGGTCCGATCCCGCAGGCCTTCGACCGTCGTCACCTGGCAGCCGTCCGCCTGAACGGCCAGCGCCAGACAGGAGCGGGCCGACCGACCGTCGATCAGGACCGTGCACACCCCGCAGATGCCATGCTCGCAGCCGACATGGGTGCCGCCCAGCGCCAGTTCATGCCGCAGAAAATCGGCCAGGGTCAGGCGCGGCTCCACTTCTCGTTCATGGCGGACGCCATTGACCGTGATGCAAATGCCTTGCTTGGTACTCATCGCCATCAATTCTCCAGATTCAATGTCGGCCTGAACGGTCTATGCCGCGCGTCCGGCGGCCTCGATCAGGCAGCGCTCGACCAGCACCCGGATCAAGTGACTTCGGTAGTCGGCCGACGCATGGACGCAAGACATCGGCTCCTCCAGGCCTTCGGCCGCCAGCGCCGCCGCCTGCTCGAAACTGGCACGCTCGGGCCGCTTGCCCGTTAGAAAATCTTCCGCAGCAGTCAAGCGCACGGCCGTGGCGTTGACCCCGAACGCCGCCAGGCGCGCTTCGGC
>JAGVUA010000154.1 GCA_019136545.1 Betaproteobacteria bacterium
TACAGCGCCCAGCAAGCCTATCAATCTCTGCGGGAGCTGTGGGCATGGGCCAAGCCGCGCCTGCTGGCCGGGCATCGCTTGGTCATATCGGCGCGCAGAGAAACCCGCTCACTGGCACAGAACAACCTCATGTGGTCTTGCCTGACTGACTTGTCAAAGCAGGTCGAGTGGTGCGGGAAGCGCCTTACAAAAGAAGGATGGAAAGACTTCATCACGGGCCATCTGCATGGCCAGGAGCTGGTGCCCAACATGGATGGCACCGGCTTCATCAGCATCAACCGTGGCCGGTCAACCAGCGACATGACGATTGCGGAGATGACGGCGGTGATTGAACTGTGTCACGCCTTCGGGGCAGAGCAGGGCGTGAAGTGGTCGGAAACGTCGCTGGGGCGGGACAAATTCATTGATCCAGAAACAGGGGAGATCACTTGACAGAAGCACGAACCGTAGCCGAAGCCTATTCCAGCGCCGGCAACACATCCGACCTGACCGTGAAGGCGGACCATCGCAGCGATGCCGATGTGCTGATCGCCTGCGGCTGGGCGCCTGGCTTGCTGGGTTCCGCCCTGCTTCGCCTGCACTCCGAATGGGACGGCACCGCCAAGCCACGCAAGCTGACGGAAACCGACGCCCGTCTGCTGTATGGGTCTCTCAAGACGCTGCCGAAGGTCATCGATGCGGTAGGCCAGTGGGCAGCGCGCAAGGGCTACCCCGACCCATATGAGCTTGCTGGGGCTGCGGCGGCGTATTGGCTGGACTGTGTGTGCCACGCCTGCAACGGCCGGGGCCGTGAGCTGATGCCGAATGCCAGTCGTCCGACGTTGGGCAACATCTGCCGGGCATGTGGAGGAAACGGAAGGCGCCGCCCACCTGCTGGTGAAGCGGGGAAGGATGTACTGAGGCTGATGGATGAATCGGTCGAGCGTGCGCGGTGGTCGATCAAAAAGAGGTTGCGCAACAGCGAGTAACTGTTATACTGCCACCACCGATGGCATTGGCAGCAAATAGGCGTCAATATCCCGGTGAATTTCTGTAGCGCGCACCGTAGCCGGTTGATTGCCGATGCTGCGGGAAGGTAGGCCGATGGGTCAGTGCGCGCGCCAGAAGCCAAACGCATGCACCTTGACGGCCTGGGGTTCCGGGCTGATGCGCAACAGGGTGCAGCCCCAGCATGGAAACGTGCCGGGGGTTTTTCATTTGCCGGGTGCCGCCGATACCCATCGTCTCCTTGATCTCCAAAGCAGCGGCGCGCACCCGGCCCCCTACCAAACCCGGCCACTTCTAGACTGACGGGGCATCGCTCGGATTGCGCCCGAAGGCAACGGACGGCCCCAGCGCCAGGTGGGCAAACCCGGCGCCACCATCCGCCCCCAGCATCAAGCGCCCTGCCTCCATGGGGCCGCTGGGTGGCGTGGTGGATTTAGGTTGACCGGACGAATTTCTTGCCAGGGATGCGTTCCGCGTGTTCGGCGAGCGCCTCAATAACGAACTGTTCCGGGTAGCTCATGACAACCGGCTTCCCGCCGTCGCGGTGGCCGACGGCCAGGTAATCGAGCCGGCGGCGGCTGATGCCGGTATTTGATGCAATCCAGTTCGTGCTGGCGTTAATACGGCCACGAAGTTCGAGGAAGTATTCTTTGGTCGGCCGGTGCTGGTTCGGGTTCGGGATCATTGAGCGGGTCTCCGTGGTATTCGGGCTTGGCGTACATGCGGCCCTTCGGGGTTACTTGGTAGCTGCCATCGGGCAGGATGTTGATCAGGCGCAACCTGACGTAGCTCTTGGGGTCGCCTTTCGGGCGTTCCCCGGCAAGAATGGCGTTCAGGAAGCGCATTCGGCGCTTCCATTCAGCGCGTAGGGCTGGCTGTACTGGCATCGTCGGCTTTCAGTGCGTCGCGCAGCGAACTGGTTTCGTTGAATGCGCGCATGGTTTTTTCAAGTGAGCGCAGTATGGCAAGCGAGGCCAGGGCGCTATCACTTTCGCCTAATGCGAAGCGCAGCGCGGCGGCTGCGGCGCTCAGGTGATCTGCTGCGGTGTCTAGGTGCGTCATTCGTCAATCTCGATTTGTTCGGTGTCAATGCCAGCATCCGAAACAGCGAACGTCTCTGTGTGGCCGCTCAGGGTGTCCCAGCTTTTGATTTCGATGGTGGCGCTGTTGCCCTCGGCGAGCTGAAATTCAGCGTCCGCTGCCCATGCGCGCAGCATGTCAGGTGTGAAGTGGTCGCGGCCTTTTTTGTGGCAACGGTCGAGGAAACCGGCGATCTCCTCGATGCCGGCGGCGTTGATGGTTCTGTTCGTGTAAGTGGTCATTTCATGGCTCCGGGTGCACCCGGCTTGCGCCGGGCAGGTTGATTAAATGGTAGCGTCGTCCAGGTATAGGAACCGGCCGCGTCTGGTGGCTTGTCCGTCTCGAATGAGCCCGCAGCGCTCCAAGCCTGCCACCAGGTGCGGGGCGAGCTGCCCGGCAATGGCGCGTTGAAGCTGGCGCTTGCGGGCGCTGGCGCGGCGTGCCATGCGGTCGGCTGGTGTCGGCTGTTTGCACGCGGCGCGTTTTGCGGGCGCTTTGGCGGTTTTCGCTGGCGCTGTGGGGTTGGTGGCAATGGGCTTGGAAACGGGCGCCACGGGCTCAATTTCTGGCACTGGCGCGGCTGTTTCTGGCGTTTCTATTGCTGCAGCTGGAAGCATCGGCGCCGGTGTGTTCCACGCGCGCCATGCATCCGGGCAGTCAGTAGCTAGGTTTTCGAGTGCGTACCAGTTCCCGCCGGCATAGAAGCCGGTTTGCCCGTTCATGGTGAACATGAGCGTTTGGGCTGAACCATGCCCCATTGAAAGGTCTAGCATGTGCCCCGCCATGGGGCCGTTAACGGCCTTGATGGTGACGTGCTTCTGTTTTTGAATGCGCGGCTTCGCTGGCAGCTTTTCGAGTTTCTTGGCGTTAATTGCCAGAAACTCATCAGTCCAATCTTCGCGCGTGCCATCGGCCAGCGTGCGAAATGCTTTGAATTTGGTCATAGGTGTCCTTTTCGCGGCGCCCGTAGGCGCTGCATTTTGATTTGTCAATCGAGCGCGGCCATAACTTGGCGCGCGGCGAAAACACCATTAGCGTTGAGTTGACGTACCCACGCGCCACGGCTCGGAGACCACTTGAAGGCGTGGCGCTTCAACACGGCGCGGGTGGCCTCGTCGGGCTTGCCGGGGAACACGAACATGACGCGGTTTTCCTCGGTGTCTTCGCGGTAGGTGTAGCCGCTGCCTTCCTTCTCCACGTCTTCGCGCTGGCCACGCTTTTCCAGTTCGGCGATACGGCCCTTGATGCGTCGGGCGTTCGCGTTGTTATTGCTCAAGGCGTATGACGGGAAACCAACACGGCCGCAGAAGTCGGGCTTGACTGCCTCGGCGGCCTGCGCCTCGGTGAAGCCAAGGGCCACCAGCGCGGCGGCCTGGTCTTCGGGGGTCTTGTGGGCGCGGATGGCCTTGTTCGCGGCCTTCATGCGCTCTTGCGATGCCTCGACGTGCGCCAGTTCCTCGCGCAGCTTCTGGATGGCCTCGGGGTCGTCACTGGAAATTCCGCCCGTGCCAACACTTTTTGCCTTGTTGGTGTAGTGCTCTGCCTTGTCTTGCAGGGCAAAGGCTTTGCCGTAGGTGTCATTAATACGGTTGCGGAAATTGCGGTCGCGCTGTTCGCTGTGATGACCGATCAAGATTGGCTGACCGAAGGGGATGGACTGGCCCATGCTGCGGGCGCGGTCATAGGTGCTTGCGCTCTCGGCGCTGGCCTTTGCGGCGCGCTCCTCAAAGCGTGCCTTGCGGGCGGCTTGCTTGGCTTCGTAGCTGTTCATGATTTTCCTTTTCGCGCCTCTGCTGGGGCGCACCAGGTGGCGAGTCATTCGCCATGGGTTGAAATATACCACTGTTTTACCCATTGTGCGCAATAACCATGCAAAAACATCAACTATTAGGGTAAATCCCTATGCCATCTGGCAAGTTTGACTATTCCGAGCTGCCGAAAAGTGACGTGACCATCGTCAGCTTCAGCGGCGGCAAGGACTCGCTGGCGACGTATCTTGAGGTGCGCGATCACTTCAAGCATGTGGTGCCGTTCTATTTGCAAGGCGTTCCCGACCTGGAGTTCGTCGAGGACAACCTGCGGTATTACGAGAAGCTGATGGGCCGGCGCATCATCCGCTTGCCGCAGCCGAGGTTTTACGAGAAGCTGAACGACCTGATCTATCAGCCGCCGGACTACGACCGTCACCGTCTGATCTGGAGCTGGTGCTTGCCGAACCACACGCACGAGGAAATTCACACGGCGGTGTGCAAATGCGAAGGGCTCGATCCTGAAACGGCGTATACCGCCATTGGCCTGAAGATGGCAGACAGCATCCAGCGCCGCACCGCAATGGCGCGCAATGGCCTGGTGACGCATTCGCGCAAGAAGTATTACCCCATCGCGTACTACAGCAAGCAGGACGTGTTGGACAAGGTTGCCGGGGCTGGGTGGAAGCTGCCCAGTGATTACGGGTTGTTCAAAGACTCATTCGACGGGTTGCAGATTCGTTATCTGCTGCCCATAAAGAAGCACTTCCCGCGCGACTATGAGCGCATCCTGGCGTGGTTTCCATTGGCAGAAGCTGAAGTTCTGAGGTACGAAAGGTTCCAGCGTGGCGCTTAAACCATTGAAACAGCTTGGCGAGTTGAAGCCGCTGCTGCCGCACAAGCTGCCGGAGAGTTCGTTGCCGCCCGAGGCCAGCGACAACCCGGAAGACAACGCCCGCGCCGACCACATCGCCATGATGCGCGAGCTGCGAAAACAGCAAGAAGAAGCAAACGCTACGGCAAATGACGCCGGGTATTACTTTTGCGCCTACTTCCAGACCGGCGAGCAGTGCGAGCAGTTTTTGAAGGCTGTCGGCACCAGCGGCGGCGGAATGTTCGTAGATGGGCTTGAACTGGCCGAAAAGCTGGGTATCAGCTTGACCGAGCGCACCGTGAAATACAAAACCGGCACGCTCGACAAGAAGTGCGCCGCCCTGGCGCGAAAACCGGGTGAAAACCCATAACCACCGAAAGGAACGCATCATGCGTGGCATCTCTCGTTCGACCGCTGGCGCAATGGCAAACGCCACCGCTCTTTACAACTCTGGTAGCCGCCGTGGCCGCGCCTACACCCGTGGCGCAAACGCTGCGATCCGTGCTGGCCGCGGCGGCATGGCCGCCCACCGCGCCGGCCTGCGCGCCGCTGGGGATAGCTGATCGTGGCAACGCCCAGAAAGAGAAAGCCCAACGGCAAACTTGACACTGGGCGCCCCACAGACTACCGCCCGGAGTATTGCGAGCGCGTCATTGAGATGGGCAAACTTGGCTTCACGAAAGCCATGATGGCTCGTGACCTTGACGTTGCTCGCATGACGTTGGACAACTGGGCCGGCGAGCACAAAGACTTTTTGGACGCTATTACGCGCGCACGAGATTTGGCACTCGCGTTTATGGAGGAGAAAGGGTTGAACGGGCTTGATATGGCTGGGTTCAATTCAAGCCTTTACGCCAAGCTGATGTCTGGAATGTTTCCTGGCGACTACAGTGAACACAAGAAGGTTGAAGTGACTGGCAAGGACGGCCTGCCTTTGCAGCAGATCGCACCGGTCATCATCATTCAAGCGGATGAAACTGAAACTGAGCCAGGCGCAGCGTAATTTCGCTGGCAGCAAGGCTCGGTTTCCTTGTTTTTGTGGCGGATTTGGGAGTGGCAAGACTTTCGCGGCGATTCTGCGCGCGGTTGCCTTGAAAAGCCAGTGCGTTGGACAGAACGTCGGTTATTACTTGCCCACGTATGGCCTTGTGAACGACATTGCGTTTCCGCGCTTTTCCGAGGTGCTCGATTCGTTTGGCGTCAGTTTTAGAATGGTGAAGTCGCCAGACCCGTATATCGAGGTGCCGGACTGGAAGGGGCGGTTCATATTCCGCACCATGGACAACCCGGCGCGCATCATCGGTTACGAGGTGGCGCACAGTGTCTGCGATGAACTGGACACGCTGACGGCAGACAAGGCGCGCGATGCCTGGAACAAAATCATCGCTCGCAACCGTCAGAAGTGCGGAATGCCGAACACGGTGGCCGTCGCTACAACGCCAGAGGGGTTTCGGTTCGTCTATGACCGCTGGCAGAAGAACCCGACGCCTGACTATGTTTTGTATCGGGCTCGCACCGATGACAACGCCGCGCACTTGCCTGACGGCTACATAAACAGTTTGCGCGAGACGTACCCGTCAAACCTGCTGGCCGCGTACCTTGATGGCGAGTTCGTCAACCTGGCCGCCGGCAGTGTTTACCCCGAGTTTGACCGCACCCTGAATGCCAGTGGCGAGACGGTGCAACCTGCTGACGTGTTGCACGTTGGCCTTGATTTCAACGTGACACGAATGGCCGCTGTGATTCACGTCCTGCGGGGCGATGAGCCGCACGCTGTTGATGAGATCGTGAACGGGTTTGATACCCCGGCCGTGATTGCCATTTTGAAAGACCGCTATCCGAAGCATCGGATCATGGTTTACCCGGACGCATCGGGTGGTTCGCGCCGTTCGGTGCAAGCCAGCCAGTCTGATTTGAGCTTGCTTCGCGCGGCCGGTTTCCGCGTGTGCGTGAACTCGACCAACCCAGCGGTGAAAGACCGTGTGCTGTCGGTGAACGCCATGCTGCATAAGGACGGCAAGCGCCGATACAAGGTGAACCCGCAAACCTGCCCGCATCTTGTGGAGTCGCTGGAAAAGCAGGCTTACGACAAGAACGGGGAGCCTGACAAGACGGCTGGTTTCGATCATGTGATCGACGCCTGCGGGTATTTCATTGCGTACCGCTTCCCATTGACCGGACGGCCTGCATTCAATATCAACCTGGGAGTCGCCACCAATGGCTAATGACGTCACCTTCAACCGCGTACCAGCGGAAACGCTGAGCCGGTGGAAGCTGGTGCGCCAAGCCTGCGAGGAAAGCGAGAAGCTGCGCGATCAATTGCCGACGCTGAACGCTGCCGACACCAGCGAAGCGAACCGGGCGAGGAACACGGCCTACAAGGATCGGGCGGTGTTCTATGGCGTGACCGGGTTTACCTTGCTTGGCCTGCTGGGCCTGGCATTCCGCAAAGATCCGATTGTTGACGGGAGTGTGTTTACCGACCGCATGGCTAGCCTGCCGTACAACGTGGACGGCGCGAATACCACGATTTTCCAGCAGGCCCAGCAAACGCTGTCGAATGTGCTGCAAGTCGGCAGACATGGCTTGCTGGCCGACTTTGAGGGCAACGCAGATCAGGCTGTCATCAAGGCGTACAAGGCCGAGGACATCTTGAACTGGCGCACTGAACAGACCCTGGCCGGTGATCGGCTGGTGATGCTGGTACTGCGCGAGGAATACGAGAAAGAAGCCGAATACTCGATTGATTCGGCTGTGCGATACCGTGAGTTTCGGCTGATCGAAGGCCGGTGCTTCGTGCTGGTGTGGGAGCATGACGCCGATGGCAATTTGACGCTGACGGAGGAAAGGACAATCTCGCCGCGCAATGGCCAGGCGGTTGACTTCATACCGTTCGTGTTCATCGGCTCGCAGACGAACAATCACCAGATTGACGGTGCACCATTGCATCGGCTGGCTGCGGTCAATCTGGCGCACTATCGCAACTCAGCCGACTACGAAGACAGCGTTTTCTTTGTCGGCCAGGCGCAACCTTACATTGCCGGGTTGACCGAGGATTGGCGTGATTGGCTGGCCGGCAAGGACGAAAACGGTGTGGCCCGCATGTACTGGGGTTCGCGCACGCCGATTCTGCTGCCCCAGGGCGGCATGGCTGGCATGGTGCAGCCGACGCCAAACGTTCTTGTCCGCGAGGCGATGGATCAAAAAGAGGCGCACATGATCGCCTTGGGCGCAAGGCTGATTCAAGGCGGGGTAGGCGCAAGGACAGCCGATCAAAGCCGTGGCGAACGAGAGGCTTCCACTTCCGTTCTGGCAATCTGCTGCGCGAACGTGAGCGAGGCATACCAGGCAGTCATCCGAATGGCCGGGGTGCTGGTGGACAAGACCATCGGCACCGATGCAGATACCTTCCTGATCAATCAGGAGTTTGTGGAGCAGGCCGCTGACCCGGCGACCATGGCACAACTGGTGAGCATGTGGCAGTCGGGCGTGATTGCCAAGCGCGACATTCGGGACTGGTTGCGCTCGCGTGGCGCGATTGACCCGGAGCGCACTGATGATGACATTGAGGGCGATGTAGAGGCAGAGGGGCCGCAGTTATCGGCGGTAGGCGTGGACGATGGCGACGGCGAACGATCTGCTTCAAAGTGAGGCGATACGCCACAGCGTAGAACTTCACCAGTACAGCAACAGCATCGTCCACAAGATGATCGCTGTGTTGAATCGCAGCGATTCGCGCCTGTTCTCTGCGTTGATCGACGCGCTGTCTCGGATTGACCCGGACAGCTTCACGGTCGAGCGATTGCAGGACTTGCTCGCAAGCGTCAGGCAGTTGAATGCGGCGGCGTTCAAGGAAGTACAGAAGGAGCTGACGGACGAGCTGGCTGACTTTCTGGTGTTCGAGGCCGACTACCAGCGGGCCATGCTGGTGAGCGCGATCCCGGTTCAGGTGCCGGTGGCTGCGGTCAGCATTGCTCAGGTCAGGGCTGCGGCAGTCAGCAGGCCGTTTCAGGGCGTGCTACTGCGTGAGGTGCTGAGTGAGTTAGACGAAACGCGGGCGAGGCTGGTGCGTAGGACTATTGCGCAGGGCTTCACCGAAGGAAAGTCAATCGATGCCATCGTGCGCGAGCTTCGAGGCACGCGGGCAAAAGGATATGCTGACGGCCTGTTCAATCGGGCGCGGCGTGATGTAGAGGCGATTGTTCGCACTGCCGTTTCCCACTACGCAAAGACGGTGCGGCAGGAAATGGCGGACAACAATCAGGATTTGATCAAGGCGCTGCGCTGGGTTTCAACCCTTGACAGCCGCACAAGTGCTTTCTGCCGGATCAGAGATGGTCGGTTGTACGATCCGAAGACGTTCAAGCCCATAGACCACGATCTGCCTTGGGGTGGCGGGCCGGGAGCGGCGCACTGGAACTGCCGCAGTGTGTCGGTTCCGGTGCTCAAAAGCTGGAAAGAGCTGGGCAGCGTCGTTGATATTCCAGAGTTCAAACCGGCAACGCGGGCAAGCATGGATGGCCAGGTGCCAGCAGACTTGTCCTATGCGGACTGGATCAAACAGCAGCCATTCGCCCGTCAGGTTGAGGTGCTAGGCGAGACTCGAGCGAGGTTGCTGCGCGATGGCGGAGCTGACCTTGGAGACTTCTACGGCGCGAAAGGCCGGTATCTTTCACTGGCGGAAATGCGCGAGCGTTACGCAGAAATGTTCAAGAAGGCTGGGCTGTAAGACAATCCGCCGATGCTCAAGCTAGTTCCGGCTGTCGCGCCATCGGGCAAAGCCCAGGTCACGGAGCGCATCAAGAAGATGCCCAGGCCGGATGGTGCGCTGCAATGCAATCGCTGCGGCAGCCGGACTAGCGCCACGATCATGAATGGGGCACGGGTCGAGAATGGCCGCGTGCAGGGCGGGACTGAGATTCACCGCCATGTGTGCTTTGACTGCATCCGGCAGGGCATCTACAGCCCGATGATGCCGCAGTTGAAGCGAATCGAATAACGGCCACACGTCCACCAATTATGGAACCCGCTTCGGCGGGTTTTTTCAATTCCACCGGCCACGTTATGCGTGGCCTTTTTCATGGGCCAAGCCCGCAACCGTCCTGAAGGGACTTCACCAATGAGCGAAACCACTGAAAGCACCACCACCGAATCGACCGGCCAAGCTGGTGACAAGGACGTCAAAGCGTTGATCGATGCAGCTGTAGGCGAGGCAGTCGAAGGACTGAAGCGCAAAAACGGCGAGGTCATTCAGGCGAACAAGGCTCTCAAGGAGCAGCTTGCACGCTTTGATGGCATAGACCCTGAGGCCGTGTCAGCGATGCTCAAACGCTTTGCGGACGATGAAGAAGCCGGACTGATCAAGTCGGGCAAGTTCGATGAGGTGCTGAACAAGCGCACCGAGCGTATGCAGCAAGACTTTGCCAAGCAACTGAAGGGCAAGGAAGAGCTGCTGACGCGCAAGGAGCAGGCGGTCAGGAAACTGGCTGACCGGGCGCTATCCGAGGCCATTGTGAAAGCCGCCAGCAAAGCCGGTGCACTGCCCGATGCGCTTGACGACATCGTTCTTCGTGCCAAGGCCAGCGGCTGGGGCGTGAGTGACGATGGCGATGTGGTCGCGATCCGCGATGGCGAGGTGATTCTCGGCAAGGACGGAAAAACGCCGCTGTCTCCCATGGAGTGGGCGGAAACGCTGCGCGAAAACGCTGCGCACTTGTGGCCGAAGGCTCAGGGTGCGGGTGCAACTGGAAGCGGTAGCGGCAGTGGCAGTTCAAATCCCCAGGGCAAATGGAACGGCAACGAGCAAGAGCGCGTAGCCGCCATCAAATCCCGATTCCCAAATCTTGAAGTTTAGAAAGAGGTAACACCATGGCACTTGCCAACATGAAGGTCTTTAACGAGGCCGTACAAGAGTCCACCATCGAAACCTTGGCGCAGATGGTACAGGCGTTCAACGCTGCTTCTCGCGGCACGCTGGTGCTAACTGCCGAGGGGTTCATGGGCGACTTCCGCCAGCGCTCCTACTTCGCGTCCCTGGCCTCGGCCCGTCGTCGCGTGGATCGCTACGCCACCAATGGAACGGTGTCGCCCACCGCCCTGGCCCAGCTGCAAGAGAACGGCGTCAAGATCGCTGGCGGCTTCGGCCCGGTGATCTGGGAGCCGGGGCAACTGTCCTGGGTGGAGAAGAACCCCGCCGAGGCCGTTGCGGTCATCTCTCAGGCGCTGGCCGAGGGCATGATGCAGGACCAACTGAACACCGCGATTTCCGCTCTGGTGGCCGCGCTTCAGGTCAACGCTGACAGCTACTACGACACCGGCACCGGCCCCATCACCTACCGTGACATCAACACGGCGCATGCCAAGTTCGGCGATATGTCGGGCTCGATCCTGGCTAACGTCATGGATGGCACGGCGTACCACAACCTGATTGATGCCAACCTGGCCAACTCCAGCCAGCTGTTCCAGGCCGGCGGCGTGACGGTGGTGGACATCCTGGGCAAGGCGGTCATCGTGACCGACGCCCCGGCACTGCGCGAAACCGGCACCGGTGCCGACCAGTTCGTGCTGGGCCTGGCGCAGGGTGCGGCGACCGTGTTCGACGGCTCGGACCTGATCACGAACGTGGACTCGACCAACGGCAAGGGCCGGATCGAAACCACGTTCCAGGCTGATTTTTCGTTCGGCCTCGCCCTCAAGGGGTATACTTGGGATACCGGCAGCGGCGGCAAGTCTCCGACTGATGTCGAGATTGCAACCGGCGCGAACTGGGATCGCGTGGCGTCTTCGGTCAAGTACACCGCTGGCGTGCTGGCAATCGCCAGCGCCTGATGACGACGCTAGCCGCCGAATACTGGCGGCGCAATACCGATCTCCGCGACATCACCCCGAAAGGGGAGCGATTCCCGGAGGTCGGTCTTTTCGAAGCGCTGCGCTCTGTCTGCGAGGGCGTGGTGTTCGAGTTCGGATGCGGAGATGGGCGACTGTCTCCCGCATTCGAGCCTGAGCGGTACTTCGGCTTCGACATCAACCCCACGGCACTCAAAGTGGCGCGCGTGTCGAATCCAAAGCATCGCTACGTGCAGAACTGGGAGCCAGCGGATACGTTCCTGGCGCATACGGTCTTGCTGCATGTGCCAGATGATGAACTGCCCGGTGTTCTTGACCGTGCGAAGAGCTACCCGCGCATAGTCATCGGTGAGGTGATGGGGCGCAAGTGGCGCAGACCAGGCGATCCGCCCGTGTTCAACCGCGAACCCGAAGAATACGAAGCCATGATTGAACGCAAGGCGCGCCGGGTCGAAGTGCCATACCCGCGCTACGGATGCAACCTGACCATGCTGGTGTTTGAGTGATCAAGGCTTGCGTATTGCGCTCGGGCGGCGATTTCAGGCCGGAGCATGTGCAGTGGCTGGCGCGGCAGGTTCCGGGCCTTGTGTGCCTGTCTGATGTGCCTGTCGAGGGCGTGCAGACGATACCGTTACAGCACGACTGGCCGGGGTGGTGGTCAAAAATGGAAATGCTCGGCCCGTCACTTAATGGTGACGTGCTGATGATGGACTTGGATACGGTGGTCCTGTCGCTGCCGGACATGCCGACCGAGACAACCGTGCTGCGGGACTTCAACGCGCCGGAGGTCATGGGGTCGGGCTTCATGTTCGTGACCGCTGCGGATCGTGCGCGGATTTGGGAGACGTGGATCGCCGATCCCGAACGGCACATGCGCGAGAACCAGCGTTGGCCGGAAGCGTGGGGCGATCAAGGGTTCCTGAAGCCGCTGATCGGGCACTGCCAGAAGTGGCAGGACGTGGCGAAGGTCTACAGCTACAAGGTGCATTGCCAGCGCGGCAAGCCGGACGATGCGCAGGTGGTGTGCTTTCACGGAAAACCGAGACCCTTGGATGTCAAGAGGTCAGGAAGAGATACATGGATTCCCGCGCTCTGATCCTCAAGCATCCGGGTGCGCGTATTTGCGTCATGGGCGGCGCTCCGAGTCTCGATGAACATCTAAAGCAAGTAGATGCTGATGTGTATATCAGCGTGAACGCGCACGGCTCACATCATCGGCACGATTACATCGTCGCCATGGATGAGGAGCACGGAAATCTCAAAGTGCCCATGATGGGCTACCTCAGAGACAAGAGTAAGGCTCCCATCATCGGGCCGCGCCACTGGAATGACTATGTGCTGACCACATGGCCTGATTGCCCTAAGACCAACATCCTGAGTGGCATGGTGGCGGCTTGGGTGGCTTGGACCATGGGCGCGAAGGTGGTGATTCTGGCCGGCATGGATGGCTATGGCGGCTCGGCTTCAGGCATGGCGCACTGCGCTCCTGTGGCGCGAGATGTGAAGTGCCACATCCGTGTGGTGGGCGGCGGGCCTTTGACGAAGTTCTGGCCGGCTTATGACGTGAACGAAACATTCGGAGATTACAATATGCACCCTACGATAGAAACACTCCAAGGCATTGACGGCATGACGCGCATTCGTGCGATCAAGAAGTGCTCCACTCCTGGCCTGGCACTGAATCCCGGCGACGAGGCTAATGTCATGCGTCATCAAGCCTTTCGTCTGCTCAAGCATCGCCTAGTCGAAGAAATCGAGAAGCCTGCCGAAGTTGATGCGAATGGAGATGGCAAGGTGACTTCGGCAGAGCTGAAGGCATTCCTGGCCACTTCCGGAGTTAAATTCAAAAGCAACGCCAGCAAGGCTGAACTCCAGTCCATCAAGAATGCTTTCGAGCGATCCGGACTGAGTGGCGATGAATGGAACAACCTTGCCGACGAAGACCGCGCCAACCGCGTGTCTTACTAAACCATGGCCTTGATCGTCGCCCCTGCGGATGGCTACGACACGCTGGTGTCTGCCGCTGATGCTGATGCCTATTGGGAAAGCATGGGAGGCGCGTGGCTGGACTTCCTGCCAGCTGATCGTGAAGCGGCCCTGCGCCGTGGCACCCAGTACGTGCTGGCGCGCCGGGTGAAGCCGGAAAACCTAGACCCGGTGCATACCCGCGTCAAGGCGGCTACATGCGAAGCGGCCATGCTGCACCTGACTGGCATGCTGTACGCAACGAGCATCGATGCAGCAGCCGTCACCAGCGAGCGCGTGGGCGAGATTGCGGTGAGCTACGCGGCACCGGTGAACGGTGGCCGGGCGCGCTTTCCGGTGATCGACGATCTGCTGCGCGGCCTGACGGTGGGCGGCGCGATGGTGGAGCTGGTGCGCGCATGAAGTGGGTGACTTTCCAGCGTATCGAAGACGCCCACTTTCATGTGATGCCGCTCGATGATTTGCGTGGCCACTTCCCGCATGACGATTGCTGGTGCTGCCCATCGGAAGATGAAGAGACGCCGAACGTCATGGTGCACCACGCAATGGATGCCCGCGAAGCATTCGAGAGTGGTGAAAGGCTGCCGTCGTGACGAAATTTGACTATGCGCGCCCAGCGGCCACGGCCAAACGACTGCTGACCAGATTCGGCCAGGTGGTGACGGTGAAGCGCGTCACGCCGGGCGGGTATGACCCGGCCACAGGGGCAACCACGGCCGACGTGACCAATGGTTATTCCTGCGCTGGCGCGGTGATGAACTACGCCAGCCGGGACATTGATGGCACGCTAATTCAGCGCGGTGACGTGAACGTGTTGCTGGCCCCTGATGCGGCGTTTGAGCCGAAGCCGGGCGATACCGTGACGCTGGCCGATACCACGGTGCTTACCGTGATCAGCGCAATGCCGACTAAGCCTGCGGGGCTGTCGGTGCTGTTTGAGGTGCAGGCGCGTGGCTGATCTGTTCAACGCATTGATGACTGATTGCGAATCACGCAATCGCGGGTGGATTACCACATTCAATTTCCCGCTCAAGTGCGACGTGTGGCTTGACGGCAAGCTGATTGAACGGGCGGTTGCAGTGCACCGCAAAACCGGCCGCGTGCGCGTGCACGACATTCCCGCCAAGCTGGACAAGCATGGCAAGCGCGTGCTTTGCAGAACGCTGCACGGCAATGTTGAGGTGGTGCCGCATGGCTAGCCTGGGCGAGCAACTGAAGGCGTTCAGCGAAAAGACGAAGGCTGACATGGCGACGGTTGTGCGCAAGACGGCGCTTTCCCTCGGTGAGTCAATGGTGTTAATGAGCCCGGTGGACACGGGACGATTCCGAGGAAATTGGCAATACGGCGCTGACGCCATCAACACCAGCACAGGCGGCGCTGACGACAAGAGCGGGCGCACGTCATTGAATCGGATTCAGGCCGGCATCCGAGGCTGGAAGCCTGGGCAGACGATCTACATAACCAATTCGCTCGTTTATGGGCCTCGTTTGGAGGCTGGCTGGTCAAAGCAAGCGCCCGCAGGTTTCGTTCGCGTGTCGGTGGCGAATTACCAGCAATACATCGCAGACGCGATTGCGAGTGTGAAATGAGTCAAGCCCGCATCCGAAATGCGTTTGAGTCCCGCCTAGCCACATGGGCCGCGTCAAAGGCGCTGCCCGTTGTCTGGCAAAACGTCGGCGCTGGAAACATGACCGGCGATCACCTTCGCGCTTTCCTGCTGCCAGCGCAGACGCTCACCAGCGATCTGGCTGGCAAGCATCGCGGCTATCGCGGCGTGTTTCAGGTGAGCATCTTCACCCGCCCGAACATCGGTGCGAACCGTGCCGAGGTGCTGGCGGGTGAGCTTGATGAACTGTTTCCCGTCGCGCTGCGCATGTTGAGTGCTGGCCTGACTGTGCAAGTCATGACGCCGATGGCATCGCGCCCATCGATTGTCGAAACAGATTGGTATTCCGTGCCGGTGGATTGCCGGTACGAAGCACACGAATTCAAGGCGTAGAGATACGCCACAACCCATAGCAAAAAAGCCCGCCTAGTGCGGGCTTTTTTGTTGTAGCGCCCCGCAAGGGTGCAAGCACTGCCGCGACGGGAAATCCCTTCGCGGCTTTTTTATTGCCCGCTTGGGCGCAATCGCATCACTCGTACAACGAGTGGAAAGGAACTATCATCGCTGCTCGACTCCCCGACGGTTCGACCGTCTCTATCGCCACCACCTACGGTGCGGCAAAAACCATTACGTCCATCTCGAACGCCAATCCGGCGGTGGCCACGGCTGCCGCTAACGGCTTCGCAAACGGCGATCTGGTTGTTATCAGCTCCGGCTGGCAGCGCCTGAACGAACGCGTTATCCGCGTGGCCAGCTCGGCTGCTGGCACCTTCAACCTTGAAGGCCAGGACACCACATCGACCCAGTACTACCCGACTGGCTCCAGCGCTGGCTCTGCCACTCCGATCTCCACCTGGACGCAGATTAGCCAGATTCTGGAATTCACCACCAGCGGCGGTGACCAGCAGTTCGCGAACTTCTCGTTTCTTGAAGAGGACTTCGAGCGTCAACTGCCGACCATCACCAGCGCGCAGTCGATCACCATCGGTATTGCCGATGACCCGTCGCTGCCGGGCTACATCGCGCTGAAAGCCGCGTCCATGACGCGCGCCAACCGTGCGATCCGCCTGACGCTGCCAGATGGCTCGACCATCTTTTACAACGGCATCGTTTCGCTGAACGAGACGCCCACCCTGAGCAAGGGCCAGGTGATGCAGGTGAACGCCACGTTCTCGCTGCAATCGCGCCCGACCCGCTACTGATCGCAGTAGCGCCAGCAACCCGCTGTCCGAGCAATCGGCGGCGGGCTTTTTCATGCCCGGTCGGTCGCTCCGTCTCGGGTCTTTTTTGTTTTCAAGGACAACACAAATGGCGAAATTCAAGTTCGGCGCACCACCCAAGACGTTCAAGCG
>JAGVUA010000046.1 GCA_019136545.1 Betaproteobacteria bacterium
CCAGCTTTCAGAATCGCTCGATGGACGATCAACCCTTTAAAAACATAGACTTAGAGTTGTTCCATGGAGGTTGATAGACGCCAGTAGACCTCAATCGTAGTTATCGATCATCAGGAGAGACATGGTCGGCTCCTCATTCGAAACGCGTGTCGAGGCCGGCTTCCGCCAGCTCGGCGGCGCGCAGCAGCGCGCGCGCCTTGTTGCGCGTCTCTTCCCATTCCGAATCGGGGTTGGAATCGGCGACGATGCCGGCGCCGGCCTGCACGTAGATGCGGCCGTCCTTGACCACGGCGGTGCGGATGGCGATGGCCAGGTCCATGTCGCCGTTGAAGCCGAGGTAGCCCACTGCTCCCGCATAAATACCGCGCTTGGTCGGCTCCAGCTCGTCGATGATTTCCATCGCCCGCACCTTGGGCGCGCCCGAGACGGTGCCGGCCGGAAAGGTGGCCTTGAGCACCGACACCGGTCCCTCGTCGTCCTTCAGCTGGCCCTCGACGTTGGAGACGATGTGCATGACATGCGAGTAGCGCTCGATGACGTACTGCTGCGTCACCTTCACCGAGCCGATCTTGGCGACGCGACCGACGTCGTTGCGGCCGAGGTCGAGCAACTGCAGGTGCTCGGCGCGCTCCTTTTCGTCGGCGAGCAGTTCGGCGGCCAGCGCTTCATCTTCCGCCGCGCTTGCCCCGCGTTTCCTTGTCCCGGCGATCGGCCGCGCCGTCACCGTGCCGTCCTCGAGGCGAACCAGGATCTCCGGCGAGGCGCCGACGACATGGAAGTCCTCGAAGTCGAAATAGAACATGTAGGGCGAGGGGTTCAGCGTGCGCAGCGAGCGGTAGAGCGCCAGCGGCGAGGCGTGGTAGGGGCGGCTCTGCCGCTGCGAGAGCACGACCTGCATGACGTCGCCGTCGGTGATGTACTGCTTGGCCTTGAGCACCGCGGCCTTGAAGGCCTCCTCGCCGAATTCCGATTCTGGGAGCGTGCTCGTGGCCACGGTATTCCCGGGAATCGCCACCGGTTCGCGCAGCTTCGCCAGCAGTTCCTTGAGCCGGGTCTGCGCTCGCTTCCACGCTCCCGGGAAGCCCGGTTCGGCATAAACGACCAGGGTGAGCTTGCCGGAGAGGTTGTCGACGATGGCGATTTCTTCCGAAAGCATCAGCAGGATGTCCGGGGTGTCGATCGGGTCCGGCTTTTTCACTTCGGCGAGCTTGGCTTCGATGGCGCGCACGGTGTCGTAGCCGAAGTAGCCGACCAGACCGCCGCAGAAGCGCGGCAACCCCGGGAGGTCGGGCACTTTGAAGCGCGCCATGAATTCCGAGATGAAGGACATCGGATTGGTGTGGTCGCGCCGTTCGGCGACGCGGTTGCCGGTCAGCAGCAGGATGCTCGAGCCGTAGACCGCGATGCGCGTGGTCGAGGCGATGCCAATGAAGGAATAGCGGCCGAAGCGCTCGCCGCCCTGCACCGACTCCAGCAGATAGGAATAGGGGCTGGCTGCCAGCTTGAGATAGATCGACAGCGGCGTGTCGAGGTCGGCGAAGGTTTCGAGGGTGACGGGGATCCGGTTGTAGCCTTCGGCGGCCAGCCGGTTGAAATGGGATTCGGAAAGCGCAGCTTCGGTCATGATGACTCCACAGAACAAGCAACGAAAGTCAGCGGTGGCGACACGCCAAACGGATGGCGCCAACGCAAGGCGAACGAACTATCGCCAGCGGCGCCAGGGCCAGGCCTCTGCCCACCGGGGGCGGGCGACTTTCGTGGTGGAGCGGATATTCATGCCGGGTTTAGGTCTTGGTGATGCGGCTTGCAGCGTCTTCGATGCTGGCCACTATAGCATCGCAGGCGAGCCCGCGCACGTCCTGGCCCTCGTTGTAGCCATAGGGGACGAGAAAGACCTTGCAGCCGGCCGACTGGCCGGCTTTGAAGTCGTGCACCGAGTCGCCGATCAGCAGCACCTCGGCCGGCGTGACGCCGAACCGGCCGCAGGCCCAGATGACCGGCATGGGATCGGGTTTCGGTTTCGGCAGCAGGTCGCCGGCCACCACGACATCCATATAGCGCGCCAAGCCGGCGCGCTCGAGCAATACCGACGTGAAGGCGCCGGCCTTGTTGGTGACGATGCCGAGCGGCAGCGCCTTGGCCTTGAGTGCCTGCAGGCCGGCCATGACGCCGGGGAAGGGCTTGGCGGCGCGGCCATTGACTTCGGCGTAGTGCTGCTTGAACGAGGCCAGCGCATCGGCGGGCGGCGGCGCCGGGTCGTCGGCCGCCTCGAGCTTACCGGCCAGCAGGCGCTTGACCAGGTTCGGAATGCCCCGGCCGACATAGGCGCGGATGTCTTCGATGGCGACCGCCGGCCGGCCGAGATCGGCGAGCATGCCGTTGGCGGCGGCATGCAGGTCGAGCACGGTGTCGAGAAGCGTGCCGTCGAGGTCGAGCAGGACGGCCCGTACTGACCACTGGGGGGCGGAAAGCTTCAAACTTTCGCCAGTTCGGCGCGCAGCTGGCCGATGATGCTGTCGTAGCGGTTCGGATCGGCGTCGTTGCGCTTGCCGAACACCGCCGAGCCGGCGACAAAGGTGTCCACGCCGGCGCGCGCCACCTCGGCGATGTTGGCCGGGCCGACGCCGCCGTCGATTTCCAGCGCGACCTGGAGGCCGCGCGCGTCGATCATCTGACGAACTTTTCTGGCCTTGTCGAGCACGTAGGGGATGAACTTCTGGCCGCCGAAGCCGGGGTTGACCGACATCAGCAGCACCATGTCGAGCTTGTCGAGCGTGTATTCGAGCACGTCGAGCGGCGTCGCCGGGTTGAAGACGAGACCGGCCTTGCAGCCGTTCTCCTTGATCAGGGCGATGGTGCGGTCGATGTGTTCCGAAGCTTCCGGATGAAAGGTGATGTAAGTGGCGCCCGCCTTGGCGAAGTCGGGAACGATGCGATCGACCGGCTTGACCATCAGGTGCACGTCGATCGGCGCGGTGACGCCGTGCTTGCGCAATGCTTCGCAGACCAGCGGACCGATGGTCAGGTTCGGCACGTAGTGGTTGTCCATGACGTCGAAATGGACGATGTCGGCGCCGGCAGCCAGGACATTGTCGACCTCCTCGCCCAGCCTGGCGAAGTTGGCGGAAAGGATCGACGGCGCGATGCGATAGTTCGACTTGGCCATGAATCGGGCCTCCTCCATTAGAATGAATCGATTCTAGCTGCCGCCCTCGCCAGGCCGGCTAATTTTTTCTGATGGCAACCATAAGGTGACCGAGAACGATGGGCGAAGCCAAGAAATACGAGATCCGCGTCGATGTCGTGACCAGCTATCTGGAGGACCGGTCCGAGCCGGCGGCGAACCGGTATGTCTTCTCGTATGCCATGACCATCACCAATGTCGGCACCGTTCCCGCCCAGCTCATTTCCCGTCACTGGGTGATCACCGATGCCGACGGGCGCGTCCAGGAAGTGCGCGGTCTCGGCGTGGTCGGCCATCAGCCATTGCTGCATCCGGGCGAGAAGTTCGAGTATGCCAGCGGCTGCGCGCTCGAAGCGCCCGTCGGCACCATGAAAGGCAGCTACCAGATGGTGGCCGAGGATGGCACGCAGTTCGACGCGCCGGTCGCGGAGTTCGTGCTATCCATGCCGCGCACGCTGCATTAGTGCCTCGGCTTCGGCGACCGACAGCCGCTTCCAGGGCAGCGGAAGCAGCGCGGGCACGCGCTGCCGGTACTCGCGGTAGGCCTCGCCGTGCGAGGCGATCAGCTTGTTTTCCTCCAGCCGCGAGCCGACGATGAAATAGAGCGTGATCACCAGCGCCGAGATCAGCGCTGGCGCATTCATGTCGCGCGTCCACACCAGCACCAGGCAAAGGAAGTACCACGGGTGGCGCACGTACCGATGCAGCCCGGAAATCCCGAAGCCTTCACGGTCCGCGGTGCCGCGATCGCCTTGCCGGATCTGGCGCAGGCCGAGGAACTCCCGCATGTCGTAAGCGCGCGCCGCAACGGCGGTGCCAGCCACCGCGGCCAGCGCCAAACCGTTCGCCAGCCAGGCCCAGGCGCCCGTCCAGCGCCACAGCCAATCGCTCTTGGTGCCATACACCAGCCAGAGCACCGGCAGCAGCGCGGCGACAGCGAAGATGTTGAAGCCGAGCCGGTAAGCGGGCATGGCGTCCGGCCAGCGGCGGGCTATCCAGTTCTTGCAGGCCGTGGAAGCGAGCAGCGAATGCACCGCGCCGTAGAGCATCCAGGCCAGCGCGATCCAGACGAGGTTCACGACCGGTAATCGGCGTTGATTTTCACGTAGTCGTAGGAAAAGTCGCAGGTCCACACCTTGCCGGAAGCGCTGCCCCGGCCGAGGTCGACGCGGATGGTGATCTCGGCCGGCTGCATCGCTGCCGCGCCGTCCGCTTCCTGGTAGCTGGCCGCGCGGCCGCCGTTTTCCGACACCAAGACCTCAGTTTTGTCGCTGCCCAGCCAGACCTTGATCTTGGCGACATCGAGATCGCGCAGCGCCGGATCGTTGCCCCAGGCGTTGCCGATGGCGCAGAGGATGCGGCCGAGGTTGGGGTCGGAAGCGAAGAACGCGGTCTTGACCAGCGGCGAATGGGCGATGGCGTAGCCGACGGCCTTGGCTTCCTCCCTCGAACGCGCGCCGCTCACGGCGATCTCGATGAACTTGGTGGCGCCTTCGCCATCGCGGGCGATGGCCTGCGCCAGCGTGCGCGCGACATCGGTCACGGCCGCCTTCAATTCGTTCCAGCCGGGCGCGTCCACGGTGGCGAAGCGGGCATGGCCGCTGCCGGTGGCGATCAGCACGAACGAATCGTTGGTGGACGTGTCGCCGTCGACCGTCACGCAGTTGAACGACTCGTCGGCCACTTCCTTGACCAGCCTGTCCAGCATGGGTTGCGCGATGTCGGCATCGGTGGCGACGAAGCCGAGCATGGTGGCCATATTGGGCTTGATCATGCCGGCGCCCTTGGCGATGCCGGTGATCGTCACCGGCTGGCCGGCGATGGTCACCCGCGCCGAGGCGGCCTTGGCGACGGTATCGGTGGTCATGATGGCGTGCGCCGCCTCGAACCAGCCCTCGGCCTTGAGCGCGCCCTGGCAGGCCGGCAGGCCGGCGACGAGGCGCTCGACCGGCAGCGGCTCCAGGATCACGCCGGTGGAAAAAGGCAGCACTTGGTCGGCGCGCAAGTCCAGGAGCCGTGCCACCGCCTGACAGGTCTGGCGCGAGGCTTGCAGGCCCGGCTCGCCGGTGCCGGCGTTGGCGATGCCGGTGTTGATCACCAGCGCGCGGATGTTGCCGGCGGCGAGGTGCTGTTTGCAGATCTGCACCGGCGCGGCGCAAAACCGGTTCTGCGTGAATACGCCGGCGACGCGGCTGCCCGGCGCCAGTTCGATGAGCGTCAGATCGCGGCGATTGGCCTTGCGAATGCCGGCTTCGCCGACGCCGAGGCGGACGCCGTCGACGGCATGCAGCTTGTCGGCAAGGGGGGGATTCAAGTTGACGGGCATGGGGGCATTCCTCTTGTCTCAGTCGATATCGAATACATGTTTCCAGAGCGCGCGCACGGCGGCGGCCATGGTCGCCACGGCAGCCGGATCGACGCGGCCGGGCTGGTTGTTGAGGCGCAGGCCGTGCTGCAGGCGCCGGTACTCCCGATAGGCGTTGCGCACGGCCTCGGCGAGGTCGGCGGGAATCAGGCTCCGTTCCGCCGCCATCGCCAGCAGCGCGATGTTGCCCTTGTTGCCGGTCAGTTCATCGTATTGCCACGCATGGCCGAGCACCAGATACTGGACGACGAATTCGACATCGATCAGGCCGCCGGGATCGTGCTTGAGGTCGAACAGTCCACTCTTGCCGCCGTGGGCGTCGACCATCTTCTGCCGCATCGCCAGCACCTCCTCGCGCAGCTTCGCCAAGTCCCGCTTCTGGCGAAGCACTTCGCAGCGAATGCCTTCGAACGCCGCGCCGACGGCTGGATCGCCCGCGGTGAAGCGCGCCCGCGTCAACGCCTGGTGTTCCCACAGCCAGGCCGATTCCAGCTGGTACTTGTGGAAGGACGCCATCGAGCTGACCACCAGGCCGGCTTCGCCGTTCGGCCGCAGGCGCAGGTCGGTCTCGAACAGCTGGCCGGCGGCGGTTTGCGCCGACAGCCAGGTGTTGAGGCGCGTTGCCAGCTTCGCATAGACCTGCGCCGCTTCCGGGTCCGGGTCGTCGAACAGGAACACCAGGTCGAGGTCGGAAGCGTAGCCGAGTTCCTTGCCGCCCAGCTTGCCATAGCTGACGACGGCGAAGCGGGGCGTCTCGACGTGGCGCTTGAGCAGCTTGCGCCAGGCATGGCTGAGCGCTTGGTCGACCATGATGTCGGCCAGTTCCGAAAGATGGTCGGCCAGCCGCTCGACGGTCAGCAAGCCGGACAGATCCTGCGTCAGCAGACGGAACACCTGCGCGTGATGCGCTTCGCGCAGCAGGTCCATCTGCCGCTCGGTGTCCGGCTCGACTTCGTCCAGCTGCCGGCCCAGATGCGCGCGGAAGGCCGGCCAGTCGGGCGCGGAATCCAGGAGGCGGGCATCGAGCAGTTCGTCGAGCAGCACCGGGTGGCGATTCAGATAGCTGGCGGCCCAGCTCGAGCTGCCGACGATCTGCGCGACTTTCACCAGCGCCTGCGGATATTGTTGCAGCAGCGCCAGATAGGCGGCGCGGCGCGAGATCGCCTCCAGCAGGTCGAGCCCGCGCGACAGCGCGGCATCGGGGTCGGGCAGCGTCGCGGCAGCTTCGACCAGACGCGGTACCAAGGCATCGAAACGGCCGCGCGCGCTGTCGGCGAGCTGCTGGTAGCGGCTGCCGGCGCGGATGCCGGCCAGTCGGGCGCAGACGCCGGCGGTATCCTTGAAGCCGAGCCGCAGCAGTTCCAGGGCGTGGTTGTCGTCGCCGGCGCCATGCCAGACCCGATCCAGCGCATGATCCTTCTCGTTGGGATCGGCAAACACGGCCTCGAAATGGCGGGCCACGTTCTGCCGATGGTCGTCCAGTTCCATGGCCATCGCCTCGAACGTGCCGAACCCCATCGCCTGTGCCACCAGTTCCCGATCCTCCGGCTTGCCGGGCAGGTTCTGCGTCTGGGCGTCGTCGAGGAACTGCAGCCGGTGTTCGAGCCGGCGCAGGAAGACGTAGGCCGAGGCCAGCTCCGCCTCGGCGTCCCGCGACAGCTGACTTTTGTCGGCCAGCAGCTTCAGCACCGGCAGCGTCGGCTTGATCTGCAGGGAAGAATCGCGGCCGCCGCGAATGAGCTGGAACACCTGGGCGATGAACTCGATTTCGCGGATGCCGCCGGGACCGAGCTTGACGTTGTCGGCCATGTCCTTCTTGGCGACTTCGCGGCGGATCTGCGCATGAAGTTCCCGCATGGCATTGATGGTGCCGAAGTCGAGGTACTTGCGGAAGACAAAGGGACGGCGGATCGCCTCCAGTTCTTCGTGTCGTTCGCCGGTCAGCGGCCGGGCCTTGATCCAGGCATAGCGTTCCCACTCGCGGCCCTGGGTGACCAGGTAGTTCTCCAGCATGTCGAACGAGCAGACCAGCGGGCCGGAGTCGCCGTTCGGCCGCAAGCGCATGTCGACGCGGAATACCTGGCCGTCGCCGGTGATCTCGCCGATGGCGGCGATCAGCTGTTTGCCCAGCCGCGTGAAGAACTCGAAGTTGGAGATCGAGCGGCTGCCGTCCGTGTCGCCATCCTCCGGATAGATGAAAATCAGGTCGATGTCCGACGAGACGTTCAGTTCGCGTCCGCCCAGCTTGCCCATGCCGACCACGATCAGCGTTTGCGCGTCGCCTCCGGCGGCGCGGGGTTCGCCGTAGCGGGCGGCCAGGCCTTGATGAAGTACCCGGAGCGCCTCGGCTACCGCCAGCTCGGCGACGAGCGAGATGCTGTCGACCACCTCGGCGAGCGGCGCGCTGCAGGCGAGGTCGCGCGTGGCGATGCGGGCATAGGCGCGCTGCTTGAATCGCCGCAGCGCCGGCTTGAGGTTGTCCTCGGTCAGCGGTTCCTCGGCCAGCCAGGCCTCGAGCGTGGCACGGTCGACGGGGGTATCGAGCTGTGCGCCGACCTCCTCGGCGAGCGCGGGCCGAGCGAGCAGCAAGCGTTGCAGGTAACGCGAAAAGCGACAGGCGGTCGCCAGGGCGCCGGCCGGAGGGGTGGAGGGCATTGCTTTACAATTCGACCATGTTTAGCCGACCATTCTAGCCCGCCAGGGCCCATGCGCTTCCCCGCCCTTTCCCGCCACGCCGGCGGGCTCGCGCGTGCGCTCTTGTGGCTGGGCGTTGCCGCTTATTTCGGCGTCGGGCTGCTGGTGCTGGCCCTGCGCCATTTCGTGTTGCCCGGCATCGAAAACCATCGCGCCGACATCGAGCGCGCGCTGGCCGAAGCCTTGGGGCAGCCGGTGGCGATACGGCGGATCGACGCGCACTGGCAGGGCCTGAGGCCGAACCTGCGCATCCACGGCCTCGAGATTCGCGATGCCGAAAACCGACCGGCACTGGGTTTCGACAATATCGAGGTCGATCTCGCCTGGTCGTCGCTTTGGCGGCTGACGCCGCACTTCTCGCGCCTGGTGATCGACGCCCCGACCCTGGACTTGCGTCGCGACGCCGAAGGCCGGCTGTTCGCCGCGGGACTGGAGATCAAGCAGGACGAGACGGAGGACGGGGGGTTTTCGCGCTGGCTGTTGAGCCAGGATCGCATCGTCATCCGCAATGCCGCCATCACCTGGCACGACGATTTGCGCCAGGCGCCGCCGCTGGTGCTGACGCAGCTCAACTTCGACTTGCGCAATCGAGGCCTTCACCATCGTTTCGGCCTGACGGCCCAACCCCCGAAAGCGCTGGCGGCCAGGCTCGACCTGCGCGGCGACTTTGTCGGCCGCGACATCAAGGCGCTGGCGGCATGGACCGGCGAAGGCTATGCGGAACTCGATTACGCCGACCTGGCGGGTTGGCGGGCCTGGGTAGACTATCCGGTCGATCTGCCGCGCGGCACCGGGGGCGTGCGCGTCTGGTTGTCGCTGGCGAAGCAGGCGTTGACCGGACTGGCTGCCGACGTGCGCTTGAACGACGTGTCGGTGCGCTTGGCGCCGGAGCTGGCCATGCTGACGCTGGCAAGCCTGGATGGCCACCTGGGTTTGCGCCTGGATCACGGCTTCGGATTCCAGGCGCGCAGGCTGAGCTTGACCTTGGGCGACGGCACCCGCGTCGCGCCGGCCGATGTCGACTTCAATTGGCAGAAGGCGACCGACAATCGCCCCGCCCACGGCGAGGCGAGCGCCGACAATCTCGACCTCGGCGTCGTCGCGACGCTGGTCGACCGTTTGCCGCTGGATGCGGCGTTGCGCGAGCAGATGGCGGCCTTCAGCCCGCGCGGCAGGATCAGCGGCTTGCGCCTGAGTTGGAGCGGCGAGGCTGACAAGCCGAGCGCTTATGCCATCAAGGCCCGTTTCGACGACCTCGGTTTGAACGCGCGGGGCGCGATTCCGGGGTTTACCGGCCTCGACGGCCGCATCGATGGCCATGAGCGGGGCGGCGTGCTGGAACTCGATACCCGGGATGCCCATATCATGCTGCCGGCAGTGTTTGCCGAACCGGCGCTGGCGCTGGCGGCCCTCGAGGCCAAGGCGGACTGGAAGCTTGTCGATGGCAAGGTGCATGTCGATCTGATTCGCGCCAACTTCCGCAATGCCGACGCCACCGGCGAGGCCAGCGGCCGCTACCAGGGCAACGGCGCGGAGCCGGGCACCATCGATCTCTCGGCGCGTCTCACGCAGGCCGCGGGCGGCGCCGTCTGGCGCTACTTGCCGCTGGTGGTGGGGCAGGACGTGCGCGACTGGCTGCACGGCGCCATCATCGGCGGCTCGGCGACGGCGACGCTGCGCCTGAAGGGCGACCTCAAGCGCTTTCCCTTTGCCGATGGCTCCGGCGTGTTCGAGGTCAAAGGCCCTTTCAAGGGAGCGTCGCTGCGCTACGCGGCCGATTGGCCGGAGTTTACGGATATCTCGGGAGAGCTGGAATTCGTCGGCCCGCGCATGGCCATACGCGCGCACAGCGCCCGGCTTTGGGGCGTGGCGCTGGCCGACGTCCGGGCCGAGATCGCCGACTTGGAGGCGAGCGAGACCTTGCTTACGGTAGCGGGCGGCGCGCGCGGTCCGAGCGCCGATTTCCTGCGCTTCATCGAAGCCAGCCCGGTCGGCGGCTGGCTCAACCACATGACCGCCGACATGAAGGCGACGGGCGACGGCGAGTTGAAACTGCGGCTGGACCTGCCGCTGGCCCATCTCGGCCAAACCCGTGTCGACGGACGCTACCGCGTCGTCGGCAACGACCTGGCGTTCGTCGAAGGCATGCCGCCGCTGCGCGAGATCGCCGGCGAGCTGCGGTTCACCGGCGACCGCCTGGAGGCCCGGCAGGTCAGGGGCACGATGCTGGGCGCGCCGATGACGCTTGATCTGGCCACCGAAGGCGGCGGCATCGCGCTCCGCGCGGCCGGCAGCGCCACGGTACGCGATCTGCGCCAGCATTTCGGTTTCGCCGCCCTGGCGGATGTCGCCGGCACCGCACCGTGGAGCGCGCTCCTGAATGTTCGCGAAGGCGTTGCCGACCTGCGCGTCGAATCGTCCTTGCAGGGCGTCTCGTCCAGCCTGCCGGAACCGTTCAACAAGACCGCTGCCGACCGGATGGCGCTGCTGGTCGAGCGCCGGGCCGCGACGGGGGCCGGCGACCAGTGGAAAGTCAGGCTGGGCGACACGGCGCAGCTGACGCTGATGCGCCGCCTGGAGCAGGGCCGGCTGGTGGTCGATCGCGGCCTGGCCGCCATCGGGCCGGTGGAGGCGCGCTTGCCGGAGCGAGGGCTCGGGCTGGCCGTGAACGCCAGGCGGCTGGATGCCGACCTGTGGCGGCGACGGATGGCGACCGACAACGGGGGCGCCACGAGCGGGGCGTCGTCCCTGCCGCCTTTGGGCCGCGTCGACCTGCGGGTCGACGAGTTCCTCGTCCATGGCCGGACCATCCATGACCTGCAACTGGACGGAACGCATGACGGCAGCGTCTGGAAAATGGCCATCAAGAGCAAGGAAGCGGTTGGCCGGGTCGAGTGGACCGACCAGGGCGCGGGGCGTCTGTCGGGACGCCTGTCGCGCCTGGATCTGCCGGAGGGTGTCGAAGGCAATGCCTCGGCGCAGGCCGCCGACACCGCCGACGATCTGCCGGCGGTGGACCTGATGGTGGAGAATTTTTCCTTGCACGGCAAGCCGTTCGGCGAACTGTCGCTCAAGGCGGAGAATATCGACCGTATTTGGAGCGCGCGTTTCGACATCAAGAACGACGACGGCGAACTCGAGGGCAAGGGGCGCTGGCGCCCTGCGCGCGGCGCGATGCCGGCAACCACGGCGATCGACTTCAGTCTGACGGCGCGCAGCCTGGAGGACCTCCTGGCGCGGTTTGGCTACCCGGGCACGGTCAGGCGCGGCACGGCCACGCTGGCGGGCGCGCTTACCTGGGCGGGTCCGCCGACCACCGTCGATTACCCGTCGCTCGACGGCCAATTGACGCTGGAAGCGGCGCGCGGACAATTCAAGAAACTCGAACCCGGCGTCGGCCGGCTTCTGGGCGTGATCAGCCTGCAATCGCTGCCGCGCCGGATCTCGCTCGATTTCCGCGACGTTTTCAGCGAAGGCTTCGCTTTCGACAGCATCGCCGGCCGCATGTCGGTGAAACAAGGCATCATGGCGACTTCGGACTTCCAGATTCAGGGCCCCTCGGCAAAAGTCCTGATGAATGGCAGCGTCGACCTCGCGCGCGAAACCCAGGATCTCAAGGTGCGCGTGCAGCCGGCGCTTGGCGAGACCGTGGCCACGGGCGTGCTGCTGGTGAATCCGGCAGTGGGCGCGGCGGCCTGGCTGATGAACAAGGTTTTCGGCAATCCGCTCGACAAGGCCTTCGCCTTCGACTACGCGGTGACAGGAGCCTGGGCCGATCCGAAAGTCGAAAAACTGGCGGTGCAGGGACCGCGGGCGGCCTCGGAAGAAAAGGTGACGCAATGAAAATCGCCGCCGTGCAAATGATATCGGGGCCGGACGTGCGGCCGAATCTCGACACCGCCAGCCGGCGGATTGCCGAGGCCGTGCGTGCCGGCGCGAGACTGGTGGCGCTGCCGGAATACTTTCCGCTCATCGGTGCCACCGACGAAGCCCGACGGGCGGCGCGCGAAGCGCCCGGCACGGGGCCGATCCAGGACTTTCTCGCCGAGACGGCGCGGGCGCACGGCATCTGGCTGGTCGGCGGCTCGATCCCGCTCATGCCGGCGACGACGCGCGATCCGGACAAGCTGCTCAATTCCTGCCTGGTCTTCGACGACGGCGGCCGACAGGTGGCGCGTTACGACAAGATCCACCTGTTCAATTTCAGGAAAGGCGACGAGCATTACGACGAGGCGGCCACCATCGAGGCCGGCGATCGCGTGGTGGCGTTCGACACGCCCTTCGGCCGGATCGGGCTGGCCATCTGCTACGACTTGCGCTTTCCCGAACTCTTCCGCGCGCTGGGCACGGTGGACCTGCTGGTGATTCCGGCGGCCTTCACCGATACCACCGGCCGCGCGCACTGGGAAACGCTGCTGCGCGCCCGGGCGGTGGAGAACCAGTGCTACGTGCTGGCCTCGGCGCAGGGCGGCCAGCATCCCACCGGCCGCATGACCCATGGCAACAGCATGATCATCGACCCCTGGGGCGACGTGCTCGCCCGCCTGGACAAAGGCGAAGGGGTGGTGGTGGCGGAACTGGACGCCGGCCGGATCGCGGCGGTGCGCGCCAGCCTGCCTGCCCTGCAACATAGACGATTGTGAATCTCATGACAGACCATTGCACGACAGCCGAGCACATCCTGCTTGCACCCTACGATCTGACGCCAGGCAAGCTTTCGACCGTCTTCGGCGAGATCTTCAGCCATCGCGTCGACTATGCCGACCTCTACTTCCAGTACGCGCGCTCCGAGGCATGGAGCCTCGAAGAAGGCATCGTGAAGTCGGGCAGCTACAGCATCGACCAGGGGGTCGGCGTGCGCGCGGTGAGCGGCGACAAGACGGCCTTCGCCTACTCCGACGAGATCAGCCTGCCGGCCTTGCAGGGGGCGGCGCAGGCGACGCGGGCCATCGCTGCCGCCGGCGCTGCGGGAACGCTGCCGAAGCTCGCGCCTCGGTCCGCCTCGGCGCTCTACATGTCGCACGACCCGATTCTCTCGATCGCCGATGCGGAGAAAGTGAAGCTGCTCGAACGCTTGGAGAAGTTTGCCCGCGATCTCGATCCGCGCGTCGCCGAGGTCATGGCGCACGTCGCCGGCACCTGGGAGGTCGTGCTGGTGGCGAGATCGGATGGCCACATGGCCGCCGATGTGCGGCCGCTGGTGCGCGTTTCCCTCACGGTCATCATGGTCGAGAACGGCAAGCGCGAGCAGGGTTACGCCGGCGGCGGCGGCCGCTACGACTACGGCTACTTCACCGATGCGCGGCTCAGGCAATACGCCCAGGACGCCATCCATCAGGCCAGCGTCAATCTGGCGGCGAAGCCGGCGCCGGCCGGCAGCATGACGGTGGTGCTGGGCGCCGGCTGGCCGGGCATTCTGCTCCACGAGGCGATCGGCCACGGGCTGGAGGGCGACTTCAACCGCAAGGGCAGCTCGGCTTTCGCCGGCCGCGTCGGCCAGCGCGTGGCGGCCAAGGGAGTCACCGTCGTCGACGACGGCACCATCGTCGACCGGCGCGGCTCGCTGACGATCGACGACGAAGGCAATCCGACGCGGCGCACGGTGCTGATCGAGGACGGCATCCTGCAGGGCTACCTGCAGGACACGCTCAATGCGCGCCTGATGGGCGTCGCACCGACCGGCAACGGTCGGCGCGAATCCTTCGCCCACCTGCCGATTCCGCGCATGACGAACACCTACATGCTGAATGGCGACAAGCATCCTGAGGAGATCATACGCTCGGTAAAGAAGGGGCTCTACGCCGCCAACTTCGGTGGCGGCCAGGTGGACATCACCAGCGGCAAGTTCGTCTTCTCGACCGCCGAGGCTTACCTGATCGAGAACGGCCGCATCACCACGCCGGTCAAGGGCGCGACGCTGATCGGCAACGGTCCGGACATCCTGACCCGCGTGTCGATGATCGGCGACGACATGCGCCTCGATCCCGGCGTCGGCACCTGCGGCAAGGAAGGCCAGAGCGTGCCGGTCGGCGTCGGCCAGCCGACGCTGCGCATCGACGCCCTGACGGTGGGCGGCACGGGGGCCGGGTAGCCGACAGCGCCATGCCTTGACATGGGGCGGTCAGCGCGCAAATGGTGTTTGATCATGGTCAAGTATGCCCATATGACGAATAGGGTTGTCCGGGCATGATCATGCTTCCCGAGGTAGGCCGACGATGAGACCGGTACGTGGATGCAGCGGGAAAAATCCCTATTTTGGTTATGGTTGTCATAATGGTATCGGCGAGTATTCGTCGTTGGAACCTATTGATTGCCGTCAAGTTTTTCAGATCTTCGGCCGGACAGGCTCTTAACCTGGATCAAGTGTTGCCCCCGATGCCGTCCTTACCCTCCCCAGGCTAGCGCGATACGTCGCCGAACCGCTTTGGTTCATATCAACCTGTGGAGGAGTCAGCATGAAGAAGTCGATCCGCTTGTCCCGCCTGATGGCGGTGACAGGTCTATCCCTGTCGGTCATCAGCGCCTTTGCCGCCCCGCAAAAGGACATCGCGCCGGCTGAAACCGCCTATCAAGCGGGCAGTTCGCCCCTGGGCAACGTCGACATGTACCAGGACATCAACCCCAAGGCGCCGCCGATGACCAAGGCGGAGTTCGACAAGGCGCGCCAGATTTACTTCCAGCGTTGCGCCGGCTGCCATGGCGTGTTGCGCAAGGGCGCGACCGGCAAGCCGCTGACCCCCGACCTGACCATCGCCAAGGGCACGGACTACCTCAAGGTGTTCATTGCCTACGGTTCGCCGGCGGGCATGCCGAACTGGCAGACCTCGGGCGAATTGACCGAGAGCGAAGTCGACCTGATGGCGCGTTATGTGCAGCAGACGCCGCCGCAGCCGCCCGAGTTCGGCCTCAAGGAAATGAAGGCGACCTGGAAAGTGACGGTGGCGCCGGCGGATCGCCCCAAGAAGAAGATGAACAACTACAACCTGCAGAACCTCTTCTCGACGACCCTGCGCGATGCCGGCGAGATCGCCCTGATCGACGGCGACAGCAAGAAGATCATCAATATCATCAAGACCGGCTATGCCGTGCACATCTCGCGCATGTCGGCGTCGGGCCGCTACCTGTTCGTGATCGGTCGCGATGCCAAGATCAATATGGTCGACCTCTGGATGGAGAAGCCGGACTCGGTCGCCGAAGTGCGCATCGGCCTCGAAGCCAGGTCGGTCGAGACCTCGAAGTACAAGGGCTATGAGGACAAGCTGGCGATCGCGGGCGCCTACTGGCCGCCGCAGTACACCATCATGGACGGCGACACGCTCGAGCCGCTGAAAATCGTCGCTACCCGCGGCATGACCGTCGGCGACCAGGAATATCACCCCGAGCCGCGCGTCGCCTCGATCGTCTCCTCGCACTTCAAGCCCGAGTTCGTCGTGAACGTCAAGGAAACCGGCAAGTCGATCGTGGTCGACTACACCGACGTCAACGAGCTCAAGACCCGCGAGATTCCGGTCGCCAAGTTCCTGCACGATGGCGGCTTCGACAGCTCCAAGCGCTACTTCATGATCGCCGCCAACCAGTCGAACAAGGTCGGCGCCATCGACATGAAGACCGGCAAGCTGGCCGGACTGGTCGAAGTCGGCAAGATCCCGCATCCCGGCAGAGGCGCCAACTTCGTTCACCCCAAGTATGGACCGGTGTGGGCGACGGGCCACCTGGGCGACGAGACCATCTCGCTGATCGGCACCGATCCAGTCAAGAAAAAGGAATACGCCTGGAAAGTGGTCGAAACGCTCAAGGGCCAGGGGGGCGGCTCGCTGTTCATCAAGAGCCATCCCAAGTCCGGCCATCTGTACGTCGACACGCCGCTCAATCCCGATGCCGCGGTCTCGCAGAGCATTGCGGTGTACGACATCAAGAACCTGGATGCGGGCTACAAGGTGCTGCCGATCGCCGAGTGGGCGGGGATCAAGGACGATGGCGCCAAGCGCGTGGTGCAGCCCGAGTACAACAAGGCGGGCGACGAGGTCTGGTTCTCGGTGTGGAGCGCGAAGGACAAGGAGTCGGCGCTCGTCGTGGTTGACGACAAGACCCTGAAGCTCAAGGCCGTGATCAAGGACAAGCGCCTGGTGACGCCGACCGGTCACTTCAACACCTACAACACCCAGCACGACGTGTACTGACCGGTGTTTGACGCCGCCAC
>JAGVUA010000023.1 GCA_019136545.1 Betaproteobacteria bacterium
CAGGTACATAGTATCACTTCCGGAAAATTTCGCTAGGCCGGAAGATGACAAAATACTCAGATGGGGTGCAAGGGGTAGCGAGTTCGAATCCCGCCGCCCCGACCAAGATTACAATAGGCTTTCCGGTTCATCGCCGGAAAGCCTTTTTTCTTAATCCCTACCTCTGCCGCTCCTCCCGCGGAAACGTCTCCTTACAATTCGGCGTCGGCAACTTGTTCAGCGCCCTCGTTATTGGGAGCAAGCGCATGTGCGCTGTTTACTCAGGAGAAGATTCATGAACAAGCTGCTTACCGCTCTTATCGTTGTTGGCCTGTCGTCGAGCGTGATGGCCCAAACGGCTACGTCGGCGCCCGCGGCTCCTGCGGCCACAACTCCTGCCGCCGTCGAGAAGGCTCCGGCAACGGCGGGCGAGCATAAGACTGTCGCTAAGCATACCGCCAAGCACACCAAGCACAAGAAGACGGCGACGACCAAGGCGCCGAAGCGGTAAATCGAGCGTCTCGTGGTTGCATCTGGCTGGCCGCGCTACCAGGAACGCGCAAAGACGATTGCCATCGTCGCAACCGTCGATACGGCCGCAACCCCGACCCCAAGGGAATGATCAACCGTCTGCTGGTAACGGAATGCGCTGCTTACACGCGGTTACGAAGACATACAGAACTGAAATGTTTTTGACGGAAGCACGGCATAAAGTTTGCGGCGTAGGTCCTTCCTCCTGAGGGTTGTTTCTGACCTTCATCTTCCCCGGCTCATTCCCCCTGAGCCGGGGTTTTTCCCTCTCAGTCGTCACGAAAGGCATTGCCTCTCAACCCGCATTGGCTGGCGCCTGAAATGAGCGTGTGGATGCGCTTGCAGCTCTTCTCAACGGCAGGGCGCAGGCGAGAGGGGACCTGTTGTGATGGCGGTGGGTCAGGGATTCGAACCCTGGAAGGACTTGCATCCTTGCTAGTTTTCAAGACTAGTGCATTCAACCGCTCTGCCAACCCACCTAGTTCCTTGATGCGCCAAGCGTCTGCTAAACGGCTCCAAAGTGCCTCGGTACGGACGCTTGCAGCGCGTTGTTGTTTGTCTTGCTCGATTTGCAGCTACTCGAGCGCAAGTTCTTTTTAAGACCCGCGCCGTGCGCCGACTCGGCCATACCTCCTTTTTCCGATGCCTGGATGCGAGGTCCGGATTCCGGCGCGCCAATTGCTTTGTCGAATATTACTCGGGTTCGTCCCGATCGCCTCGGGTCGCATCGGCCCAGCAGTTGGGGGTCTCATAGATTCGGACTCGTTGCAGACGCAGCTGATTGCCGAGCGTGGCCTGATATACGGGATCGAGGATTGCAAAAGCCATGCTTGCAAGGTTTTCGGCGGTGGGAACTTTATCGAGGACGACGGTTTTGTGCCCCGGCATGGAATTCAGGAAAGTCAGTACCGGCGTATCGCCGCGATAGACCAGGAAAGCATGGTCCCAGGCATCGACAACCTGGGTCTTGGCCAATTGCTTGATACGGGAGAAGTCCATGACCATGCCATTTTCGGCAACGCCGTCAGCTTGCACCGTGGTGCCAATCAAAGTGATTTCGATGGCGTAACGATGACCATGCAGATGACGACATTGGCTTTTGTGATCGGGGATGCGGTGACCGGCATCGAACTCGAGGCGGCGGGTGATTTGCATGGGGGCGGCTGCATGGTGGAAAGCTGAGGCATTATATCGTCTGGGCAAGATTGCCCCGGAAGCGCCAACAACGATGCCGCAGCGCCCCATCATCCTTTCGACCACAGACCATTCGCGCGAAAGCGCGGGCATGACTTATGTGTATCCCGTGGTGTCGCGCCGGGCGGGCGGAGTATCGATCGGCATCAACCTCAATCCCAACAATGCCTGCAACTGGCATTGCATTTACTGCCAGGTCCCCAATCTGACACGGGGCGGTCCGCCGCCGATCGATCTTGGCTTGTTGGCGCGCGAACTTGACGCGATGCTGGAAGATCTCATCACCGGCGACTTTCTCGAGCGGCGGGTGCCGACGGGACAGCGCCGGCTGGTCGATATTGCTTTCTCGGGAAATGGCGAACCCACCAGCGCCCGTGAGTTTCCCGACGCGGTAATGGTGGCGCGTGACGCCATCTCGCGTTATCGCTTGTCCGATAGTGTCAAGTTGCGCCTGATTACCAACGGCAGTCTGATCGACCGTCGTGCGGTAAGGCATGGGCTCGAAAACCTTGCCAGGGCGCGAGGAGAAGTCTGGTTCAAGGTGGACGCGGCCGATGCCCGCTCGCTGGCGCGCATCAATGGCACGCGGGCCGAGGTTGCCGCCATCCGGCGGCGGTTGGAAGAATGCAGCGCGATTTGTTCCACCTGGGTGCAGACCTGTCTATTCGAGCTCGACGGACACTCGTTATCACCGGTTGAGCTTAACGCCTTGGTCAGTTTTCTTGCTGCCCAACGGGGCGTTATTCGCGGGGTCCGTCTTTACGGACTGGCCCGCCCGTCAGCCCAGATTGATGCGCCTCGGCTGAGTCCGGCTCCAGAAGCGTGGCTATATCAGGTAGCCAGCCGTTTGCGCGATCAGGGCCTGACGGTGGAAGTCAGTCCCTGATCAAATTTGGCAATTAGCTCATCCGCCTTTCTTTTGCGATGCGCGTGCCAGTTTCTTCAGGCTCTTGAACAAATTTGAATCATTGCTCTTGAGGTATTCGACCACCTCGAAGTCCTCACGCTTGATCTTGGCGATATCGATCTGCTCGACATGAACCAGGCGCAGGAGTTGCTGTACGGGTCTAGGAATGTTGCGACCGCTTTCATAGCGGGAGCCGCCGCTTTGCGTGACACCAAGCCTGGACCAGAATTGCTGCTGGTTCATGCCGAGCTTGCGACGTATTTCGCGTACATCAAGTTTCTCTGTCGCCTTCATGTCTGCCTGCCTTTCCTTTTATAAGATGAATAGATATGACGACAGTGAATAGCCTATTACTGAAGTCATATGTCGCAAAGCATAGCCAATATTTCAATGCCATACAAGCCCATGTGGCGCTTGGAGCCCCAAATTTGCTGCTGGCGGTCTTCCGCATCCCAGCCGAACAGGCAAGAGCCGTTATAATCGGACGACAGATAAATTAGCGGGGCTGCACGGGAAATGGCATTGATTGTTCAGAAGTATGGTGGTACTTCGATGGGCTCGCCCGAGCGTATTCGCGGTGTTGCCAGGCGCGTGGCGCGGTGGAAGGCGCAGGGGAATCAACTGGTTGTCGTGGTGTCGGCAATGAGCGGCGAAACCAACCGCCTGATCGCGCTGGCCAAGGATGTTTCGCCCCAGCCCGATCCGCGCGAACTCGATGTCATGGTGTCCACGGGCGAACAGGTCACCATCGCGCTGTTGGCCATGGCGCTCAAGGATCTCGGCTTGAAGGCAAAGAGTTACACGGGCGGCCAGGTCAAGGTATTGACCGACAGCACCTTCACGAAGGCCCGCATTCTCGATATCGAGGGCGACAATATCCGCCGCGATCTCGGCCAAGACACGGTCGTCATCGTTGCCGGTTTCCAAGGGATGGACGAGGCGGGCAACATCACCACGCTCGGCCGCGGCGGCTCCGACACCTCGGGCGTTGCGCTGGCCGCCGCGCTCAAGGCGGACGAGTGCCAGATCTACACGGATGTTGACGGCGTCTATACCACCGATCCGCGGATTGTTCCGGAAGCGCGCAAGCTCGAGCGCGTTACCTTCGAAGAGATGCTGGAAATGGCCAGCCTGGGATCGAAGGTCTTGCAGATTCGCTCGGTGGAATTCGCCGGCAAGTACAAGGTCAAGCTACGCGTGCTGTCCAGCTTCGAGGAAGAGGGCAAGGAAACCAACGGCACGCTGATCACTTTCGAGGAAGATACCCAGATGGAACAACCAATCATTTCCGGCATCGCCTTCAATCGCGACGAGGCCAAGCTGACTGTCCTCGGCGTGCCCGATCGTCCCGGCATCGCCTACCAGATCCTCGGCCCGATTGCCGATGCGAACATCGACGTCGACGTGATTATCCAGAACGTCGGCCACGACGGCACGACGGACTTCTCCTTCACGGTACCGCGCGGCGAATTCGCCCGCGCCAGGAAGATTCTCGACGAGCAGATCAAGCCTCATGTTGGCGCCCGCGCCATCGAAGGCGACAACCGGATTTGCAAGGTGTCGGCGGTCGGTGTCGGCATGCGCTCGCATCCGGGTGTTGCCAGCAAGATGTTCCGGGTATTGGCGGAGGAAGGCATCAACATCCAGATGATCTCCACGTCGGAAATCAAGATTTCGGTGGTCGTCGACGAAAAGTATCTCGAGCTGGCCGTGCGCGTGTTGCATCGCGCCTTCGGCTTGGATCAGGTGGCAGCCTGAGTTTGACCCAAGGGGCGCGGAACGAGTATCATCACGCTCCTTCCGGAGAAGTGGCCGAGTGGTCGAAGGCACTCCCCTGCTAAGGGAGCATGCGGTCAAAAACTGCATCGAGGGTTCGAATCCCTCCTTCTCCGCCAGGATTTCTGGCTAAACCGGTTTGAGAAAGTTCTGATATTTCTCGCTCGACTCGACGATGTGCCCGACCCACCACAGGGCCAGGAATCTGTGGAGTTCGATTCTGTCAAAGTTTGCCGTGGTGACGATCTCGGCTGCCAGGTAATCGAATTCTTCGCGCTCTTCCTGGTGATCTTCGAGTTCCGGATAGCCGCTGCTGGCAAGTAGCGCCGCTTCGGCCGCGAAGTGCTCGCGGGCGAAGACCATCAGTTCGTCGAAGGTGTCGAGAAATTTTTGCTGGCTTGCCTCGCTGTCGTCGGCAAGACAGTCGGCCAGGGTATTGCAGCGCGCCAGGAGCTCCCGGTGTTGATGGTCGAGGGTTTCGTTACCAACACTGTAGCGGGGTTCCCATTCCACCCTATTCGGCATGGCCAATCTCCAATGGCGGAAAGTTGTCGGTCAGAAGCCCAGCGACTCGACGACAACGACAAGATCGGCAAAGCTGGCGGATTCAAGCTTTGCGGCGAGTGCGGCTTTATCGAGCCCATCGCACTCGAATTTGGTTAGGCTGACTTCGAACGGCAGTTCGCGAATCTCCAGCGGCGACATGAAGCCGATATTGCAGATGTGGGCGATGCACTGACGCTCCGGTTCGGAGAGTTCGAGGCCGTGATGTCGCAATAGCTCAAGATAGCGCTCGGCGGTGCGGTTCAGTTTGCCGCTGATCTCCATGGTGTTCTTCTGGCCATCCGTGAGGATGGCCAGGGGTGGCCCGAAAAAGACGGGCGTCTTGCCGACATGACGCGTCTTTTCTTCGCGCGTGAGCGCAGGGGCGACCCAAGCAGGATCGCCCCTGGCCGGCTTCTGGTTTTCAGCGGCGTCCGACATCAGTGCGCAATCGGATGCACTTTTTCGTAATTGGCATCCTTCATGCCTTTGGGCAGCTGCGGGGGCGACTCGGGTTGCAACTGTACAAAGCCCCGGTTGCGGGCCCCATCCTGCACGTTGTGCGGGTTGTGGCACTCGGTGCAGACGAACCAGCGCTTCTTGCCCGTGCTGGCGAATTCGCCGATCCGCTTGCCGTGGATGCCATCCCGCCAGTCGCGCAATTTGTCGCCATGGCACTTGCCACACAACAGCTGCGGCTGGTCGAAGCTGACCGGATCGCCGAAATTGTCGACCAGCATGTTGCGCTTGGTCGTATGGTGGCAATCCAGGCACCAGATGCGGCCGCGGCCGTGCTGCAAATCCTTGACGTCGGGCAACAGGCTCTCCATGGTCGGGATCGGCGTCGGCTTCTTGTCCTTCGGCAGCGTCGGCGGACTGAACTTGGGCCCGACGCCGTTATGGCAGGCGGTACCGCACATTGGCAGGATGGAGAGCTTCTCCGAGCGTGGTTTGACGAGCGCATGCCCTTCCGGGATCTTGTCGAGCATCGGCATCTTGCCCATCGGGACGGTGCCTTCGTACGGGTCGCCGTACCAGAGCGCCGCGCCGGTCTTTGGCGAGCACTTGACGTTGGGCCAGCCTGGCTTGATCTCGCGCTTGGTGATCTCGGAAGCGCCCTTGCGGCTCTCGAAGCAGACCTCTTCCTTCTTCTCCGCGTCCTGCGCGAAGGCGGTAGCGGCGATTCCGCAGCAGAACGCGATGATCATCGTATGGAATGCAAGTTTTTTCATGATCGTCATCTCACTTCGCTGCGCCGTACTTGATCTCGCCCTGCAGGATGCCGATGGCGCCCTTGAGCAGGATGGTCAGGATGAAGAAACCGAACGCCCAGATGCCGACGGTCAGCAGGACTTCGACGAAGGTCGGGTAGTACTCCGTCACTTCGCCGATCGGGGTTGGAATGAAGCCGGGAACGATCAGGCCCATGCCCTTCTCGATCCAGATGCCGGCAAAGGCCATGATGCAGGGAATCGGCAGCAGCTTCATGTTGTTGCGAACGGCCGGGATCAGGAACAGCACGAAGGAGGTGACCATCAGAATCACGGCGGCCCAGAACCAGGGCACCAGCTTGGTCAGGCCGTGCAGGCCGAACATCAGGTAGTAGAGGCCGTTCGCATGCTCGGTGCGCGCGTAGAGCTCAACGACGACTTCCGACATGGTGAGGAAGAGCGCAATGCCCAGGCACCAGGTGATGATGGTCGTCAGCAACTTGATGGCGCTGTCGTCGACCCACATCTTCGTGTTGTTGCGGATGATGAGGAAAGCCAGAATGATCAGGCAGGGGCCCGCCGCGAAAGCCGTGGCGATGAAGCGGATCGGCATCATGCTATGGAACCACATCGGACGCGCCGGCATCGTCGAAATCAGGAAGGCCGTGACGGTATGGATGGAAAGCGCCCAGACGATCGAGATGTACACCAGCGGCATGAAGAACTTCTTGTTGACCTGTCTGCCCGTGTACTTCACCCACAGGTAGTAGAAGCCGCAGATGGCGTTCAGGATCAGGTAGCCGGTCAGCACCAGCACGTCCCAGCCCAGCATCGAGTTCGGGAAGTTGTAGATGCCGATGATCGGGATCATGTGCCAGAGGCGGTCCGGCCGGCCCATGTGGGCGAAGACGAACATCGTCACCATGATCACGGCGGAGATCGCCAGCATCTCGCCCAGCACCGTGACCTTGTGCATGCCTTCATGGTGGTAGACATAAGCCGGAAAGACGATGGTTACCGCTCCGGCGGCCACACCGACCAGGAAGACCAGGTTGGCGAAATACAGACCGTCGTGAATCTGGCTGGTCATGCCCGTGACGATCAAGCCGTCGGTGTTCTGGAGATAGAACACATACATCATGCCGACGATAAGCACCGCGAGGAAACCCATCCAGGCATAGAACTTCGTGCCGCCCTTGAGGACGTAGCGCACGTAGTCGGAAACAAAACTGGTTAGCACGGTCCGGCTCCTCAATCGTAGAAGTAGAAGAATTTCGGGAAAGTATTGAGCTCCGCCTTGAGGCGGAACACGTTCTTCCTGGCCAGGATCAGGCTCACTTCACTTTCCGGATCGAGCAAGTTGCCGAACTTGCGGGCGCCGACCGGACAGACCTCGACACAGGCCGGGTAACGGCCGTGGCGGCTGCGCTGCAGGCACCAGTGGCACTTTTCGACGACGCCCCGCATGCGCGGCCGGTTGCCCAGATAGTGCGTCACCGGATTCATGTCCTCCTTGGGCAGGACGGGGTTGGCGACGTTGATGCGGCGTGCCCAGTAGGGGCAGGCGCCCATGCACATGCGGCAGCCGATGCACCAGTTGTAGTCGATCACCACCGGACCGTCCGGCTCGCGATAGGTCGTGCGCACCGGGCAAACCTTGACGCAGGGCGGCTTTTCGCACTGCATGCAGGCGATCGGCATGTAGGTGGCGTCCTTTTCCGGGACGGCTTCCGGCTCGTAGTGATACTGCCCTTCGAGCACCTGACCGGCCGGCGTGTAGGCATTGCCGCCGACTTGGATGCCCAAGCCTTCGGGGTAGCCGTGATCCATCTTGTCTTTCGAGAATTCGCCGCGCTCCATCCGGAGCACTTGAATCCACTCGATGCGTTCGCCGGGTCTTTCGCCGCGCGTCTGATTGTTTTCGGCGACGCAAGCCTTGACGCAGCGGCGGCAGCCGATGCACTTGCGGATGTTCAGGGCGTAGCCCATCAGGACGCCCGGCTGGGCGTCGGTGGTGTCGACCGTGACCGCCTTGCCGTATTCCGCCGAATAGCGGCGTTCGAGCCGCGCGCGCGCCTCGGCCTTTTCCTCGGGCGTCATCAGGCGGTAGTTCTTCTGGAAGTGCTCCGCCCACTCGACGGCGGCTTTCGCCTCGTCGGACTGGGTCATCAGCGCCGCCGTGCCCATCAGCGACGACAGGCTCAGCAGGCCGCTGGATTTCAGAAAACCGCGCCGCGAAGTTTTCAAGACGGCTTTGGCGGGATCAGCCGACGCCGGCGGCACCGGGCATCCGGGCGATTGCTCCATGGCCGTGCCGGCCGGGGGGGTCTCCTTCGGGGTCACAGTGAATCTCCTGTATGGGTAAGTTGTTTATTGCTTGGCAAGCTAAAAAAAACAGGCGGGGATATTGTCACGCTTTGCCGGGATTCCTTTTGATTGACGTCAATACGTCCTCATACGGGTCGCTTTAGGCGCCTTGACCGCCTTCTTCGTTTATCGGCCGCCGCATTGGGCCGAAGCGCGGGCGCTAAGCCGCCGAGGCGAGCCGATCCAGCGCCAGCTTGGCCAGCGCCGCGATCCAGTCGGGACGTTCGTTGAGGCAGGGGATGTAGCGAAACTCGCCGCCGCCCGCGGCGAGGAAGGTCTCGCGGCATTCGATGGCGATTTCCTCGAGGGTCTCGAGACAATCGGCCGGAAAGCCCGGACACATCACATCGATGCGCTTGACCCCCGATCGGCCGAGTTGCTCGAGCGTGGGCTGGGTATAGGGCTGGAGCCATTCCGCCGCCCCGAACCGCGACTGGAAGGTAAGCTGCCAACTGCCCGTGGGCAGCTTGAGTTCGGCAGCGAGCAGTTCGGCGGTGCGCCGGCACTGACTTTCGTAGGGATCGCCACGCGCCACGGCGCGCTTGGGAATGCCGTGAAAGCTCATCAGCAGATGATCGGGCCGGCCCGATGTCTTCCAGTGGTCGAGCACGCTTTGTCGGAGCGCGGCGATGTATCCCGCGTCCTCATGGAATTCTTCGACTTGAGCGATGTCGGTGGCCGTGTCGTCGTTGGCGCGCCAGGCGCGAACGGCATCGCGGGCGCTCAGCGCCGTGCTTGCCGAAAATTGGGGATAGAGCGGCACCACCACGATGCGGCGCGCGCCTTCACGCTTCAGGCGGTCCAGCACGGCGGGGATCGACGGCTGGCCGTAGCGCATCGCCCACGCGACCGCGACATCCTGCCTGCCTTGTTGCCCGAGGAGGCCGCGGACCAGCTTCGCCTGTTTTTCGGTATGAAACTTGAGCGGCGAGCCTTCGCGCGTCCAGATCCTGGCGTATTTCGCCGCGGACTTGGCGGGCCGCGTGTTGAGGACGATGCCATGGAGGATCGGCCACCATAGCGGTCGCGGCAGGTCGACCACGCGCCGGTCGCCGAGAAACTCGGCGAGATAGCGGCGCAAGGCCGGCGCCGTCGGCGCGTCGGGCGTGCCGAGATTGACCAGCAGGATGGCGTCGCTCATGGCGCGGCAAGCGCGCTGGCCAGCAGCTTGGCGGTGATGTCGACGATGGGAATGACGCGTTCGTAGGCCATGCGCGTCGGACCGATGACGCCGATGGTGCCGACCACCTGACCATCGACTTCGTAGGGCGCCGCGACGACGCTGCACTCGTCGAGCGGCGCGATGCCCGATTCGCCGCCGATGAAGACCTGCACGCCTTCGGCGCGATTCGACAGGTCGAGCAGCTGCACGAGGCCGGTCTTGCGCTCGAACAGCTCGAACAGGCCGCGCAGCCGTCCCATGTTGGACGACAGATCCTCGACCCCGAGCAGATTCTTCTCGCCGCTGATGACGTACTGTGCCGAGGCATCGGTGACCGCCTCGCTGCCGGCTTCGACGGCCGCGCTCATCAACTCGACCATGTCGGCGCGCAACTGCTTGAGCTCATCCTGCAGCCGTGCGCGAATCTGGCTGAAGTCGAGCCCCGCAAAATGCTCGTTCAGCATGTTGGCCGCCGCCGTCAATTCCGACGGCGTATAGCTGCGCTGAGTGAACAGGATGCGGTTCTGGACGTCGCCTTCCGTGGTGACGATGATCAGCAGGATGCGCGTTTCCGAAAGATGGAGGAACTCGATCTGGCGGATGCGCGGTAACTGGCGACGCGGCGCGATCACCACGCCGGCGAAATGGGTTAACTCCGACAGCAATTGCGAAGCGTGGCTGATCACGCGCTGCGGCTGGTCCGGCTGGATCATTTCCTTGATGCCGCTGATTTCCTCGCGCGCAAGGGGCTGCACCGTCAGCAGCGTATCGACGAACAGCCGGTAGCCCTTGGGCGTCGGAATTCGGCCGGCCGAAGTGTGCGGACTGGCGATGAAGCCCATTTCCTCGAGATCCGACATCACGTTGCGGATGGTCGCCGGCGACAGCTCGAGGCCGGAATGACGCGACAGCGTGCGCGAACCGACCGGCTGACCTTCGACGATATACCGTTCGATCAGGGTTTTCAGCAGGGATTGGGCGCGGCGATCGAGCATGCGGCGATTCTAGCGGTAATCGTCAAGCGCGTCGGGAAGTGAATCGGGATGTGGTTTAATCAACGGGCCATGGCTACAGCGTTTCGGAAAACCATACACACGGCCGGCCTGATCGGCAAGTATCAGAGTCCGGAAGTCGCGGAATCGCTGCCGCTGCTGGCGGCTTTCCTGTCGGGGCGCGGCGTGCGCGTGCTGATCGAGGAGACCCTGGCCGGCCAGCTGAAAGTCAGCCATGGCGAGACGGCGAATTACGAGACGATGGGCCGCCTGGCCGACGTCGCCATCGTCCTGGGCGGCGACGGCACCATGCTTTACGTCGCCCGGCGGCTGGCCGCCTTTGGCGTGCCGCTGGCCGGCGTCAATCTCGGCCGGCTCGGGTTCATGACCGACATTGCCCGCCACGACATGCTCGCCGGTGTGAACGACCTCCTGGACGGCCGTTTCACCACGGAAGCGCGCGTGTTGCTCGACGTGAAGGTCTGGCGCGACGGGGCGCCGATCTTCGACAATCTGGCGTTCAACGAGGTGGTGGTCAACAAGGGCGATCTCGGCCGCATGATCGAGATGCGCGTCGAAGTCGACGGCGAATTCCTCTACCTGCTGCGCGCCGACGGGCTGATTGTCGGTACGCCGACCGGTTCGACCGCCTATGCCCTGTCGGCCAACGGCCCCATCCTGCATCCCGGCGTTGCCGGCATTGCGCTGGTGCCGCTGTGTCCGCATGCCTTGTCCAATCGTCCGATCACCATCGGCGACAACAGCCGCATCGAGATTTCCCTGCTGCCGCCGCACGACGGCCGGGTGCACGTCGACGGCCAAGTGCGCCGCGATGCGCTGACCGGCGATCGCATCAGCATCGCGCGGGCCCCGCTCGCGGTGACGCTGCTGCATCCCCCCGCCTACAACTATTTCGCCATGCTCCGCGAAAAGCTCCGCTGGAGCGAACCGCCAAGAAGCTGAAGCCGCACGATGCTGCGTCGACTGTTCATCCGCGACTTCGTCATCGTCGATCGCCTCGAACTGGAGCTCGAGACGGGGTTCGGCGCCCTGACGGGCGAAACCGGCGCCGGCAAGTCGATCCTGGTCGATGCCTTGTCGCTGGCCCTGGGCGAGCGGGCCGACGCCACGGTGCTGCGCCAGGGTGCGGCGCGCGCCGAAATTTCGGCGGAATTCGACGTCGCCGCCGGCGAGGGCTTGGCCGCCTGGCTCGGGGAAAACGATTTCGATGCCGGCGATACCTGCCTGTTGAGGCGGGTGATCGACGCCGCGGGCCGCTCCCGGGCGACCATCAACGGTTCGCCGGCCACCTTGGCGCAATTGCGGCAGGCCGGCGAATTTCTTGCCGACATCCATGGTCAGCACGCCTACCACGCGCTGCTGCGCGCCGACGCGCAACGTGCCCTGCTGGATGTCCAGATTGGCGCCGTCGACCTGGCCGCCGAGGTCGCGGCGAAGTTCCGCGCCTGGCGCGGCCTGCGCGAGGCGTGCGCGAGCGCCGAGCGGGACAGCGCGGCGCTGCGCCGCGAAAAGGAAATGCTCGAATGGCAGGTTCAGGAACTGCGCACGCTGGCGTTCGAGTCTTCGCGTTGGGCTGAAGAGAATCAGGAGCATCGCCGCCTTGGCCATGCCGCCAGCTTGCTCGAAGGCGCGGCGGCGGCGCTGGCAATGCTCGACGAGAACGACGGTGCGGTGGCCGCGCGGCTCGACGAGGCGCTGGCCAGGCTTCGACCGCTGACCGACTACGACGAGGCGCTGCGGGAACCCGCCGACCTGCTCGATGTCTCGCGCATCCAGCTTACCGAGGCGATCCACGCGCTGTCGCGCTATCGCGAGCGTCTCGAGCTCGATCCGGCGCGGCTGGCCGAGCTCGAGGCACGCATCGAGGCCGTCACCGCGATGGCGCGCAAGCACCGCGTGACGCCCGAGGAATTACCGGAAGTGCTGGCCCGCTGCCAGGCCAAGCTGGACGAGCTGGGGCTGGCGGCCGATCCGGCGGCGCTGGCCGCCAAGGAGCGGGCAGCGCGCGCCGACTACCTGAAAGCGGCGCAGCGGCTGTCGGACAGGCGCCGCCAGGGCGCGACGGAACTGTCGGCGGCGGTGACCGAAGGCATGCAGCAACTGGCAATGGTCGGCGGTCGGTTCGAGATCGCCCTTCAGCCCGTGGTCGACGGTTCGGCGCATGGCCTGGAGCATGTCGAGTTCCAGGTGGCGGTCAATCCGGGGCAGCCATTGCGGCCGATGACGAAAGTGGCGTCGGGCGGCGAATTATCGCGTATCGGTCTGGCCATCCAGGTGATCGCCAGCAGCGCCGGCGTGGCGCCGACGCTGACTTTCGACGAAGTGGACGTCGGCATCGGCGGCGGTGTCGCCGAGATCGTCGGCAAGATGCTGCATCAGCTCGGCCGGCAGCGGCAGGTGCTTTGCGTGACGCATTTGCCGCAGGTGGCGGCCCAGGCCGACTGGCAGTGGTCGATCACCAAGGATAACCGGGATGGGGCGACGTTCAGCCGCGTAAACGTGCTCGACCGCGCGGCGCGCGTCGAGGAACTTGCCCGCATGCTTGGCGGCGTGAGGATTACCGATACCACGCGTCGCCACGCACGGGAAATGCTTGGCGGCTAGCCGGCGCTTCCCGCGGCGCCCAGCAGAGTGGCGCCGCCGGTGGCGATGAAGACGCCGGCGGCGATCCAGCGTATCGCCGTCAAGGGCAGTTTCTGCGCCAGTTTTTCGCCGACGATCACGGCGGGAACGTTGGCCAGCATCATGCCGATCGTCGTGCCGATCACCACGGCGAACAGGGCATCGAAGCGTGCCGCCAGCGCCACCGTGGCGAGCTGCGTCTTGTCGCCCATCTCGGCGATGAAGAAGGCAATGACAGTGGTGACGAAGGCGCCCGCGCGGTGCAGCTTGGGATCGTCGTCGAGCGAATCGGGATGCAGCGTCCATAAGCCGAAGGCGATGAAAACGAGGCCGGTGATCCAGGGTAGCCATCGGGGATCGACGAGCGAGGCCAGCCAGACGCCGACCGAGCCGGCAAACAGGTGATTGGCGATGGTGGCGACGAAAATGCCGGCGATGATGGGCCAGGGTTTCCGCAGGCGCGCCGCCAAAACGAACGACAACAGCTGCGTTTTGTCGCCGATCTCGGCCAGGGCGACCAGGGCCGCCGAGGTCAGAAATGCTTCCAAAGATCAGCCTTTTTTCCGGTTCGGGCAGTTCGGCTTGGTGCAGTCGGCGTACAGATGCAAGGAATGTTCAACGACCTTGAAGCCGCGGTCCTCGGCTATTTTGGCTTGCCGCTTTTCGATCGCGGCGTCATAAAACTCCTCGACCTTGCCGCATTGCAGGCAAACCAGGTGATCGTGGTGGCTGCCCTCGTTGAGTTCGAACACGGCGCGACCGGAATCGAAGAAATGCCGCGTCAGCAGCCCCGCTTGCTCGAACTGGGTGAGGACGCGATAAACGGTCGCCAGCCCGAGGTCCACCTCCTCGGCGGCCAGTTGATGCTGCACTTCCTCGGCCGTCATGTGGTGCTTGCCAGCTCCCTTGGCCTTCTGGAACAGGTCGAGAATCTTGACGCGCGGAATCGTGGCTTTGAGGCCCATGTTCCTGAGTTCGTCGGACTTGGTCATGGCTGGCGGTTGGGGGCGATGAGTTTCGATGGGACAGACGGCGCAAAGGCCGTCAATGCTTATGATATAGTTTTTCCAGGCCGCCATTGGCCCGTACGATGGCAGTTTTTCAGATTCCGCATGGTACTTCCGTATTGGCTCTACCGATCCCGGCCACTCTCACAAGCTCTTTGATCGCACAATAATGAAGCGCCTGCTCCTTCTTGCCATTGCGCCCTTCCTGGTGTCGTGCTCCAGCTTCAATGGGGTGACTTCGTACCTCAAGCCGTTCCGCATCGATGTCCGCCAGGGCAACCTGGTGACCCAGGACATGGTTGCTCAGTTGAAGCCCGGCCAGACGCGGGAACAGGTCCGGTTCATCCTGGGCACGCCGTTGGTCACGGATATTTTTCACACCGATCGGTGGGATTACGTTTACCGCTTCCAGCCCGGCCGCGATAACCAGGAACTCCAGCAGCGCCGCTTGATCGTTTACTTCGAGGAAGGCAAGCTGGCGCGCCTGGGGGGCGACGTGGTGGCAAGCCAGGGAGAAGCGGCAGCCGCGGAGGCCGCCGATGTGGCGGCGAAGCCGGCAACCCGCGTCATCGACATCAAGTCGGCGGAAGGCGCCGCCAAGTAAATCGGAGATTGGCTGTCATGGACAAGATTCGTTTTGCCGTTGCCGGCGCTGGCGGCCGCATGGGCCGTACCCTGATCGAGGCGATTCTCAAGGCATCCGACGCCGAGCTGGCCGGGGCGCTGGAAATGTCCGGCAGCCCGTTTATCGGCAAGGATGCCGGAGAACTGGTCGGCGCGCCTTGTGGCGTGGCGATCAGCGACGACGTCGAGGCGACGCTGGCCAAGGCTGATTGCCTGATCGACTTCACGCGTCCGGAAGGCACGCTGCGGCACATGGAGGTCTGCCGTCGGCGCGGCGTGCATATGGTCATCGGCACCACGGGCATGAACGCCGAGCAGAAGCTGGCCGTCCAGGATGCTGCGCGCGACATCCCGATCGTCTTCGCGCCGAACATGGCGGTGGGCGTCAATCTGGTTTTCAAGCTGCTCGACACCGCCGCGCGCATCCTCGACGATGGCTACGATGTCGAGATCGTCGAGGCCCATCATCGCCACAAGGTCGATGCGCCCTCCGGCACCGCGCTGCGCATGGGCGAAGTGGTGGCGGCGGCGCTGGGCCGCAGTCTCGATGACTGCGCAGTCTATGGTCGCGAGGGACATACCGGCGAGCGGCCGGCGACTCAAATTGGCTTTGCCACCGTGCGGGGCGGCGACATCGTCGGCGACCACACCGTCTTGTTTGCCGGCACCGGCGAACGCGTCGAGATCGCGCACAAGGCGGCCAGCCGCATGCCTTACGCCCTGGGTTCCCTCAGGGCGGCGCGCTTCCTGAAAGGGAAGGCCGCGGGGCTGTTCGACATGCAGGACGTTCTCGGCCTGCGCTAGGGCAGGGGACCTGCCGGAAGCCCCCGGCGGTTTGCCTGCAGTGTCTCGGCAAGGTACAATCCGCAGGTTTGTCAGTCCGGGCATTTGCAGCGCCGCGCCCGTCCTGTTTCCCTCGCGCCTTGCTATCCAGGAGTCCCATCGTGCCTCAGTTTCCGCCTGCCTTACTCGCTCTCGCAGACGGTACTGTTTTTCGGGGCAAGGGCGTCGGCGCCGTTGGCGAGAGCGTCGGCGAGGTGGTGTTCAACACCGCCATGACCGGCTATCAGGAAATCCTGACCGATCCGTCCTACACCCGGCAAATCGTTACCCTGACCTATCCGCATATCGGTAACGTCGGCGTCAACGGCGAGGACTGCGAGGCGCCGCGTATTTACGCTGCCGGGTTGGTGATCCGCGACCTGCCGCTGCTGGTGTCCAATTTTCGCAGCGAACGAAGTCTCGATGCCTACCTGAAGGCCGAGCACGTCGTCGCCATCGCCGACATCGATACCCGCAAGCTGACCCGCATCCTGCGGGAAAAGGGAGCGCAAGCGGGCTGCCTGATGACTGGCCAAGACGTGGATGGGCTCGATGCCGATGCCGCCATCGCCAAGGCGCGTGCTTTCCCCGGTCTCGCCGGCATGGACCTCGCCAAGGTCGTCAGCGTCGACCGGCCCTACGACTGGGTCGAAGGCGAATGGCAGCTCGGCAAGGGCTATGCGCCGCAGGCCGATCCCCAATTCCATGTCGTCGCCTACGACTTCGGCGTCAAGCGCAATATTCTGCGCATGCTGGCGCAGCGCGGCTGCAAACTGACCGTGGTGCCGGCGCAGACGTCCGCGAAAGACGTGCTGGCGCTGCATCCGGACGGGATCTTCCTGTCGAACGGTCCAGGCGATCCGGAGCCTTGCGACTACGCCGTCAATGCGATCCGCGAGTTCCTGGAGCGCAAGCTGCCGACGTTCGGCATCTGTCTCGGCCACCAGTTGATGGGCCTGGCGGCGGGCGGCAGGACGCTGAAAATGAAGTTCGGCCACCACGGTGCCAACCATCCGGTCAAGGATCTCGAGTCCGGCCAGGTGATGATCACCAGCCAGAACCACGGCTTCGCCGTCGATCCGGCGACCTTGCCGGCCAACGTCAAGGTCACCCACGTCTCGCTGTTCGACGGCAGCCTGCAGGGCATGGCCTGGACCGACCGTCCGGCGCTCTGCTTCCAGGGCCATCCGGAGGCCAGCCCCGGTCCGCACGACGTTTCCTGTCTATTTGATCGCTTCATCGGAATGATGGAACATGCCAAGAAGAACTGACATCCATTCCATTCTCATCATCGGCGCCGGCCCGATCATCATCGGCCAGGCCTGCGAGTTCGACTATTCCGGCGCCCAGGCCTGCAAGGCGCTGCGCGACGAGGGCTACAAGGTCATCCTGGTCAATTCGAATCCGGCCACCATCATGACCGACCCGGGCATGGCCGACGTCACCTACATCGAGCCCATCACCTGGCCGGTGCTCGAGAACATCATCGCCAAGGAGCGGCCCGACGCGATCCTGCCGACCATGGGCGGCCAGACGGCGCTCAACTGCGCGCTCGACCTCGCCAGGCATGGCGTGCTGGAAAAGTACGGCGTGCAGATGATCGGCGCCACCAAGGAGGCCATCGACAAGGCCGAGGACCGCGAGAAGTTCAAGCAGGCGATGACCAAGATCGGTCTCGGCTCGGCGCGTTCGGCCATCGCCCACAGCATGGAGGAGGCGCAGCAGGTGCAGGCGGCGCTGGGCTTTCCGGCCATCATCCGGCCGTCCTTCACCATGGGCGGCAGCGGCGGCGGCATTGCCTACAATCAGGAAGAGTTCGTCGAGATCTGCAAGCGCGGCCTCGAAGCCAGCCCGACCAAGGAACTGCTGATCGAGGAATCGCTGCTCGGCTGGAAGGAATTCGAGATGGAGGTCGTGCGCGACAGGCACGACAACTGCATCATCGTCTGCTCGATCGAGAATTTCGACCCGATGGGCGTGCATACCGGCGATTCGATCACCGTCGCGCCGGCGCAGACGCTCACCGACAAGGAATACCAGATCATGCGCGACGCCAGCATCGCCGTGCTGCGCGAGATCGGCGTCGATACCGGCGGTTCCAACGTCCAGTTCGCGATCAACCCGGCCGACGGCCGCATGATCGTCATCGAAATGAATCCGCGCGTTTCGCGCTCTTCCGCGCTGGCCTCGAAGGCGACCGGGTTCCCCATCGCGAAAATCGCGGCCAAGCTTGCCGTCGGCTTCACGCTCGACGAACTGAAGAACGACATCACCGGCGGCGCTACGCCGGCCTCCTTCGAGCCTTCGATCGACTACGTGGTCACCAAGGTGCCGCGTTTTGCGTTTGAAAAGTTTCCGGCCGCCAACGACCGCCTGACGACGCAGATGAAGTCGGTCGGCGAAGTGATGGCCATGGGCCGCACGTTTCAGGAGTCCTTGCAGAAAGCGCTGCGCGGCCTCGAGGTCAGCGTTTATGGTCTCGATGAAGTCGCGGCGGAGCGCGAGGAAATCGCCCACGAACTGGCCAGCCCCGGCGCTCAGCGCATCTGGTATCTCGGCCAGGCGTTCCGCTCGGGATTCACTTTCGACGAGATCTTCCAACTCACCAAGATCGACCCCTGGTTCCTGGTCCAGATCGAGGAACTGGTCAAGATCGAGGGTACGCTCGGCGGCCGCAAGCTGGATAGTTTCGGCGCCGACGAGTTGCGCGGCCTGAAGCGCAAGGGCTTCTCCGACCGTCGCATCGCCAACCTGATCGGCAGCGCGGAATCAGCCGTGCGGGAACGCCGGCAGGCGCTGGGCGTGCGGCCGGTGTTCAAGCGCGTCGACACCTGCGCCGCCGAGTTCGCCACCTCGACTGCCTACATGTACTCGACCTATGAGGAAGAGTGCGAGGCGCATCCCTCCGACCGCAAGAAGATCATGGTGCTCGGCGGCGGTCCCAACCGCATCGGCCAGGGCATCGAGTTCGACTACTGTTGCGTGCATGCGGCGCTGGCGATGCGCGAGGACGGTTACGAGACCATCATGGTCAACTGCAACCCGGAGACCGTGTCGACCGACTACGACACGTCGGACCGCCTTTATTTCGAACCGCTGACGCTGGAGGACATCCTCGAGATCGTCCATGTCGAGAAGCCGGCCGGCGTCATCGTGCAGTTCGGCGGCCAGACGCCGCTCAAGCGCGCCCGCGATCTTGAAGCCAACGGCGTGCCCATCATCGGCACCTCACCGGACATGATCGATGCCGCCGAGGACCGCGAGCGCTTCCAGAAGCTGCTGCACGATCTTGGCCTCAAGCAGCCCCCCAACCGCACGGCGCGCACCGAGGCCGACGCCATCCGCCTCGCCGCCGAGATCGGCTATCCGCTGGTGGTCCGTCCTTCCTATGTGCTCGGCGGCCGCGCCATGGAAATCGTCCATGAGGAAAAGGACCTCGAGCGCTACATGCGCGAGGCGGTCAAGGTTTCCAACGATTCGCCGGTGCTGCTCGACCGCTTCCTCAACGATGCCACCGAAGTCGACGTGGACGCGCTCTCCGACGGTCAGCAAGTGATCATCGGCGGCATCATGGAACACATCGAGCAGGCCGGCGTGCATTCGGGCGATTCCGCCTGTTCGCTGCCGCCCTACACGCTGCCGCAGGCGATCCAGGAAGAGCTGCGCCGCCAGACCGAACAGATGGCCAGGGGCCTCAACGTCTGCGGCCTGATGAACGTGCAGTTCGCCATCCAGAAAAACGCGCAGGGCCAGGGCGAGGACGTGGTCTACGTACTGGAAGTGAACCCGCGCGCCTCGCGTACCGTGCCCTTCGTTTCCAAGGCCACCGGCCTGCCGCTGGCCAAGATCGCCGCGCGCTGCATGGCTGGCCGCAGCCTGGCCGACCAGGGTGTCACGAAGGAAGTGATTCCGCCCTACTTCTCGGTGAAGGAGGCGGTGTTTCCGTTCATCAAATTCCCCGGCGTCGATACCATCCTCGGGCCCGAGATGAAGTCCACCGGCGAAGTGATGGGCGTCGGCCGCACGTTCGGCGAAGCGTTCGTAAAATCCCAGATCGCCTCCGGCACGAAACTGCCGAAGTCGGGCAAGGCGTTCATCAGCGTCAAGCCTGCGGATAAGGCAAAGTCAGTCGTGGTGGCACGCCAGCTTCACGAGCTCGGCTTTTCCTTGCTGGCCACGCGCGGCACCGCCGCGGCCATCGGCGCTACCGGCGTACCCGTGACCATCGTGAACAAGGTCAACGAAGGCCGGCCGCATATCGTCGACATGATCAAGAACAACGAGATCGCGTTCATCGTCAATACGGTCGAGGAAAAGCGTTCGGCCATCATCGATTCCCGCTCGATCCGCACGTCGGCGCTGGCGCAGAAAGTGACGCTGTTCACGACCGTCGAAGGCGGCTTGGCGGCCTGCCAGGGCATGCGCCACGCCGGCCTCGAGACTTACGCGCTGCAAGCGCTCCATACCGAACTCCAATAATGACCTCCCACGCTCACAAACCCTGCTCGCTGCTCCTCACCTGGAGGCGCGGAATAGCTTGGGCCGGCTCGGCGACATCACGATGAGCAAGTTTCCGATCACCCTGCGCGGCGCCGAGCTGCTGCGCGAAGAACTGAAGCGCCTGAAGACGGTGGAGCGCCCCAGCGTCGTCGCGGCCATCGCCGAGGCGCGCTCGCACGGCGACCTGTCGGAGAACGCCGAGTACGATGCCGCCAAGGAGCGTCAGGGCTTCATCGAAGGCCGCATCGCGGAAGTCGAGGGCAAGCTGGCCAATGCCCAGATCATCGATCCGGCGGCGCTCGATGCCGACGGCCGCGTGGTGTTCGGCGCCACGGTCGATCTCGAGGACATGGACAGCGGCCAGAAGGTCAGCTACCAGATCGTCGGCGACGATGAGGCCGACCTCAAGCAGAACAAGATTTCGCTCAATTCGCCGGTGGCGCGCTCGCTGATCGGCAAGTTCGCCGGCGATGTGGTCGAGGTTCAGACGCCTGGCGGCCGGCGGGAATACGAGATTCTCGACGTCAGGTACGTGTGACCCGCCGCGTATCCGGGGCGCTTGCTTCGTTGGCGGTGTCGCTCGCTGGCCGCCGTACCTGCCTGTACCGTCTCCGCACTCGCGCCTTGCCGCTTCGCGATCATCCCCGCCCGCGCGGCGGGTTGCGACTGGATTTCTCGGCCGCGGCGGCGGCCTGCTTCTTGGTCAGCGGCTTGCCGCGGCGTGTTGCCGCGGCTGACTTTGGGGCTTCCTCCGGCTTTTCGCGCCACAGGACCAGAATGTTGCCGATGTGCTGCACGGGTGCGCACGCGAGCTTCGCGCAGATTTCCGCCTGCAGCGCGTCGCGCGCCTCGCGCTCGATGCCGGCGAGCTTGACCTTGATCAGTTCGTGGGCCTTGAGCGAACGGTCTATTTCCCTGGCCACCGCTTCGGAAAGACCGTTGCCGGCGATGGTGACCACGGGGTGGAGGGGGTGGGCGGCGGCGCGCAGCGCCCGGCGCTGTTCAGGTGTCAATTCGATCATGTGGCCATTCTAGCGCGATGACCCAGAAGTCCCGGCAACACAAGAAAAGCAAGGCGTGGATGCACGAGCACGTCAACGATCCCTACGTCCAGAAAGCCAAGGCCGAGGGCTGGCGTTCCCGGGCCGTGTTCAAGCTGATCGAGATCGACGAGAAGGATCATCTGCTCAAACCCGGCATGACGGTGCTGGACCTCGGCGCCGCGCCCGGCAGTTGGTGCCAGTACGTGGCGCGGCGCATTCAGCCCGGCGGCAAGCTGATCGCGCTCGACTTGCTCGAAATGACGCCCCTGGCGGGCGTCGAGTTCATCCAGGGCGACTTCCGGGAGGAGGACGTCCTCGATAAGCTAAAGTCAGTCTTGGCGGGACGCCGCGTCGATCTTGTTTTATCGGACATGGCCCCCAATATGTCGGGCATATCGGTCGCCGACGACGCGCGGGTGATGCATCTGGCCGAGTTGGCGCTGGATTTTGCCCGCCAGCACCTGACACCTGGCGGCGACATGCTGGTCAAAGTGTTCCAGGGCTCGGGATTCATGGAATTGCGCAAGGGGATCATGGCAAGCTTCGACAGCCTGAAGGTACGCAAGCCGGCCGCGTCGCGCGATCGCAGCGCCGAAACTTATCTGTTGGCGTGCGGTCTGCGGTCTTAATGCGGGTTTGCAGCCCTTCCGAATCGGTTCTACAATCGCCCGACTTATGCATAGCGAGACGAATCCTTGAATAACTTGTTCAAAAACCTTGCAATCTGGATGGTGATCGGCATCGTCCTGATGACGGTGTTCAACCAGTTCAATTCGCGGCAAGCGGCGCTGACCTCGATGGATTATTCGCAGTTCCTCGAGGAAGTGAAGCAAGGCCGCATCGCCAAGGTGGTGATCCAAGGCCGGACGCTCGAGGCGACGACTGCCGAGGGACGCAAAATCACGTCGTACGCACCGCCCGATCTCTGGATGGTGTCCGACCTGCTGCGCTACAACGTCAAGGTCGTGGCGAAGCCCGATGAGGAACAGTCCTTCCTCATGAACATCTTCGTCTCGTGGTTCCCCATGCTGCTGCTGATCGGCGTGTGGGTGTTCTTCATGCGCCAGATGCAGGGCGGCGGTCGCGGCGGCGCCTTCTCGTTCGGCAAGAGCAAGGCGCGCATGCTCGATGAGGCGAACAATACGGTCACTTTCGCCGATGTGGCCGGCTGCGAGGAAGCCAAGGAAGAAGTCTCCGAACTGGTCGATTTCCTGCGCGATCCCTCCAAGTTCCAGAAGCTGGGCGGCCGCATTCCGCGCGGCGTGCTGATGGTCGGCAGTCCCGGTACGGGTAAAACGCTGCTGGCGAAGGCCATCGCCGGCGAAGCGAAAGTGCCGTTCTTCTCGATCTCCGGTTCCGACTTCGTCGAGATGTTCGTCGGCGTGGGTGCCGCGCGCGTGCGCGACATGTTCGAACAGGCGAAGAAGGCCTCGCCTTGCATCATCTTCATCGACGAAATCGATGCCGTGGGCCGCCAGCGCGGCGCCGGCCTCGGCGGCGGCAACGACGAACGCGAGCAGACCCTCAACCAATTGCTGGTCGAGATGGACGGCTTCGAAGGCTCGTCGGGCGTTATCGTCATCGCCGCCACCAACCGGCCCGACGTGCTCGACCCGGCGCTGCTGCGTCCGGGCCGCTTCGACCGCCAGGTGGTGGTACCGCTTCCGGATATTCGGGGCCGCGAGCAGATCCTCAAGGTCCACATGCGCAAGGTGCCGCTGGCGCCGGATGTCGACCCCTCCGTGCTGGCGCGCGGCTGCCCGGGTTTCGCCGGCGCCGATCTCGCCAACCTGGTGAACGAGGCCGCGTTGTTCGCCGCGCGCGCCAACAAGCGCCTGGTGGATATGGAAGACTTCGAGCGCGCCAAGGACAAGATCATGATGGGCGCCGAGCGCCGGTCGATGGTCATGCCCGAGGAGGAACGCCGCAATACCGCCTACCATGAATCCGGCCACGCCGTGGTGGCCAAGCTGCTGCCCAAGACCGATCCGGTGCACAAGGTCACCATCATCCCGCGCGGGCGCGCGCTGGGCGTAACGATGCAACTGCCCACCGAAGACCGCTACAGCCAGGATCGCATCCGGCTGTTGTCGACCGTCGCCGTCCTGTTCGGCGGCCGGATCGCGGAAGAGGTCTTCATGAACCAGATGACCACCGGCGCGTCGAATGACTTCCAGCGCGCCACCGACCTGGCGCGGCGCATGGTCACGCAGTGGGGCATGTCGGACAGCCTGGGCACCATGGTCTACGGCGAGGAAGAAGGCGAGATTTTCCTCGGCCGCTCCATCACCACGCACAAAAACGTCTCCGAAGCGACCATGCAGCAGGTGGATGCCGAAGTCAGGCGCATCATCGACGAGCAGTATGCCCGCGCGCGTACGCTGATCGAGGACAATCGCGACAAGATCGAGGCCATGACCGCCGCCTTGCTCGAATGGGAAACCATCGACGCCGACCAGATCAACGACATCATGGAAGGCAAGCCGCCACGGCCGCCGAAACCTTCGAGCGCGCCGCCGAAGTCTTCCGAGGGCAGCAACACGCCGGGCGCCGAGCCCAACGCGGCAGCGCCTGCCTGAACGAAACGGAGACAAGCAGGGCCGCGCCATCGCGCGGCCTTTTTGCTTATGAACAAACCTCTGCAATGCGGCCGTTTCCAACTTGCCTTGGACCGGCCGCTGATCATGGGCATCGTCAATCTCACCGACGATTCCTTTTCGGGCGACGGCCTGCGCGGCGGGGCGGGAAATGCCATCGCTCAAGGCTTGCGCATGGTCGAGGAGGGCGCGGATATTCTCGACTTGGGCGCCGAATCGTCTCGCCCCGGCGCCGAGCCGGTTTCGCAACAGCAGGAGATGGATCGTCTGTTGCCGGTGATCGAGGGTTTGCGCGGTTGCGGCGTGCCGCTCTCCGTCGATACCGTCAAGCCCGGGATCATGGCGGCTGCCCTCGCTGCCGGCATCGACATGATCAACGACATCTTCGCCTTGCAGGCGCCCGGCGCGGTCGAGGCGGTCAAGGCTTCCGCCGCCGCTGTGTGCCTGATGCACATGCAGGGAGAGCCTCGCACCATGCAGTCGGATCCGCGCTACGGCGATGTCGTCGCCGAAGTGGCGGCATTCCTCGGCGCCCGGGCGGCGGCCTGTACGGCGGCGGGAATTGATAAAAATCGTATCGTCATCGATCCTGGCTTCGGTTTCGGCAAGACGCTGGCGCATAATCTCGCTCTCCTGCGCCATCTGGACAGGCTGACCGCAGCGGGGCTGCCGGTGCTGGCGGGATTGTCGCGCAAGTCGATGTTCGGCCTGATTACCGGGCGTTCCGTCGGCGACCGCATGCCGGCCAGCATCGCCGCGGCGATGCTGGCCGTCCAGCGCGGCGCGGCGATCGTCAGGGTTCACGACACGGCGGCGACGCGCGACGCCCTGTCGGTATTGAAGGCAATCGAGGACAACTGAATGGGACGAAAATATTTCGGCACCGATGGCGTGCGGGGACGCGTTGGCGAAGGCCTGATCAATCCCGAGTTCGCCTTGCGGCTGGGGTTCGCCGCGGGCACCACGCTGGTGGACCTGGAAACCTTGCCGGCGGGGGAGCGGCCGACGGTGATGATCGGCAAGGACACGCGTATTTCCGGCTACATGCTCGAAGGCGCGCTCGAGTCGGGTTTCTCGGCGGCCGGCGTCGATGTGATGCTCTCCGGGCCGTTGCCGACGCCAGCCATCGCCTACCTTACCCGGGCGCTCCGGCTTCAAGCCGGCGTGGTGATCTCGGCCTCGCATAATCCCTACGACGACAACGGCATCAAGTTCTTCTCCGCACAGGGCACCAAGTTGCCCGATGCCGTCGAAGAGGCCATCGAGGCGCAACTCGATCGCCCGCTGGCCTGCCGTGCCTCGGCCGGCCTGGGGCGTGCCAGGCGCATCGACGATGCCCGCGGCCGCTACATCGAGTTCTGCAAAAGCACCTTCCCGACCGAACTGGATCTGCGCGGCCTCAAGATCGCGATCGATTGCGCGCATGGTGCCGGCTATTTGGTCGCGCCCAATGTTTTCCATGAACTTGGGGCCGAAGTCATCGCGGTCGGCGCCACGCCCAATGGCCTGAACATCAACGCCGGCGTCGGCGCCACCTCGCCGGAATCGCTGCGCCAGGCCGTGCTCGAACATCGCGCGGATATCGGCATCGCGCTGGATGGCGACGGCGATCGCGTGCTGATGGCCGATGGCCAGGGCCAGCTCTACGATGGCGACCAGCTGCTCTACGTGATCACCCGCGCGCGCCATGCGCGTACGCCCGTTGCCGGTGTGGTCGGCACTTTGATGACCAATCTCGGCTTTGAGCATGCGCTCGACCGGCTCGGCATTCCCTTCGCGCGGGCCAAGGTCGGCGATCGCTACGTGCTGGAGATGATGCAGGAGCGCGGCTGGCCGCTGGGTGGCGAGAACTCGGGGCACATCATCTGCCTGGACAAGCATACGACGGGCGACGGCATCATCGCCGCGCTGCAGGTGCTGGCGGCGCTGCGCGCCAATGGCGAGACGCTGGCGCAGGCGTGCGGCGATCTCGTGATGTATCCGCAAAAGCTCATCAATGTGCGCATGGCCGCCGGCTTCGACTGGAAAAGCGATGCAGGTGTCCAGGCGGCGCTCGCGCGGGCGGAAAAGTCGCTTGCCGGCCAGGGCCGCGTGCTATTGCGGCCTTCTGGTACGGAGCCTGTGCTGCGCGTCATGGTCGAAGGGCGCGACGGCGTCTTCGTCGCGGCGGAGGCCGAGGCGATCGCGGGTGCGGTCAGAGCGGCTGCGGAGGCCTGAGCGCGCGGCGGTTCCCGGGACGCTTGAGAGGCCGTTGCGGTTGGCCGCGTGCCCGTTTAGCCCAGCAGTACGAGCAGCCAGGTTGCGACTGCGTTGAGCAGCGCGATCATCACGGCGGCACTGCCAACATCCTTGGCGCGCTTGGAGAGGTTGTGGTGGTCGAGCGATATGCGATCGATCGCAGCTTCGATGGCCGAGTTGACCAGTTCGACGATCAGCACCAGCAACACGCTGGCGATCATCAGCGCGCGGCCAATGTTGCTTGCCGGGACGAAGAATGCCAGGGGGATCAGCGCGGCAGCCAGCCAGACTTCCTGACGGAAGGCATCTTCATGACGGTAGGCGGCGCGCAGCCCATCGATGGAATAGAACAGCGCGCGCCATATGCGTTCCAGCCCCGTCTTGCCTTTGAAAGGGCTTTCCCGTTCCGGTTGTTCGTCGTTGGCCATCGCTCGATTAAAGCACGAGCGCCGATGGCTACGCGGCATTTTCAATTGCTGGTGAGGCAGGCTGCCGCTATAATCCTAGGTTATCGAATTCACCGATGGCCTATACGATGCCCCGGATCAAGTTCGTTGCCGGCAACTGGAAAATGCATGGCAACCTGGCTAGCAATCTCGCGCTTCTGACCGCGGTGCGCAGCGGTGCCGCATCCCTCGGCGGGCAAGTGGCCGTGTGCGTGCCGTATCCCTATCTGGCCCAGGCGCAAGCCCTCTTGGCTGGCAGCAATGTCGCCTGGGGTGCGCAGGATGTCTCGGAGCATGCTCAAGGGGCCTATACCGGCGAAGTGAGCGCGGCGATGCTGAACGATTTCGGCTGCCGTTACGCGATTGTCGGCCATTCCGAGCGCCGCTCCTTTTATGGCGATACCGATACCGTGGTTGCCGCCAAGTTCATGGCCGCGCTCAAGGCGGGATTGACGCCTATTCTCTGCGTGGGGGAAACCTTGGCCGAACGAGAAGCCGGCATTACCGCCGAGGTGGTGATCCGGCAGATGGAGGCCGTGATGGCCGTTGCAGGGATGGCTGCCCTGGGTGAGGCGGTCGTGGCTTATGAACCGGTCTGGGCCATCGGCACGGGCAAGACGGCGACACCGGCTCAGGCTCAGGAAGTGCACGCGATGATACGGGCTCGGGTTGCCCGGGATGACGCGGCCGTTGCCGAGGGGTTGCAGATCCTTTACGGCGGCAGTGTCAAACCATCTAACGCCCGTGAACTCTTCGGACAGCCTGATATCGATGGCGGCTTGATTGGCGGTGCCTCGCTGGTCGCCGATGATTTCCTGGGCATTTGCGCAGCCGGTTGACGGCTCGAATTAGCGGGACAAGAGAGGATTTTCAGATGGACATGGTTTATCCACTTGTGCTGACGGTTCATATTCTCGTCGGCGTGGCGGTCATCGGCCTCGTGCTGATCCAGCACGGCAAGGGGGCCGATATGGGCGCGGCCTTCGGCAGTGGCGCTTCCGGTAGCCTGTTCGGCGCGACCGGATCAGCCAATTTTCTGTCCAGGACCACGGCCATTCTCGCGGCTGCATTCTTCTTGACCAGTCTGGGGTTGACCTATCTGGCAAGCACCAAGCCGAGGACGTCCGGGAGCGTGATGGACAGCGTCAAGACCGAGCAGGTGGTGCCGGTACCGGTTGCACCGCCTGTCGAATCGGGAGATTCGAAAGCCAAGGATGTTCCGAAATAGGAAATAGCGATAAATAATTCTGCGGCGCACAAAAAATGGTACTATGCGCGCCGCTTCGCTGATGGCGTGGCAAACAACCCGCGCCGAAGCAGGTAGTGGAAAGCAGCCGACGTGGTGAAATTGGTAGACACGCTATCTTGAGGGGGTAGTGGCGAAAGCCGTGCGAGTTCGAGTCTCGCCGTCGGCACCAGAATCAACAGGCAGTTGCAGGTTGCGGCTGCCGATAACGTGGCAGGGGCCACAGGTTATGTTGGAAAACTATTTTCCTGTCCTCGTCTTTGTGGTCGTCGGGATTGCCTTCGGCTTCATGCCCATGCTCCTGGGCCGACTGGTTTCCCCGCATCGGCCGGATAGCGAAAAGCTGTCGCCTTTCGAGTGCGGCTTCGAGCCGTTCGAAGATGCGCGCATGAAGTTCGATGTGCGCTACTACCTGATCGCCATCCTCTTCATCCTGTTCGACCTGGAAATCGCTTTCCTTTTCCCGTGGGCGACGATTTTCAAGGAAATTGTCGCGACGCCCGAGGTCAAGCTGTTCGGGTTTGTCGAAATGCTGATCTTCATCAGCGTATTGGTGATCGGCTACATCTACGCCTGGGTCAAGGGCGCGCTGGACTGGGAGTGACCGAGTGAGCATCGAAGGCGTCTTGCAGGAAGGCTTTGTCACCACCAGCCTGGACAAGTTGCTGAACTGGACGCGCACCGGGTCGCTGTGGCCGATGACCTTCGGCCTGGCATGTTGCGCGGTCGAAATGATCCACACCGGTTGTGCTCGTTATGATCTCGACCGTTTTGGCGTGATGTTCCGCGCGAGCCCACGCCAGTCCGATGTCATGATCGTGGCCGGGACGCTGACCAACAAGATGGCGCCGGCGCTGCGCAAGGTCTATGACCAGATGCCGGAGCCCCGCTGGGTGATCTCCATGGGCTCCTGCGCCAACGGCGGTGGCTATTACCACTATTCGTATTCAGTGGTGCGCGGTTGCGATCGCATCGTGCCCGTCGATGTCTATGTGCCAGGGTGCCCGCCGACCGCAGAAGCGCTGCTGTACGGCATCATCCAGTTGCAAAACAAGATCAAGCGTACCTACACCATTGCCCGCTGAGATTTGGATGCCCGGTTGCCATGAGCGCAAAGCTTGAACGTCTGTGCGATAAGTTGAAGGAAGTCTTCGGCGCCAAGATCGGCGAGCCGGTGCTGAGTCTGGGCGAGGTGACCGTGGAGGTGCCGGCCGCCGCGTATCACGAGGTCGCCAGGACCATGCGCGACCATGCCGAGCTGAAGTTCGAGGAGTTGATCGATCTTTCCGGGATCGACTATTCGACCTATGCGGGGCGGACGCCCGGCCTGCACTTTGCGGCGGTGTTGCAACTCATTTCGGTAACGCATAACTGGCGCCTGCGCCTGCGCGCCTTTGCGCCGGACAACGAGGCTCCGGCGTTGCCGACCGTGACCGATCTTTGGCACGCGGCCAATTGGTACGAGCGCGAAGCGTTCGATCTCTTTGGCATCGTTTTCAACGGGCATCCCGATTTGCGCAGGATCCTGACCGATTACGGATTCGTCGGACATCCATTTCGCAAGGACTTTCCGGTATCCGGCTACGTCGAGATGCGCTACGACCCGGAGATGCGGCGGGTGACCTATCAGCCGGTCACCATCGAACCTCGCGAAGTCACGCCGCGCATCGTGCGCGAAGCGGGCTACGGAAAGGTGGACGGTCGTGGCTGAGATCAAGAACTACACGCTCAACTTCGGCCCGCAGCATCCGGCGGCCCACGGCGTATTGCGCTTGATCCTCGAGCTCGACGGCGAAGTCGTCGTGCATGCCGATCCGCACATCGGTCTGTTGCATCGCGGTACCGAGAAGCTCGCCGAGACTCGGACCTGGCTGCAGACGGTGCCTTACCTTGATCGTCTCGACTATGTGTCGATGATGTGCAACGAGCATGCCTACTGTCTCGCCGTCGAACGCCTGCTGGGTGTCGAGGTGCCGATTCGCGCGCAGTACATCCGCGTCATGATGGACGAGGTGACGCGCATCCTCAATCACCTGTTGAACATCGGGACTCATGCCTTGGATATCGGCGCCATGGGGATGGTGCTGTACACGTTCCGCGAGCGCGAGGACCTGATGGACGTTTATGAGGCGGTATCGGGCGCGCGCCTGCATGCGGCCTACTACCGTCCGGGCGGGGTCTATCGCGACCTTCCCGACCGAATGCCCCAATACCGGGTGAACAAATTCAAGGACGAGGCGACGGTCAAGCGGCTCAATGCCGCCCGCGAAGGATCCTTGCTCGATTTCGTCGAGGACTTCACCAACCGTTTCCTCGGCTATCTCGACGAATACCACACGCTGCTGACCGAGAATCGCATCTGGAAGCAGCGGACCGTCGGCATCGCCGTCGTTTCTCCGGAACAGGCGCTGCAGATGGGCTTCACCGGACCGATGCTGCGCGGCTCGGGCGTGGCGTGGGACCTCCGCAAGAAGCAGCCTTATGAAGTCTATGACCGCATGGACTTTGACATTCCGGTGGGCACCAACGGCGATTGCTACGATCGCTATCTGGTGCGGATGGAAGAGATGAAGCAGTCCAACCGGATCGTCAAGCAGTGCATCGACTGGCTGAGAAAGAATCCGGGACCGGTCATCAGCGACAACCACAAGGTGGCGCCGCCTCCGCGCGAAGCGATGAAGAGCAACATGGAGGAGCTGATTCATCATTTCAAGCTGTTCAGCGAGGGCATGCATGTTCCCGAGGGCGAGGTCTATGCCAGCATCGAGCATCCCAAGGGCGAGTTCGGTGTCTGGGCCGTGTCCGATGGCGCCAACAAGCCTTATCGGATCAAGCTGCGGTCTCCCGGTTTCCCGCACCTCGCGGCGCTGACCGAGATGTGCAAGGGGCACATGCTTGCCGATGCGACAGCGATCATCGGCACCATTGATCTGGTGCTGGGCGACACCGACCGATGAACGAGCGATCACACATGTTGAGCCAGGAATCCCTAGCAAGGATCGACCGGGAAGTGGCGAAGTATCCGGCCGATCAGAAACAGTCGGCGGTCATGGCGGCGCTGCGCATTGCCCAGGAGGAACGGGGTTGGCTGTCGGATGAAACGATCGATTGCGTCGCCCGCTATCTCGGCATGCCGGCGATCGCGGCTTTTGAGGTTGCCAGCTTCTACAACATGTACGACCTGCATCCGGTCGGCCAGTACAAGCTGACGGTATGTACCAATCTGCCTTGCGCGCTTTCGGGGGGCGTTCATGCGGTTGATTACCTGAAGCAGAAGCTGGGTATCGATCTCAACGAGACCACGCCGGACGGCAAGTTCACGCTGAAGGAAGGCGAGTGCATGGGCGCCTGTGGCGATGCGCCGGTCATGCTGGTCAACAACGTGCGGATGCGCTGCTTCATGACACCGGACGAGATCGACAAACTGCTGGCGGAGTGCAAATGAGATGGCTCTGATCGACGCGATCAATCCGCTGCTTTCGGCCGGTTGGGGCAAAGGCGACGCGGGATGGGAAATCGGCGACTATGAAAGCCGGGGCGGCTATCAGGCGTTGAAGCGTATCCTGGCGGAAAAGCTGACTCCCGACCAGGTCATCGCCGAGGTCAAGGCGTCGGTGCTGCGCGGCCGCGGCGGCGCCGGATTCCCGACCGGGTTGAAGTGGAGCTTCATGCCCAAGGGCAGCGGCGAGAAGTACGTGGTGTGCAACACCGACGAGGGCGAACCGGGAACCTTCAAGGATCGCGACATCCTTCGCTACGATCCTCATGCGGTGATCGAAGGCATGATCATCGCCGGTTATTCGGTGGGCGCCGCGCGGGGCTACAACTATATCCACGGCGAGATATTCGAGCTTTACAGCCGGTTCGAGCAAGCGCTGGCGCAAGCGCGGACCGCCGGCTACCTTGGGCGGAACATTTTCGGTTCCGGGTTCGATTTCGACCTGTTTGCCCATCACGGTTGGGGCGCTTACATTTGCGGCGAGGAGTCGGCGTTGCTCGAGTCGATCGAAGGCAAGAAAGGGCAGCCGCGCTTCAAGCCGCCGTTCCCAGCCAGCTTCGGTCTCTATGGCAAGCCGACCACCATCAACAACACCGAGACTTTTGCCTCGATTCCCTTCGTGCTGCGCATCGGCGGCGAAGCCTATCTGAATCTCGGAAAACCGAACAACGGCGGCACCAAGCTGTTCTCCGTGTCGGGCCATGTCAACAAGCCGGGCAACTACGAAGTACCGATGGGCACGCCGTTCGCAAAGCTGTTGGAGATGGCCGGCGGCGTGCGCGGCGGCCGCAAGCTGAAGGCGGTGATTCCCGGCGGTTCGTCGTCGCCGGTTTTGCCGGCGGGCGTGATCATGGACTGCACCCTCGATTACGATTCGATCGCCAAAGCCGGTTCCATGCTCGGCTCCGGTGCGGTTATCGTCATGGACGAATCGGCCTGCATGGTCAAGGCGCTGGAGCGCCTGTCCTACTTTTACTACGAAGAGTCGTGCGGTCAGTGCACGCCGTGCCGCGAAGGGACGGGATGGTTGCACAAGGTGGTCCATCGCATCGAGCACGGACAGGGGCGCCCGGAGGATCTCGCGCTGCTTGGCGATCTGACCGTGAACATCATGGGCCGGACCATTTGCGCGCTGGGTGATGCCGCCGCCATGCCGGTGCAGGGATTCCTCAGGCATTTCCGGTCCGAATTTGAGTATCACATCGAGCACAAGAAGTGCCTGGTGCCACCCGACGTTCAGAAGGCGGGCAGCACCTTTCACACGCGCATGATGGCGGGGGCGCCATGTTAGATCTCGAGATCGACGGCAAGGCCCTGCAGGTCAAGGAAGGCAGCACGGTCATCGACGCTGCGCATCAGGCTGGCATTTACATCCCGCATTTCTGCTACCACAAGAAGCTGTCCATCGCCGCCAACTGCCGCATGTGCCTGGTGCAGGTCGAGAAAGCGCCCAAGCCATTGCCGGCCTGCGCGACGCCGGTCACTCCTGGCATGAAGGTATTCACGCATTCGGACCTGGCCGTCAAGGCGCAGAAGGGCGTGATGGAATTCCTGCTGATCAATCATCCGCTCGACTGCCCCATCTGCGATCAGGGCGGGGAATGCCAGTTGCAGGACTTGGCCGTCGGCTATGGTTCGTCGGCTTCCCGCTATCAGGAAGAGAAGCGGGTCGTGGTCAACAAGAATCTCGGGCCGCTGGTCAGCACCGACATGACCCGGTGCATCAATTGCACCCGTTGCGTGCGTTTCACGCAGGAAATCGCGGGCCTGATGGAGCTTGGCCAGGCTTTTCGCGGCGATCGCGTCGAGATCATGCCTTTCGTCGAAAAGACCGTCGATAGCGAATTGTCGGGGAACATCATCGATCTGTGCCCGGTCGGCGCCCTGACGTCCAAGCCTTTCCGGTTTGCCGCCAGGACTTGGGAACTGGCCCGGCGCAAGTCGATCAGCCCTCACGATGGCCTAGGCAGCAATCTCATCGTCCAGATCAAGCACGACAAGGTGTTGCGCGTGCTGCCGCTGGAGAACGAGGAGATCAACGAATGCTGGCTCTCGGACAGGGATCGCTTTTCCTACGAAGGCCTGAATGCGCCGGAACGGCTGACCAAGCCGTTGATCAAGCAGGGCGGCGTCTGGAAGGAAGTCGAGTGGAACCAGGCGCTCGATTATGTTGCCCATGCCTTGCGCGACGTCGCCAAGGAGCACGGCCCCGAGGCAATTGGCGCCTTGGTCAGCCCTCATGCCACGCTGGAAGAAATGTATCTGGCCGGTAAACTGATGCGCGGCATCGGTTCCGGCAACGTCGACTTCCGGTTGCGGCAGAGCGACTTCTCCGGCCGACGCCTGGGCACGCCGTGGCTGGGCATGAAGATCGCCGAATTGAATAAGCTCGATCGTGTGTTGCTGGTCGGCAGCTTCCTGCGGAAAGACCAGCCGCTGGTGGCGCAGCGCCTGCGGCAGGCGGCCAAGCGCGGCGCACAGATCTCGGTGGTTCACGCTGCCGACGACGACCTGCTGATGGCGGTCTCGGGCAAACTGATTGCCGCGCCCTCGCTGTTGCCGGAACGGCTGGCCCAGGTGGTCAAGGCGGTCGCGGAATTGAAGGGCGCCGCCAGCGGCCTCGAGGTGACGGTAAGCCCAGAAGCCAGGCAGATTGCCGAAAGCCTGGCGTCAGGCCAGAACACGGCGGTCTTGCTGGGCAGCTTCGCCCAGCAGCACGAGCGTGCCGCCACATTGAACGCGCTGGCGCAACAATTGGCCGGCTATTTGGGCGGTCGATGCGGCCTCCTTGGCGAGGCTGCAAACTCGGTGGGCGGTTATGCCGCCAAGGCCGTACCGACAGCGGGCGGCATGAATGCCGCGCAGATGCTTGCCGAGCCGCGCAAGGCCTACGTGATCCTGGGTGCCGAGCCGGAACTCGATTGCGCCGACGGCGCGCAAGCCGTGGCGGCGCTGCAACAGGCCGAAACCGTCGTCGTGCTGTCGCCGTTCAAGTCCGAAGCGGCGATGGCGTATGCCGATGCCATCCTGCCGGTTTCGCCTTTTACGGAGACTTCCGGCACTTTCGTGAATATGGAAGGCCGAGTGCAGAGCTTCCAGGCGGTGAATCGTCCGCTCGGCGACACGCGCCCCGGTTGGAAAGTTCTGCGCGTCCTGGGCAACCTGCTGAAGCTCGAGGGTTTCGACCAGGAGAGCAGCGAAGCGGTGCGCGACGAAATATTGGGCACTGCGCGTCCGGACTTCATCGCAGGTCTCGACAACGCCATCGAAGGCGCAACGCTCGATCTCGCCGCCGGCTCGGGGCTGGAGCGGATTGCCGACGTGCCGATCTACTTCGCCGATCCGCTGGTGCGTCGGGCGCCGAGCCTGCAGCGAACCCGGGATGCCGCGGAGCCGACGGCGCGCATGAACGCGGCGACTCTGGCCAGGCTCGGCCTGACGGCCGGCACCGCGGTGAAAGTCAGTCTGGGCGGTACGCCGAGTCGATTGGTCGCGGCGCTTGACGCAGGGGTCGCCGACCATTGCGTGCGCGTGGCGGCCGGCCACGCGTCCACCGCTTCCCTGGGCGCGCTCGGCGGCGCCATTACCGTGGAGCGCGCCTGATGGAAGCGTCCGTGCTGCACTTTTTTGAATGGCTCTGGGGGCCGTATTGGCCCGCGCTTTGGTCGTGGTTCGAGCCGGTTTGGCCGTTGATCTGGGTGATCATGAAGATCGTGGCCATTCTGGTGCCTTTGCTGCTCGGCGTCGCCTACATGACCTACGCGGAACGCAAGATCCTCGGCTTCATGCATGTACGCATCGGCCCCAACCGCGTTGGGCCGCTGGGCCTGCTGCAGCCGATCGCCGATGGCCTGAAGCTGTTCTTCAAGGAAATCGTTCTGCCGACCAAGGCCGACCCCGGCCTTTACTTCATGGCGCCGGCATTGGCCATGGCGCCGGCGGTTGCCGTGTGGGCCGTGGTGCCATTTTTCGACGGGGGCGTGCTGGCCAACCTCGACGCCGGCGTATTGTTCCTGCTGGCGGTTTCGTCGCTCGGGGTTTACGGCATCATCGTCGCCGGCTGGGCCTCCAACTCGAAATACCCATTCCTCGGCAGCATACGTTCGACCGCGCAGATGGTTTCCTACGAAGTGTCGATGGGGCTGGCTCTGGTCTGTGTCCTGATGGTCTCCAACAGCCTGAATCTGACGGATATCGTGCATTCGCAGGGACGTGGCATGTTCGCCGACTGGGGCGTGGGTGCGCTGTCGTGGAACTGGTTGTCGCTGTGGCCGATGTTTCTGGTCTACCTGATTTCGGGCGTCGCCGAAACCAATCGGGCACCGTTCGACGTGGTCGAAGGGGAATCGGAAATCGTCGCCGGTCACATGGTCGAGTATTCCGGCATGGCCTTCGCGATGTTCTTCCTCGCCGAATACGCCAACATGATCCTGGTCGCGGCGATGGTGTCGATCTTCTTCCTCGGCGGATGGTTGTCGCCCGTGGGCTTCCTTCCCGATGGCATCCTCTGGCTGCTCGCCAAGATGTCGCTGGTGCTGTTCATGTTCCTCTGGCTGCGCGCCACATTCCCCCGGTATCGCTACGACCAGATCATGCGGCTTGGCTGGAAAGTCTTCGTGCCGGCCTGCCTGATCTGGATCCCGGTGGTCGGCGTCTGGATGATGTCGCCCCTCAACATCTGGAAATGAGACCATGGGTGCCCGCGACCTGATTCAAACTTTCTTCCTTGGTGAATTGCGCCAGGGGTTGTCGGTGACGCTGCGGTATCTGTTCGCGCCGAAGATCACCATCCAGTATCCGGAAGAGAAAACGCCGATGTCGCCGCGCTTCCGCGGCCTTCATGCGCTGCGCCGCTATCCCAACGGCGAGGAACGTTGCATTGCCTGCAAGTTGTGCGAAGCGGTTTGCCCGGCCATGGCGATCACCATCGAGTCGGCGCAGCGGAAAGACGGCAGTCGCCGCACCACGCGTTACGACATCGACCTGACCAAGTGCATCTTCTGCGGATTCTGCGAAGAAGCCTGCCCGGTCGATGCCATCGTCGAGTCCAATGTCATCGAGTACCACGGCGAGACACGGGGCGATCTCTACTACACCAAGCAGATGCTGCTTGCCAATGGCGACCGCTACGAAGCGGAGATTGCCGAGGCTCGCGCGCTCGATGCCAAGTATCGGTAGCGCCATGGACCTGACGAGCATAGTTTTCTACGTCTTCGCCGCACTGTTGATCTTCGCCGCGCTGCGCGTGATCACCGCGCGCAATCCGGTGCATGCCGTCCTCTACCTGGTGCTGGCCTTTTTCAACGCGGGCGGCTTATGGCTGACGCTGCAAGCCGAATTCCTGGCGATTGCGCTGGTGATGGTTTACGTGGGCGCGGTGATGGTGTTGTTCCTCTTCGTCATCATGATGCTCGATATCGACATCAAGCGTTTGCGCCAGGGCTTCTGGCGCAACATGCCGTTGGCCGCCATCCTGGGCATCGTCATGGTGGCGGAGATGTTTCTGGTGCTGTCCACCGACTACTTCAGCCTGGTGGCGTTCCCCGACAGCAAGGCGGACGCTGGCTACAGCAACACCAAGGAACTGGGCCGCCTGCTGTTCACCGACTATGTGTATCCCTTCGAGCTCGCTTCGATCATCCTGCTGGTGGCCATCATCGCCGCGGTGGTGTTGACGCTGCGGCGCCGCAAGGACGTCAAACATCTCGATCCGGTCCAGCAGATTGCGGTGAAGCATACGGATCGGCTCAGGGTATTGCAGATGCCCGCCGAGAAGGAGGGCGAATGATCACCCTGTCGCATTACCTGATTCTGGCCGCAATCCTATTTACGATAGGCGTGGTTGGCATCTTTCTCAACCGCAGGAATCTGATCGTCCTGCTGATGGCTATCGAACTCATGCTGCTGGCGGTGAACATGAACTTCGTCGCCTTCTCCCATTACCTCAATGATCTGTCGGGACAGTTGTTCGTGTTCTTCATTCTGACCGTTGCCGCGGCCGAGTCCGGCATCGGTCTGGCGATCCTGGTCGTGTTGTTCCGGAACCTATCCACGATCGACGTCGACAAGCTCGACGGACTGAAGGGCTAAAGGCATGAAGACCCTTTATCTGATCATCCCCTTTGCGCCGCTGGTCGGGGCGCTTGTCGCAGGCCTGCTGGGCAGGGTTATCGGACGGGCCGGCGCCCACTGGATCACCATCCTCGGCGTCGCCGTGTCGTTCGTCTGCTCGGTGCTGGTGATGCAGGACGTGCTGGCCGGCAACACCTTCAATGGCACGCTCTACACGTGGATGGAGGCGGGCGGCCTCAAGCTCGAGATCGGTTTCCTCATCGACCGCCTCACGGCGGTCATGCTGATCGTCGTCACCTTCGTCTCGCTGATGGTGCATATCTACACCATCGGCTACATGGCGGACGACCCGGGTTATCAGCGCTTCTTCAGTTACATCTCGCTGTTCACGTTCTCGATGCTCATGCTGGTCATGAGCAACAACTTTCTGCAATTGTTCTTCGGCTGGGAAGCGGTCGGCCTGGTGTCCTACCTGTTGATCGGCTTCTGGTATACCCGGCCGACGGCCATCTACGCCAACCTCAAGGCTTTTTTGGTCAATCGCGTCGGCGACTTCGGCTTCCTCATGGGGATCGGCTTGATCGCCGCCTATGCCGGTTCGCTCGATTACGCGACCGTTTTCGGCAAGAGCAAGGAATTGGCGACCATCACCGAAGTTGCCACCGGCTGGCCGCTCATCACCGCGATCTGTATCGGACTGTTCGTCGGCGCCATGGGCAAGTCGGCGCAAGTTCCGCTACATGTCTGGTTGCCGGATTCGATGGAAGGCCCGACGCCGATCTCCGCGCTCATCCACGCCGCCACCATGGTGACGGCCGGCATCTTCATGGTGTCGCGCATGTCGCCGCTGTTCGAGCTTTCCGACACGGCGTTGTCCTTCGTCATCGTCGTCGGCGCCACCACGGCGCTCTTCATGGCGCTGATCGCCATCGTCCAGACCGACATCAAGCGCGTGGTGGCCTATTCGACGCTGTCGCAGCTCGGCTACATGACCGCCGCGCTCGGCGCCTCCGCCTACTCGGCGGCCATTTTCCACCTGATGACGCATGCCTTCTTCAAGGCGGTTCTCTTCCTCGGCGCCGGTTCGGTCATCATCGCCATGCACCACGAGCAGGACATGCGGCGCATGGGCGGACTGCGCAAGTACTTGCCCATCACTTACGCCACCGTGCTGATCGGCGCAATCGCCAATGCCGGCCTGCCGCCGTTTGCCGGGTTCTTTTCCAAGGACTCGATCATCGAGGCCGTGCAGCTTTCGAACGTCTGGGGCGCCGGTTTCGCCCATGTGGCCTTGTTGGCCGGGGTGTTCGTCGGCGGCTTCTATTCATTCCGCCTGGTGTTCTTCACCTTCCACGGCAAGGAGCGGTTTCGCGACGCGCCGCATGACGATCACGGGCACGATGCCCATGACGATCACGGCCATCATGGCCCCGTCGAACCGCACGAGTCGCCGAAGGTCGTCACGATCCCCCTGATCCTGCTGGCGATTCCCGCCATTGCCGCCGGATGGCTCATCGGGCCGATATTGTTCGAGAACTATTTCGGCAACGCTATCGTCATCGGCGACAATCATCATGCCATCGCGCACATGAAGGAACATTTTCATGGCGTGATACCCATGATCCTGCATGGCCTGACTTCGGTGCCGTTCTGGCTGGCGATGGCCGGCGCGGTCACGGCCTGGTTCCTGTACATCAAGCGGCCCGATCTGCCGGCGGTGATCAAGCAGCGCTTCGCGCCGTTCGCCTGGGTGCTCGAGAAAAAATATGGTTTCGATGACTTCAACGACTGGTTCTTCGCCGGCGGTGCGCGCGGTCTCGGTCGCGGACTCTGGAAAGCCGGCGATCAGGTATTGATCGATGGCCTGGCCGTCAATGGTTCGGCCAGCCTGGTCGGGCGCTTTGCCGGCGTCGTGCGGCGTTGGCAGAGCGGCCATGTTTACCAGTACGCCTTCTCCATGCTTCTCGGCGTCATCGTGTTGCTGACGCTGTGGCTGGGACGTAGCTGATAGGACGAGAAGCGGATGAATTCCTACCTCCTGAGCCTTGCGATCTGGGTGCCTATCCTCGGCGCGCTTCCGATTCTGGCCCTTGGCTCCGAGCGCCGCGATGCGGTTCGGTGGCTGTCGCTGGCCGTTGCCGTCGCCGGCTTCCTCGTCACGCTGCCGCTTTACACCGGCTTCGATCGCGCTTACGTCGGCATGCAGTTCGTCGAGCTGATGCCCTGGATACCGCGCTTCAACGTGCAGTACTTCCTCGGCGTGGATGGCATTTCCGTGCTCTTCATCCTGCTCAATGCCTTCATCACCGTCTTGGTGGTGTTGGCCGGCTGGGAAGTGATTGAGGAAAAAATCGCGCAGTACATGGCCGCTTTCCTGATCATGTCGGGATTGATGAACGGCATTTTTGCCGCGCTCGACGCGATGCTGTTCTACGTTTTCTTCGAGGCCAGCCTGATTCCGATGTACATCATCATCGGCATCTGGGGCGGCCCCAACCGGGTGTATGCGGCATTCAAGTTCTTCCTCTACACCTTGCTCGGCTCGCTGCTGATGCTGGTTTCGCTGCTTTACCTGTTCCTCGAATCGGGCGGCAGCTTCAATCTCCTCGAATGGCATCAGCTGCGGCTGGCCTTGCAGCCCCAGGTGCTCGTATTCATCGCCTTCATGGTGGCGTTTGCCGTGAAAGTGCCGATGTGGCCGGTGCACACCTGGTTGCCGGATGCGCACGTCGAAGCGCCGACCGGCGGCTCGGTGGTGCTGGCCGCCATCATGCTCAAGCTGGGCGCCTACGGTTTCGTCCGGTTTTCTTTGCCCATCCTGCCTGACGCCAGCCACTACCTGGCGCCGATGATGATCGCCCTGTCGCTGATCGCGGTCGTCTATATCGGTTTCGTCGCCCTGGTGCAGGCCGACATGAAGAAGCTGATCGCCTATTCGTCGATTTCCCACATGGGATTCGTCACCCTGGGTTTCTTCATCTTCAACCAGTTGGGCATCGAGGGCGCGCTGGTGCAGATGATCTCGCACGGCTTCATCTCGGCGGCGATGTTCCTGTGCGTCGGCGTCATGTACGACCGCATGCACTCCAGGCAGATCGCCGACTATGGCGGCGTCGTCAACAGGATGCCGAAATTCGCCGCCTTCTTCATGCTGTTCGCCATGGCCAACTCGGGCTTGCCTGCGACCTCCGGCTTCGTCGGCGAGTTCATGGTCATTCTCGGCGCCATCAAGTTCAACTTCTGGACGGGCTTTGCCGCCGCGATAACGCTCATCCTCGGCGCCGCCTATACCCTGTGGATGTACAAGCGCGTCGTTTTTGGCGATGTCGCCAACGATCACGTGGCCGAGCTGCAGGATATCGGCGCGCGCGAGTTTCTGGTGCTTGCCTTGCTGGCGGCCGCCGTGCTGGCCATGGGCATCTATCCCTTCCCCTTCACCGACGTCATGCATGCTTCCGTGGATAACCTCCTCAAGCATGTGGCGGTGAGCAAGCTGTAACCCGGCGCGAGAGCAACGATGCTGAAGAACTTCGTCATGCCAGACCTGTACCCCGCCGCGCCGGAGCTATTCCTGGCGGCGATGGCCTGCATCATTCTCCTGGTCGATGCGCTCACCGGGTCAACTCGGCGCTGGCTGGCACCGGTATTGACGATGTTGACCTTGATCGGTTGCGCGCTGATCACCTATGCCACGCTCGACGGCATGGCAACCCTGACCTTCTCCAACATGTTCGTCGACGATCCGTTGTCGGACTTCCTGAAACTGTTGCTCTACTTCGCCGTCATCACGGTCCTGATCTACGGCCGCGGTTATCTGGCCGCGCGCAATCTCGACAAGGCGGAGTACTACCTGCTGCTGCTGTTCGCGACGCTGGGCATGATGGTCATGATCTCCGCGTACAACTTCCTGACCCTCTATCTTGGCCTGGAATTGCTTTCCCTGTCCCTGTACGCCATGGTAGCCATCGACCGGGATTCCTCTCGTGCGACCGAAGCGGCCATGAAATATTTCGTGCTCGGCGCCCTGGCATCGGGCCTGCTGCTTTACGGCATGTCCATGATCTACGGCGCGACCGGAACCCTCGAACTCGGCCGGGTCGCGCAAGCCGTGCATGAAGGCGTCGCCAACCGTACGATCCTGGTGTTCGGTTTGGTATTCCTGGTGTCGGGCATTGCCTTCAAGCTGGGCGTCGTTCCCTTCCACATGTGGATTCCCGACGTCTATCACGGTGCGCCCACGGCTGTCACGCTCCTGATCAGTTCCGCACCCAAACTCGCGGCGTTCGCCATGGTATTGAGGCTGCTCGTATCCGGGCTGTTCGGGCTTGTCGAGCATTGGCAGATCATGCTCATGCTGATGGCGGTGCTCTCGATCGGTGTCGGCAACTTGGCTGCCATCGCGCAAACCAACATCAAGCGCATGCTGGGCTATTCGGCGATCTCGCACATGGGTTTCATGTTGTTGGCGCTGATGAGCGGCGTGGTCGGGGCCGAGATCGATCCGATAGCGCTGATCAATGCCTACAGTTCCGCGCTTTACTACAGCGTTTCCTACGTGTTGATGTCGCTGGGCGCTTTCGGCATGGTGCTGTTGCTGTCGCGCAGCGGCTACGAAGCCGAGAGCCTCGAGGATTTCAAGGGCCTGAACAAGCGTAGCCCCTGGTTTGCGCTAGTCATGGCGGTGCTCATGTTCTCGATGGCCGGCATTCCTTTCTTTGTCGGCTTTTTTGCCAAGTTCTCGGTGTTGCTGGCAGCCGTCGCGGCGGGACACATCGTCGTCGTCGTCCTGGCCGTGATGTTCTCGCTGATCGGCGCTTTCTACTACCTGAGAGTCGTCAAGCTGATGTATTTCGACAACCCGGTGGATGGCGCGCCGATCCAGGCGGGTTTCGACATGCGCCTGCTGATGTCCCTCAACGGCTTGGCAGTGGCCGCGTTCGGCCTGTTCCCCGATGCGCTGATGATGCTGTGCACCGAGACGCTGGTGCGTTCGCTCTAGCAGCCTACGCCTGGGTTGCGGCGAATCGCTGTTTCGCCGCGCGCGCTTCAACCGCCTCGGCCTTCGAATAGGCCTTTCCCGACCACAGCAGCCGATAGGCGAGCTCCTCGTTGCCGTTTTCGCAAAGTTCCAGCACCGAGCGGAATAACGGCTGGAAGGTCGGGCTGCGATGGGACGCCTCGTGTTCCTCGAACGATCGCCAGCAGGTGACGATCAGCGCCTCGCGATCTTTCAATGCGTTGTCCACCGGCTGACCCACGGTGCTGCCCTCGTTCGATATCATGCCGCTGTTGAGCAAGACCATTCCCCCGATGAAGCCAGTGTCGGAATGATAGGTCTTGACGTTTTCGCAGAGCATGGCGACGCGCTCTTCCAGGTCTTCAACACCGTAGTTCGGTTTAAGGATCACGCGATTGACGGTGACGATGCCGTCGCCATCGAAACCAGGAATGAATCCGGACATGCTAGCCTCCTCTTGTTGTCGGCGGCATTGACGCTACTTGTCGTTGCCACGATCTAGAGATAGTGCCAGAATCGAAAAGTTCAATATAAATCAATACCATGTGATGAGTATGGATGATTCCCGCTTTACCGAGGACACCTTGGCGTCGGAGGAGGTATTCGCCGGACGCTTGCTTCATGTGCATCGCGACAAGGTGCGTCTGCCTGATGGGCAGGAAAGTATCCGCGAGTGGATTGCCCATCCCGGCGCGGTGGTCGTCGTGGCGCTCCTGGATAACGGCAAGCTGTTGTTCGAACGGCAATACCGGTATCCGCTCAGGCGTGTCTTCATCGAATTGCCGGCGGGCAAGATCGATGCCGGCGAGCACATTCTCGACACGGCTCGGCGCGAGCTCAGGGAAGAAACCGGTTACAAGGCCAAGACGTGGCGGCATCTCGGCACCATGCATCCGTGCATCGGCTATTCGAACGAGCGCATCGAGATCTTCCTGGCGCAGGGCTTGACCTATGTCGGGCACGAACTTGACGACGGCGAGATTCTCGAAGTGATCGAACTCGGCGTCCACGACGCGCTGCTGTCGGTGCGCGATGGCGAAATCACCGATGCCAAGACGATCACGGCCCTGCTGTGGGCCGAAAAGCTTCTTTCGGGCGCGTGGCCGCTGCCGGCGTAGAATTCTATTTTTCCGCGACAAGAGGTGACGCATGGATGCCGCTGGCGCGCCACGCTCGGCAGACCTCGAACTGGATGTCGACGACACCAACAAGCTCGAGGCGCTCAGCATCATCTCCGAAGTTTCGGCGAATCTCGCCGACGAGGACGATGTCGAGGAACTGCTGGGGCGGTTTCTCGGCACCATGCTGCGCTTGGCGCATGCCAGCGCCGGCGCCGTGCGGGTGCTGACGACCGACGGGCGTCACTTGCGACTGGTCGGCGCCCGCGGCTTGCCCGCCGAAGTCGTGGAGCGCGAGCGCGTCGTCCCGATCGATTGCGGTTTGTGCGGGCGCGCCGTACTCGACAATCGCACCCACTACGAGATCGACCTGCACGATTGCGCTACCCGAACCGGCCACCCCTATTTCGATCGCGATTGCCAGGCCATGGTGGTCGTGCCGCTGCGCCACGGCGGACGGCTGATGGGCACCTACAACCTCTTTTTGCCCGAGCAATTCGAGCTGCCGGAGGAGGTCGTGCTGCTGTTCCGCTCGATCGGCGAGCACTTGGGCATGGCGCTGGAGAACGCCCGCCTGAAGCGCGAGAACTTGCGCATCGCGCTCATGAACGAGCGGCAGATGATGGCCGCCGAAATTCACGATTCCCTGGCCCAGACCCTGGCCTACATGAAAATGCGGGTCGCGCTGCTCCAGGATGCCCTGGCGGATGGCGAGACCGAGCGTGCCGGCAAGTACTCCGCCGACGTCGGCCAGGCGGTCGACATGGCCTACGGGCAACTACGGGAGCTGCTGACGCAATTCCGCAACCGGATGGACCCGCTCGGGCTCATCCATGCCTTGCGGGAGATGGCCGTCGGGTTCCAGGATCGCACCGGCATCGTGCTGGAATTCGATAATCGCGTTTCCGATCTGCGGCTGTCGGTCGATCAGGAGGCGCAGGTCTTCTTCATCATTCAGGAGGCGCTGGCCAACGTCGTTCGTCACTCGGGGGCCACCCGGGCGCGGCTGTCGCTGGAGGGCGCCGGCGACTATTACGTCGCCACGGTGGAAGACGACGGTCGCGGCGGCCAGGGTTTCTTTGCCATCGCCAACCGTACCGGCGGCTTCGAAGAGCATCCGCGCATGCGCGACCACTTCGGTTTGGCCATCATGCGCGAACGGGCAAGAAAGATCGGCGGCCGCATCGAGGTCGCCAACCTGCCTGATCGGGGGTTCCGGGTCCGGCTGATTTTCCCCGTGATGCCCATGAGGTCCGCCGCATGAGCGACGACCGCATCCGCGTGCTGCTGGTTGACGATCACACCCTGTTCCGCAAGGGGCTGGCCGAGTTGCTGGAGCAGCGCGGGCAGATCCGCGTGGTCGGCATGGCCGGCAACGGCGATGCCGCGCTCGGCCTGCTCGCCGAGACGAGCCCCGATGTCGTCATCACCGATCTCAACATGCCGCCGCAAGGCGGCATTGCCCTGTTGCGGCGCATCCGTACCGAGAACTGGCGCGGTCCGGTGCTGATCCTGACGGTTTCCGACGCGGAAGACGATCTCGCCGGCGCCATGCGCGCGGGCGCGCAGGGCTACCTGCTGAAGGACATGGAGCCGGACGACGTCGTCGATGCCGTGCAGCGCGCGGTCCGGGGCGAAACGGTAGTGGCGCCGACCATGACCATGAAACTCGTGAACCTGCTGCAGGGCGGGGCGCCGGCAACGGCGAAGGCCGACGCGCTCAAGCAGCTGACCGCGCGCGAGCGCGAAATTCTCGACTACCTGGCCCAGGGCCTGTCGAACAAGGCCATCGCCCGCGCGCTCGACATCAGCCACGACACGGTCAAGCTGCACGTTCGCCACATCCTGTCGAAACTCAATCTGACCTCGCGCGTCGAGGCCGCGGTGTTCGCCGTCGAGCAGAAGTCGATCAAGCGCGATCAATAGGAGCAATAGAGTAGGCGCGAGCGGGCGGCGGCTGCCGCGCCCCGCATCGCGCCGTCACGCGGATTCGGGCAACCAGGCCAGTTTTTCGTGCAGCTTGACGACTTCGCCGACGATGATCAGCGTCGGCGCCTTCAGTTTCGCGGCGTCGGCCAGGCCCGGCAACGTGGTGAGAGTGCCGGCAACGGTGCGCTGACGCGGGGTGGTGCCCTGCTGGACGATGGCGGCCGGCCAGTCCGGCGGCAAGCCGTGCTCGATCAGCTTCTCGCAAAGCAACTGCAGTCCGTGCAGGCCCATGTAGATCACCACGGTCTGGCGGCGCCGGGCCAGGCCGGGCCAGTCGAGATTCATGCTGCCATCCTTGAGATGGCCGGTGACGAACACGCAGGCCTGGGCATGGTTGCGATGGGTCAGCGGAATGCCGGCATAGGCGGCCACGCCGGCGGCGGCGGTGATGCCCGGAACGACCTCGAAAGGAATGCCCTGTTCGACCAGCGTTTCGACTTCCTCGCCGCCACGGCCGAACGTGTAGGGATCGCCGCCCTTGAGACGCACCACCCGCTTGGCGTCGCGGGCGAGGCGAACCAGCAACAGGTTGAGTTGTTCCTGGGGCAGGGCGTGGTTGCCCCGCTCCTTACCGGCGTAGATTCTCTCGACGTCGGGGCGGGCCAGCATGGCCAGAATCTCGGTGGAGACCAGATTGTCGTAAACGATGACGTCCGCCTCGCCGATCAGTTGCGCGGCGCGCAAAGTCAGCAGTGACGGATCGCCGGGCCCGGCGCCGACGAGATAGACCGTTCCGGCCTGGGCCGGCAGCGAGGTTCGCAGTGGCATCAGGCGCAGCTCCCACCGCAGGAACCGCAGCCGCGGGCGCGTTCGCCGCCGCAGGTGCCGTCCTTCGGATTGATGAAGATGAACTGGTATTCGCCGGGCCGCAGCTCGACGAAGTCGAGCGTGGCATCGTCCAGCAATTCCTGGCTGCGCGGCGAGATCAACAATTGCAAACCCTCGCATTCGACGACGCAGTCGTTTTCGCGCTCCTCGTCGAAGCCCATGCCGTAAGTGATTTCACCGTCATCGTCCACTTTGGCCGCGACCCGCAAGGCCGTGCGCTCGGGTTGCGTTGCCGCGGCACTGAGGATCTGCGTGGCGGCGGCGGGGGTCACTCTGAACATCGTGGGCTCTCCTGGAAACAGCCCAGCATCTTACAACGTCGGGCGAAGTCGACGAAGCGGCTTGGCCAATCGCAGTCGCCCGTCGAGCGCAGATGCGTGTAGGACGCCAGCAGGTTCTTGTAGACGATGCCGTCGTGCGCGCCATCGATACCGTGGCCACGCTTCACGTCGTAGGCGAATTGCACATCCGCCGCGAGATGGTCGAGGCTGGAATAGTGGAATTCGTGGGCCCGCAGCGGCTTGGCCTGCTTGGCGGCGGCGCGCCAGGGATGGCGGGCGGTGGCGGCGAGGACGACATAGCCGCGGCCGACGGGTTTTTCGTGCATCGTGACGTCGCCGGGGATGACGCCGACCATCCGGCGCACCTTGCCTTGCCACGCTATGGATCGGGCGAGATACATCAGTCCTCCGCATTCGGCATAGGTCGGCAACCCGGCCTCGATGGCGGCGCGAACGCTGGCCCGCAACGCGGTATTGGCTTCCAGCGCGTCGAGGAAGGATTCCGGAAAACCGCCGCCGATGAGCAGGGCGTCGCAGGCGGGCAGGCTTGCGTCGCGCAGCGTGTCGAACGGCACGAGGGTGGCCCCGGCGGCGGCGAGGGCGTCGAGATCGTCGGCGTAATAAAAGCCGAAGGCCTCGTCGCGGGCGATGGCGAGCCGCAGCGGGGCGCCGGCAGCCGCCTGGCGCGGTGCCGGTGGCGGCAGCGGCGTGTCGTCACGGCTGACTTTCAGCAGCGCATCGAGATCGACCTGCGCCGCGATCCGCCCGGCGATGTCGGCGATTCTGGGCCCGGCGGCGGGCGCCTCGTTCACCGGCATCAGGCCGAGATGGCGCTCGATCAGCGCCAGGTGCTCGTTCTCGTGAATGGCACCGAGCACCGGAACGTCGGTGTAATGCTCGATGACGGCGCGCAGCTTCGATTCGTGGCGACTGCCGCCGAGTCGGTTGAGGATGACGCCGGCGATGCGGATCTGACGGTCGAACGCCTGGTAGCCGAGAATCAGCGGCGCGATGCCGCGCGTCATCCCGCGCGCGTCGAGTACCAGCACGACCGGCAGGTTGAGCAGGCGCGCCAGCGCGGCGTTGCTGTTGGCGCCGTCGAGCGCCAGGCCGTCATAGAGCCCCTTGTTGCCTTCGACAAGACAGACGTCGGCATCGTGACCGAAGCGGGCGAACTGCGCGCGAATCTCGTCGTCGGCCGACAAGAAGAAGTCGAGGTTGCGGCAGGCGCGGCCGGCGGCCAGACCCAGCCAGAGCGGATCGATGTAATCCGGTCCTTTCTTGAACGGCTGGACGACCAGGCCGCGCGCCCGCAGCGCCGCCGCCAGCCCGATGCTGACGGTGGTTTTGCCTGACGATTTATGCGCGGCGGAGATGAGGAAACGATGCATGATTCACCGATCCCGGAGGCGCCAAGCGCGGCGGCTGTGACCGGCGTGGCGAAAGGAAGTCAATCGCCCTGATGGATCGCGGCCTGATCGAGATGCGTCAGGTCGTCCTCGGGCAGGAACTTGAGGACGCGCACGCCGACCGTGGTCATCAGGAAAGCGACCCCGACGCCGCCGAGGCCGAGCAGGATTTCCGGCAGCTTGGGCGCGTACTGCGCGACCTGGCCGTCGTAAAAGCTGCTGCTGACGATCATGCCCGGGAACAGTTCCAGCGGATAGGCCTGGCCGCCGATGATGAAGACGTAGAGGGTGAAGAACGCGCCGATCACGATCAGCAGCGCGGCCGTCATCAGGGAACCGCAACGCATGCTCAGGGAGGGCAGGTAAAGCAGCACCAGCGGCACGATGCCGCCGATCAACACCTGGCCGATCCAGAACATCGGCGCGAATTCGCTATCGACCAGCAGGAACTTCTCGAAGGATGCCTGCCGCGCGAAGTACAGGTTGGTCAGGTGGTAGACCGCGACGAAGTACAGCGTGGCGGCGACGAACAGGCCGAGCAGGTTCTTCATCCGCTTCAGCACGGTCGGGTGCAGCGTCATCTGGTTCCAGCGGAACATCGTCGCCTGGACGATCAGGAATACCGCCAGGCCCCAGGCGAACGACATGATGATGAACATCGGCGCCAGGATCGCCGACTGGTAGGCCTGCCGCGCCACCAGGAAGCCGAAGATCGAGCCGGTGCCGGTGGTGAGGATCAGCCGCCACAGGAAGGCGGTGAGGCCGAGCGGTTTCGACCAGGGATTCATCCGCCGCTCCATGAGCGTCCAGAGATAGACGGCGACGATGCCGAACATGCCCGAATAGAGAAAGACGTTCCAGGCGAATACGGAAGTGAAGTTGTAGTGAGTCGCGGCGATGATCACGCGATCGGCGCGGCCCAGGTCGAGCATCAGCACGAACAGGCCGCCGGCCAGCATGGCAAGCGTCAGCAGGCCCGACAGCGGCGCCCGCTTCTTGTACACCGTCTTGCCGAACACCGAGCCGATGGAGGCGACGTTCAGCACGCCGGACGCGGCGACGATCAGAAAGATGGCGAAGACGTGCGGCATGCCCCAGACCACCTGGTTGTTCATGCCGGTGACGACATGGCCGCTGTGCTCCATGTGCAGCGCCGCCGCCAGGCCGATGGCGACGACCAGGCCGCCGACCGCGGCAAGCACGTAAAACAGCCGTTCCTCGGCGCGAGAGTGCGGGACCAGGCTCATGATGTCAGATTCCTTGGTAGCGAACGCCGGTGTTCAGCTTCAGGTCGGCCCGGACCTGCGTGGTCGCCGCGCTGGCGGCGCGACGGACGATCTCGCTGTTCGGGTCTTCAAGGTCGCCGAAGAGCATCGCCTTTTCCGGGCAGGCTTCGACGCAGGCAGGCAGCCGACCCCGGTCGATGCGCTGGACGCATAGCGTGCAGGACTCGACGCAGCCGATGCCGCGCGGCACTTCGGGATTCTGCTGGGTGAGCGGCTGATGGACGAAGGAACGCGCCTTGTAAGGGCAGGCCATCATGCAATACCGGCAGCCGATGCAAATGTGGCGATCCACCAGCACGATGCCGTCGGCGCGCTTCATGGAGGCGCCGGTCGGGCAGACATCGACGCAGGGCGGCTCGGCGCAGTGCTGGCACATCATCGGCAGCGAATACTGGCGGTCGCTCTGGGGATCCTTGATATCGATCTTCCGGATCCACTGCGATGCCTGGCGCGGATCGGCCACCGTCTCGTTGATGCCGTTTTCGGTCGCGCAAGCCGATACGCAGACGTCGCAGCCCTTGGCGCACTTGGTGGTGTCGATCAACATGCCCCAGCGCTGGCGCTTGGTGGCCGGCTGGCCGGCCGCCCGCTGCGATTGCGCCTGCGCGACCTGCATCAGGTGTACGCCGGGGGCGATGGCAACCAGCCCGAGGCCGGCCGTGGCGGCGAGGAAGCCGCGGCGATCGTTGTGGCTCATGGCTTGGCTCCGGTGGCCTTGAATCCCGTCTTGGGCTGGTGGCAGTCCCAGCAGTCCAGTTTCACGGCCGCATAGGCATGGCAGCTTGCGCAGAAATGATCCTTGCCCAGCACGGAGCCGGTCGACTTGCTGGCATGGCACTCGATGCACTCGTTGAGGCTTGCCTTTTCGCCGCGAATGCCCTGGCGCAGCGTCCTGTCGCGCTGATGCTTGAGCATGTCCATGTGGTTGCGGCGCATCTCCTCGGCCGGCGCGATGCACGCGCCCTCGTTGGCGATCCTGATGGTCGGCTTGGGAACGCCGTCGGCCGCCCCGACGGGGCCGACCAGCAAAGTCAGCCATGACAGGACGCCGAGCGCAAGCAGTGTTGCCGCACGTCGCATGGGAAATTTCCTCGCTATTCGCCCAAGCCCATCTGGATGTAGCCGGTCGGGCAGACATCGTGGCAGATGTGGCAGCCGATGCACTTGTCGTAGTCGGTGGCGACATAGCGGCCGGTGGTCGCCTCGGTTTTCTTGACCTTGTAGACGGCGGTCTGCGGGCAGTAGACGACGCAGTTGTCGCATTCGAAGCACAGGCCGCAGCTCATGCAGCGCTTGGCTTCGGCGATCGCCTGCTTCTCGTCGAGCGGGTCGAGGCGCTCTTCGAAATTGCCGAGCGCCTCTTCCTTGGTCAGGTGCGTGATGATGCGCTTGTTGCGCGGCGTGTACTGAAAGTGGCCGAGGAACAGTTCGTCGTGGGGAATGACGTAGCGATCGGAGCGGTTCTCGAAGTTATGCACCGCGCCCTTGGATTCGCTGGTGCCGCGGATCGGCTCCTTGATTTCCTCGAAGCCAACGCCTTTCTCGACATACTTGCGCATGAGGTCGAAGGTGTGCACGTCGATCTTCGGCCGCCGGCCGACCTCGTGTCCGGCCAGATACTGGTCGATGCCATCGGCGGCGATGGCGCCGTGCCCGATGGCGGTGGTCAGGAGATGCGGGCGGATCACGTCGCCGCCGGCGAACACGCCGGGCTTGTTTTGCACCTGATAGTTCCGGTCGGCGGTCAGGCCGCCCTTGCCGTTGTCGAACTCCTCCAGGCCGGTGAAATCGACGGCCTGGCCGATGGCGGAGACGATCAGGTCGGCGGGCAAGTCTTTCTCGCTACCCGCGATCTGCTTGATCTCCAGTTTGCCGCCGGCCATCTTGGCTTCGCACTGCGCCACCTTCAGCGCGGTGGCGCGGCCATCGGCGCCCTTGACGACGCCCACCGGCATCCAGCCGCCCATGATCTCGATGCCCTCGGCCTGCGCATGCTCGATTTCATGCTTGCTGGCCAGCATCTTGTCGGTGGTGAACACCGAAGTCAGCACGACTTCGGCGCCTTGGCGCGCCGAGACGTCGGCGACATCCTGCGCCATCTTGCCGGCGATGGCGCCTTCCCAGTCGGTCGGCTTGGCGTCGGTGATATGACCCAGGCGACGGGCAACCGTGGCGACGTCCATCGAAGTGTCGCCGCCGCCGACCACCACGACGCGCTTGCCGACATGGCGCAGGCGACCGTCGTTGAAGGCCTTCAGGAAGGCGGTGGCGGTGACGACGTTGGGGGCATCGGTCGCGTTCTTGTCGCCCTCGATCGGCAAGGACCGGCCAGCCTGGGCGCCCAGGCCGAGGAAGACGGCATCGAAGTCCTCGCGGAGCTGCGCCAGGGTGACGTCGGTGCCAATGCGCGTCTTGGTTCTGGCGACCACGCCGAGGTTGAGAATGCGCTGGATTTCGGCATCGAGCACGTCGCGCGGCGTCCGATAGCCGGGAATGCCATAGCGCATCATGCCGCCCAGGAATTCGTGCTCGTCGAAAATGGTGACCGCATGGCCCTTGAGGGCCAGCTGGTAGGCCGCCGACAGGCCGGCTGGCCCACCGCCGATGACGGCGACCTTCTTGCCGGTGAGCTTCTCGGGCTTCTTGAATTGCAGATTGTTCTGAATGGCGTATTCGCCGAGGAAGTGTTCAACTGAATTGATGCCGACGTGGTCCTCCACCTGATTGCGGTTGCAGCCCGTCTCGCACGGCGCCGGGCAGACGCGGCCCATCACCGCCGGCAGCGGATTGGCCTCGGTGAGGCGGCGCCAGGCGTATTCCTGCCACGGCATGACCGGCTTGCCGTCGGCACCCATGGGCGGCTTCTCGATGCCGCGCACGATATTGAGGTAACCGCGAATATCCTCGCCCGACGGGCAGGAACCTTGGCACGGCGGCGTGGATTGAATGTAGGTCGGGCACTTGTGCGACCAGCTGGCCTGGAAAATACTGTCCTGCCAGCGCTTGACCTTGGTGTCGCCGTCCTTGAAGCGGCGGAAAGACAGTTTGGTGTCCTGGACTTCGGTCGTGAGTGACATGGCGTTCGTCTCCGGAAATGTTATTGCTCGTTGCCGAGGCGGATGGCGGTGCTGACCAGCTGGTGCACGCCGCCCACCAGGCCCATCTTGAAGCCGTAGTAGGGCAGCACCTTGGTGAATTGAGCCTTGCAGATGGCGCAGATGGTGGCCATGAAATTGACGCCATGCTCATCCACCACGCGCTTGAGCGCTTCCATGCGCGGCAGAGCGCCCTTGACGCGGATGTCCATCAGCTCGTCGGTGAGCAGTCCGCCGCCGCCGCCGCAGCAGAAGGTCTTCTCGCGGGTGGTGTCGGGCGCCATCTCGAAATAGTGGTTGGCGACCGTCTTGATGATGTGGCGCGGAATGTCGAACTGTCCGCCGGGCGTGTCGCCCATGCGCGAAGCGCGCGCGACGTTGCAGGAATCGTGGAAAGTGATGATGCGATTGTCATTGGCCGACTTGTCGAACTTCAGGCGGCCCTGCTGGATGAGATCCCAGGTGACTTCGCAGATGTGCGAGGGCTGCTTGTAGTTCGGGTCGAGCTGCTTCTGCAGTTCGATGGCGAAAGGATCGTTGCCGCCGGCGCCGATGCCGGTCAACGTGTTCCAGAAGGCATAGGCGACACGCCAGGCATGACCGCATTCGCCGACCACGATGCGCTTGACACCCAGTTCCAGCGCGGCTTCGCGCACGCGCAGGGCGATCTTGCGCAACTGGTCGTAGTTGCCGATGAACATGCCGAAGTTGCCGGCTTCCGAAGCCTTGGTCGATAGCGTCCAGGAAATGCCGGCGGCGTGGAAGACCTTGCCGTAGCCGATCAGGCTCTCGATGTGCGGCTCGGCGAAGAAGTCGGCCGAGGGCGTGACCAGCAGCACTTCGGCGCCCTGTACGTCGAGCGGATACTTGACGTCGACGCCGGTGTCTTCCTTGACGTCCTCCTCGAGGCCGCTCAGGGTGTCCTCGAGCGCGGGGCCGGGCAGACCGAGGTTGTTGCCGATCTTGTGCACCTTGCCGATGATTTCGTTCGAGTACTTCTGGCCGTAGCCGACCGAATCGAGGATTTCGCGGCCGGCCATGGTGATCTCGGCGGTGTCGATGCCGTAGGGACAGAACACCGAGCAGCGCCGGCACTCGGAGCACTGGTAGTAATAAGTGAACCACTCGTCGAGCACTTCCCTGGTCAGGTCACGCGCGCCGACCAGATTCGGGAACCACTTGCCGGCCGGCGTGAAGTAGCGGCGATAGACGCTGCGCATCAGTTCCTGGCGGGCCACCGGCATGTTTTTCGGGTCGTTGGTGCCGATGAAGTAGTGGCACTTGTCGGTGCATGCGCCGCAATGCACGCAAGCATCGAGATAGACTTTCAGCGACCGGTAGCGCTCGAGCAGTTCGCCCATGCGGCCGATCGCCTTGTCATGGGTTTCCTGCCAGTTCTCGGCCAGCTTGCCGGGAAAGCCGATGGCTTCCTGGATCTTGTCGCTGGCGATATAGGAGCGAATGTTTTCGGTAGCGCCGACCCGAATCGCCGGGACGGTGGGAAACTCCCGGAAGGCCGGGGCTTCAACCTTGGCTTTGGCGTCCGGGGCGGCCATGTCAGTTTTTCTCCAAGCTGGCCGCCCACGGCGCCAAGTGGCGCGTCTCACGCGGGTTGTCGACCTGGTTGCGCGAAGGGCTGAAAAATATCCCTGGGGCGTGCAGCAGCTTGCTGAACGGGAACACGATCATCAAGGTCGCCACCAGCAGCAGATGAACATAGAGGAGCGGGTCGTCGGGCAGCGGCTGGACGTCGAAACGCATCAGGCCCAGGAAAAACGCCTTCACGCCGACAATGTCGGTGTGCATCAGAAATTTCATGCCCAGGCCGCTCAGGCCGATCAGCAGCAGCAGGACCAGCATCAGGTGATCGGAGACCGTCGAGATGTAGCGGATGCGTTCGACCAGGAAGCGCCGCGCCCAGAGACCGCCGAGTCCGGCGACCATGGCGAAACCCGCATACATGCCGAACGGCTGGGCGAAGGCCACCCACGACCAGACGGGTTCGGTGAAGTAGCGCAGGTGGCGGACGAGGACCAGCGCCAGGCCGAAGTGGAACAAGGCCGCGAATATCCAGATCCAGAGGTTGCCCTTGAACAGGCTTTCGAAGAACACCACCTCGCGGAACATCCGGAACGCCACGCCGCCGCGCGTCGTCGGTGCCGGCGTCGTCGGAATCGACAAGGGCGCCGGCGTGCGGGCGAAATCGAGAATCTTGTACGCCAGCCCCACGACGAACAAGGCCGTGGCGGCGTAGAAGAGGAGTGCGAAGAAAGATGTCATGTCGGCGGCTTCAAAAGCATGCGGTCGCGATCGCAGGCGTCGGACGGCCGGCCACGGCCCCCCGACAGGCGCACCCTCGCACCCGCCGGTACCGCGACGCCGCAAAGAACGTTGGGGCTAGACGCAGCCGGTGGGCTTCGGCAGTCCCGCGATCTTGCACGCCTGCTTGGCCGGTCCATACGGGAACAGTTCGTACAGATACTGGCTGTTGCCTTTTTCCGGCCCCAGCTTCTTGCCGATGGCCTTGGTCAGCACGCGCACGGCCGGGGCGATCTGGAACTCGTTGTAGTAGTCGCGCAGAAAATTGATGACTTCCCAGTGCTGTTCGGTCATGGTGACACCTTCCTGTTGCGCCAGGAAAGTGCCGACTTCCTCGTTCCAGTCGCCAAGATTGATCAAATAGCCTTCTTCGTCGACTTCGTAGGACTTGCCGTTAACTTCGATAGCCATTTTGGGTTTCTCCTCTAAGTGAGTGATCGTGCTGCGTTCAGAGCCAGGATTGGCAAGTGTCGTATTCGGCCACCAGGTCGACGAAGCCGGCGTAATCGACCAGCGTGACGCCATCCATGGCGCGGTCGGCGATGCCACGCGCTTCCATGTCCGGACCCAGCGCGAAGAGCTTGAACTTGCCGCCGGCGGCCTTGAGCTTGGCCTCGCCTGCGCTGCCCCGGGTTGCCGCGTAGACCCCGTCCTCGATCAGCAGGATGGCGCCGGGCTCGGCCGATTGCAGGCAGGCGTCGAGCGAACCGCGGTCGAGGGGGGACTTGTTGACGATATTCAGCATGATCTCTCCCTCAGAACGACAGGACCACGTCCTGCTCTTCCATCCGCTTGCCGAGTTCGGCGCGCGACATGATTTCCACCGGAACGCACAGGTCATCGGCGGTCAGGCCGCGTGCGGCCAGCGATTCCTGGTCGACGTAGAGCTTCGTGACGTCGTAGTCCTCGAGCGCGCCGTAGGTCTTCTCGAAGCCCTTCATCTCGATGCCTTTGGTCTGATGGCCTTTCTTGAGCTGATAGACGCCGTCGTCGAGGAAGGCGAGCGACACATCCTGCTCGAAGGCGGCGGCGATCAGCACCACCTCCAGGGACTCCAACGCGTAGACGGTGCCGTAGGGCGCCTTGCGGTTCACCATCATGAATTTCTTGATTGTCATGCGGTTTTCCCTTTAGTCGCCGAACGTGACCAGACGATCCGACTGGATGCCGGCTTCGATCAACTGGCCGAGACCGGAAATGCGGAAGCCCGGCGCCAGATTCGTGGCGTCCTTGCCATTGCGCTTGGCCTCGCCTTCGTCGACGATGCCGCGGCGCTGGGCGGCGGCCACGCAGACCACCAGGTCCAGCTTGTTTTCTTCGGCCAGCTTCGACCAGCGGTTGACGATGTTGCGGTCGTCCTGCGGCGGCGTGGTCAGGCGCGTCGCGTTGTTCACGCCGTCGTGGTAGAAGAAGATGCGGAAAATCTCATGGCCCTTGGCCAGCACCGACTTGGCGAACTGATAAGCCGAGTCCGATGCCTGGTGCGTGTAGGGGCCTTCGTTGATGAGGATGGAAAACTTCATCGTTCCCTCGTGATCAGAAGCGGATATGGGCCGAGGCGTTCAGGTTGGCCCGGCCGCCGCGCCAATCGTCGATCATGTACTTGGTGAAGGGCAGGCCGGTCTTTTCGAAAAACCGCGGCCAGCCGATCCGGTCGATCCAGTCGGCCATGCGCTCCCACGGCCGCGCATCTTCCTTGTACGTCATCAGGATCTTCTTGACGACGGCATTGACTTCCGGCCAGCGCGGCGCATTGTTGGGCAGACCGGCGGCAACCATCTTGTGGAAAGTCGGCTTGCTGCGGGCATTGGAATTCTTGCCGCCGACCCAGATGGCGAGCTTGGAATGCTCGGGATCGTTGATCTGCATGGGCGGGCAGGGCGGGTAGCAGGCGCCGCAGCAGACGCATTTCTTCTCATCCACCTCCAGCGTCGGCTTGCCGTTCACCAGCGCCGGGCGGATCGCCGCGACCGGGCAGCGCGCGACGACCGCGGGGCGTTCGCAGACATTGGCCACCAGGTCGTGATTGATCTTCGGCGGCTTGGTGTGCTGAATGACCACGGCGATGTCGGCCTGGCCGCCGCAGTTGATCTCGCAGCACGAGGTGGACAGGCGGACGCGGTTCGGCATCTGCTCGTTCTTGAACTCTTCATAGAGCTCGTCCATCATCGACTTGACGACGCCCGAGGCGTCGGTGCCGGGAATGTCGCAATGCAGCCAGCCCTGGGTGTGCGCCACCATCGACACCGAATTGCCGGTGCCGCCCACCGGGAAGCCTTCGGCTTCGAGCTTGGCGATCAGCGGCGCCACTTTCGCTTCTTCGGAAACCATGAACTCGATGTTCGAGCGAATGGTGAAGCGGACATGGCCTTCCGCGAACTGGTCGGCGATGTCGCACAGCTTGCGGATGGTGTAAACGTCCATCTGGCGCTGCGTGCCGGCGCGCACCGACCAGACCTCGCCGCCGGTCTTCGAGACATGGTGCAGCACGCCGGGGCGCGGACGATCGTGTGTTTTCCAGTTGCCGTAGTTGGCGGCCAGTGTCGGGTGCAGGAACTTCTTGCTGTCGGGTACGCCGCACTCGTCGGCACGGCGTTGGGGGGCTTGCGTCATCGCTTGTCTCCAGGAAGGTCGCTCATTGTCGCTATCGGAGTAGGGTCTCGGGCCTGGCGCAAAGTCAGGCGTGGCGTCGCGCCTGACTTTCGCGCAGTTCGGAGAATGTCAGGCAGCCGCCTTGCGGGCGTTGGCCTTGGCCACTTCCTCGTCCCAGTCGTCCATGCGCACGTAGGGATTCATGCGCGGACTCGACACCATGTTCGGATCGATGTCGAGGCCGATGCCTTCGAGGAAGTTCACCAGGCCGATCCGTTCGATCATTTCGCCGGTGCGTTCGTGCTCAAGCGCATTTTCAGCGAAGAAGTCGACGATGGTCTTGGCCAGTTCGACCAGCTTTTCGTAGTCTTCGTCTTTCTTGAGATCGAAGAACGGCACGACGACAGTGCCCATCAGATCGCCGATCTTGAGGGTGCGCTTGCCGCCGATGAGAATGGTGGCGC
>JAGVUA010000065.1 GCA_019136545.1 Betaproteobacteria bacterium
CGCGCCAGATCCTTGGCCAGATTGACCACCATCGACCCCTTCACGCCGGTGGCCGGCTCGATTTCGTAGCGGGTCACCACCGGCCCCGGATGGGCGGATATGACTTTCACCTCGACGCCGAAATCGCCGAGCTTGCGTTCGATCACGCGCGAGGTGAACGCCAGGGTTTCGGCGGCCGGCAGGTCTTCCGGCCGGTGCGTCGGTTCGTCGAGCAGATGCAGCGGCGGCAAAGCCCCGCCCGGCGCATCGAAGAACAAGGGCGCCTGCCGCTCCTTCTCGATGCGCGCTTCGACCTTGGGCGCGCGCGGAATCTCGATCTCCAGCGGCTGGATTCTGACGGGCGGCGCTTCGTCGATCTTGCGCCGCACATCCTCGACCGTGGCCTCGCGCTTCTCGGCGACGCCGCGTCCGTAGCGACGATCCTGCCAGCGCTGCCAGAGCCGGAGCGCGCCATGCCAGCCAGCCTCGAGCGCGGCGCCGGTGCGTTCCGTCACGTCGATCCAGGACACGCCCAGGAACAGGGTCAGGCCGGCCAGGCAAAGCGTCAGCATCGCCAGGGTGCCGCCGGTGAAACCGAGAAAGCGGGTCGCCAGGCGGCCGATTTCCATGCCGAGCATGCCGCCCGGCGCCAGCGGCAGCGTCGCCTTGAGGCTCCAGAAACGCATGGCCTCGATGCTGCAGCTGGCCAGCAACAGCATGCCGAAACCCGCGACGGCGATCGTCAACGGCCGCCGGTCGCCGCCGAATATCACGTTCAATCGCCGATAGCCCCAGGCCACCAGGAAGAACACCAGGCCAACCCACCACCAGGCCGACAGGCCGAACAAGTACAGCAGCAGGTCGGCCAGCCAGGCGCCGAAGCGGCCGCCGGGATTGGCGATCCGCTCGGCGGCGACGGCATGCGACCAGCCGGGATCGGCCGGATCGAAGCCCCATAAGATCAGCGCGAGATAAACGCCTACGGCGCCCAGCGCCAGCCAGCGCACTTCGTTGATGAGCGCGACGATGCGTTCCGGCAAAGGGAGGGCGGTATTTCGCTGTGCCAGGGCCATGGCCATGATCAGGACGCTTGTCGGGAAACGTATCGATTTTGCCGCCGGTCCGGCAAGCGGAAGCCGCGATTAACGGGGCCTTTCAGGCGCTGATGGACGATTGGGAATGGCCGCGCTAGCCACCGTCTATAATCGGTATCGACCATGTATTCCCTATCGGAGTCGACCACATGACCGCTCGCCACTGCCCTCTGCTGATCCTCGGTTCCGGCCCGGCCGGTTACACCGCCGCCGTCTATGCCGCGCGCGCCAACCTGAAGCCGGTGCTGGTCACCGGCCTCGCCCAGGGCGGCCAGTTGATGACCACCACCGAAGTGGATAACTGGCCGGCCGACGCCGACGGCGTGCAGGGCCCCGACCTGATGGCGCGCTTTCAGAAGCACGCCGAGCGCTTCAATACCGAGATCATTTTCGATCACATCCACACGGCCAAGCTGACCGAAAAGCCGATGAAGCTGATCGGCGACGCCGGCGAATACAGCTGCGACGCGCTGATCATCGCTACCGGCGCCTCGGCCCAGTACCTCGGCCTGCCTTCGGAGCAGGCTTTTTCCGGCAAGGGCGTCTCGGCCTGCGCCACCTGCGACGGCTTCTTCTACAAGAACCAGGACGTCGCGGTGATCGGCGGCGGCAACACCGCCGTCGAAGAGGCCCTCTACCTCGCCAACATCGCCCGCCACGTGACGATCGTCCATCGCCGCGACAAGTTCCGCGCCGAGAAGATCATGCAGGACCACCTGTTCGAGAAGGAAAAGGCCGGCAAGATCACCATCAAGTGGAACGCGGTGCTCGACGAGGTGCTGGGCGACAAGACCGGCGTCACCGGCATGCGCATCCGCGACGTCAAGACCGACGAAACCTCCGACATTCCGCTGATGGGCGTTTTCATCGCCATTGGCCACAAGCCGAACACCGACCTGTTTGCCGGCCAGGTGGAGATGGACAACGGCTACATCATCACCCAGGGAGGCCGCGACGGCAACGCCACCGCGACGTCGGTCCCCGGCGTGTTCGCCGCTGGCGACGTCCAGGACAAGATCTACAAGCAGGCGATCACCAGCGCCGCGACCGGCTGCCAGGCGGCGCTGGATGCGGAAAAGTACCTCGACGCCCTCGGCCACTGAGATGGCCAAGGGCGCGCCCGCGGCAGACGATGCCCGCGCGCTGTTCCAGGCCGCGGTCGGCGATGCGCGACGGCTGACTTTCGACCGCGTCCACCACGAGCCGCCGCCACCGCCGGCGATCCCGCGGCAGCGCCAGCGCGACGAACAAGCGGCGCTGGCCGAATCGATCCGCGCGCCCGATCTGCTCGACCTGCACCTGGAAGGCGGCGACGAAGCGGCATGGCTCAAGCCGGGCATTTCGCCCCGCGTGCTGCGCGACCTGCGACGGGGCCGCTGGGTCATTCAGGCCCATCTCGACCTGCATGGCATGAACCGCGACGAGGCGCGCCAGCAGGTCGGCCTGTTCCTTGCCGAGTGTCGCGACCACGGGCAGCGCTGCCTGCGCATCGTGCATGGCAAGGGGCTCGGCTCGCCGCGCCGCGAACCGGTCTTGAAGCATCTGGTACTCGGCTGGCTGGCGCAGCGGCGCGACATGCTCGCCTTTTGCCAGGCGCGTCCCGCCGATGGCGGCGCCGGTGCCGTGATCGTCTTGATCGAGGCCGCCAGGCACGCCGCGCTGTGATAGGATTTTTCCCTTCGTAACAAACCTCGACGAATTATTCTCATCGCATGGCTCGCCTGCCGCCGACCATCCGCTGCCAAGGCCGCAGCAACTGTTTCGATTGCACCCTGCGCCACGAAATGGTCTGCTCCGAGGTCACGCTCGACGAGCTGATCGACTTCCACACGGGCATCGAGGACTTCGACTACGGCCATGGCGCCGCCCTGTTCGAGATGGGCGCCCCCACCGAAGGCGTCTATTGCATTCGCCATGGCGCGGTCAAGATCGTCAAGCACGACCAGGCCGGCAACCAACGCATCATCCGCGTGCTGAAGAAAGGCGACATCGCCGGTATCGAATCGGCCTTCAGCGACCATTACGAGCACAGCGCAGTGGCCGTGGGCGACGTGCGCGCCTGCCGCGTGCCGATCGAGTATTTCCGCAACTTCGTGGCGACCCACGGCAACCTGCAGATGCGTCTGCTGAAAACCTCGCAGGCGACCCTGAGGGAAACCGAGGACTGGCTGTCGGAACTCACCGTCGGCAATCTGCCGGCGCGCACGCGCATGGCGCGCCTGCTGTTGCGGCTGAAAGTGACTGCCGACGGCGACCGCATCCATCGCTTCGGCGTTGAGGACATGGCGGCCATTCTCGGCATCGCCGCCGAAACGGTGAGCCGCGTCGTCTCGGACTTCGTGCGCGAGGGAATCCTGGTCAAGGGTGGCAAGAGCTTTGCCACCCGCTATTTCCGGGGCGACCTGCCGGCGCTGGAAAAAATCGCCCGCGAAGCCTAGGGCCTGTTCTCCCCCTCGGTCAGATAAACCCTAGATCGCGGCTTCGTCCGTCTCGCCGGTGCGGATGCGGACGATCTGCTCGACGCTCGAGACGAAAATCTTGCCGTCGCCGATCTTGCCGGTGCGCGCCGCCTTGATGATGGCCTCGATGGCCGTGTCGACGACGCTGTCGGGCACGACGATCTCGAGCTTGATCTTGGGCAGGAAGTCGACCACGTACTCGGCGCCGCGATAAAGCTCGGTGTGGCCTTTCTGGCGACCGAAGCCCTTGACCTCGGTGACCGTCAGCCCGGTGACGCCGACCTCGGAAAGCGCCTCGCGGACTTCGTCGAGCTTGAAAGGCTTGATGATGGCTTCGATCTTTTTCACGTTTCGCTCCCGGCTACCGCACTATCGTTCATTCGCTACCGTTCGGCTACCATTCGTCCGCATAGCGCGATGTTATCGGATATCGCCAATCCTTGCCGAAGCCGCGCCGCGACACGCGGATGCCGACCGGGCTCTGGCGCCGCTTGTATTCGTTCTTCCTGAGCATGCCGACGACGCGGCGGACATCGGCCTCGGCGTAGCCGCGCGCGACGATCTCGCGCGGGCTCTCGTCGCGCTCCATGTAGGCCTCGATGATGGCGTCGAGCACTTCGTAGGGCGGCAGCGTGTCCTGGTCCGTCTGGTCGGGCTTGAGTTCCGCCGAAGGCGGCCGCGTGATGACGTTTTCCGGGATTACCCGGGACAGCGTGTTGCGATAGCGCGCCAACCGGAAGACGAAGGTCTTGAACACATCCTTGATGACGGCAAAGCCGCCCGCCATGTCGCCGTAAAGCGTGGCGTAACCGACCGCCATCTCGCTCTTGTTGCCGGTGGTCAGCACGATGTCGCCGGTACGGTTGGACAAGGCCATGAGCACCATGCCGCGAATGCGCGCCTGGATGTTCTCTGGCGTCGTGTCGGCCCAGGCCGTCGGCGGCAGGCCGGCGAACAAGGGCGCGAGCATCGCAGCGTAGGTCTTCATCGCCGGCTCGATGCCGATTTCGTCATAGCGGACGCCGAGACGGCGAACCATCTCGCGCGAATCGTCGAGACTCATCCGCGCCGTATAGGGCGAAGGCATCATCACGGCGCGCACCCGGTCCGCGCCGAGCGCATCGACGGCGATGGCCAGCGTCAGCGCCGAATCGATGCCGCCCGAGAGGCCGATGATGGCGCCCGGAAAACCGTTCTTGCCCAGGTAGTCGCGCACGCCGAGCTTGAGGGCTTCGTAGACCTCCGCTTCGAAAGTCAGCCGTGGCGCAACGCCGCCCGGCAGCAATCCGCCATTGGCATACTCGATGATCTCGACGCCTTCGGCAAAGGCCGGCAGCTGATGCGTCAGCCGGCCGGCGGCATCGAGCGCGAACGAGGCGCCGTCGAACACCAGTTCGTCCTGGCCGCCGACCAGATTGGCGTAGATGACCGGCATGCCGGTGCCCGCCACGCGTTCGCGCAACACCTCGTGCCGGCGCGCCAATTTGTGCATGTGGAAAGGCGAGGCGTTGAGCGTCAGCAGCAGTTCCGCACCGGCGGCGCGCGCCGCCTCCGCCGCGCCGGGCTGCCAGACATCCTCGCAGATGGCCAGGCCGACGCGGACGACGCCGTGGGCGCCGCCAAGCGCGATGACGCCGGGCACGTCGCCGGTATCGAAATAGCGCTCCTCGTCGAACACCTCGCTATTCGGCAGCCGCTGCTTGCGATAGGTGGTGTCGACCGTGCCGTGCTTGAGCAGGGAAGCCGCGTTGTAGTGGCGGCCACCGCGGGCCTCGGGATGTCCGACCACCATCGGCAGCGGCGCCGCAGCAGCCAGCGCCGACAGTTCGCGCGCGCAGGCCCGGTAGAAATCCGGTCGCAGGAGCAGATCTTCCGGCGGATAGCCGCACAGCGCCAGTTCCGGCGTGACCAGCAGTTCGGCGCCGCCCGCCGCCGCCTCGCGCGCAGCCTGGAGCATGCGCCGGGCGTTGCCGGCCAGATCGCCGACCGTGCAGTTGATCTGGGCGACGGCGATTTTCAGGGATGCCATGGCCGCCGCCGTTTCATGTTCGCCGAATCAGAATGCCGGCTTGTCGGTGGCCGAACTGAAACGCTCGACGCCTTGCATGATTTCACGCTTGGCATCCTCGACGTCGCCCCAGCCCTGGACCTTGACGAACTTGCCGGGCTCGAGATCCTTGTAATGCTCGAAGAAGTGCGAGATCTGATCCAGCACGATCGGCGGCAGGTCGCGCGGCGAGGTGACGCCGCGGTACATCGGCGTCAGCTTGTCGACCGGCACGGCCAGCAGCTTGGCATCCTCGCCGGCCTCGTCGACCATTTTCAGCATGCCGATCGGCCGGCAGCGCACGACGACGCCGGGCGGCAAGGCAAACTGCGACACCACCAGCACATCGACCGGATCGCCGTCGCCGGCGATGGTATGCGGGATGTAGCCATAGTTGCAGGGATAGTGCATCGCCGTGGACATGAAACGGTCGACGAAGATCTGGCCGGACTCCTTGTCAACTTCGTACTTGATCGGCTCGGAATGCATCGAAATCTCGATGACGACATTGAAGTCGTTCGGCAAGTCCTTGCCTGACGAAACGCGATCTAAACCCACGGGCGACTCCTCGAAAAACGATGATTATAAAGGGGCAGGCATGTCCGTTTTGGCGTGCCTGCGCTTCAACTGGCTTCGAACCCGGCGTCGTCGATGACCTGGACCATCTGCTCGCGCGTGGCCTGGCCAGGCTCGTAGCTGACGACGGCCTCGGCCTTTTCCAGCGACACCTCGGCCTTGACGACGCCCGGCAGCGCTTCCAGAACGCCCGTCACGCTCTTGACACAGCCGCCGCAGGACATGCCGCCTACCTTCAATACCATCGTATCCATATTCACTCCTTGGGTTTCCAGCGCCGCAAGAGCAGCGAATTACTGACCACCGACACCGAACTCATCGCCATCGCCGCGCCGGCGATCACGGGGTTCAGCAGGCCCAGCGCGGCGGCCGGAATGCCCAGCACGTTGTAGATGAACGCCCAGAACAGGTTCTGGCGGATTTTCGCCAGCGTCGCGCGCGACAGGTCGACCGCGTCGACCACGCCACGCAGGTCGTTGCGCATCAGCGTGATGTCGGCCGCCTCCATGGCCACGCCGGTGCCGGCGCCCATGGCGAAGGATACATCGGCCGCCGCCAGCGCCGGGGCATCGTTGATGCCGTCCCCGGCCATGCCGACGAACTTGCCCTCGGCTTTCAGTCTGGTGATCGCCGCCGCCTTGCCTTCCGGCCGCACACCGGCCTCGTAGCGCCCCACCCCGGCTTCGCGGGCAATGACCGCGGCAGTCTCCGCGTTGTCGCCGGTGAGCATCACCACGTCGATGCCCGCCTTGCGCAAGCGCGCCACGGCATCGCGCGAACTGGACCGCAGCGGATCGGCGATACCGATGGCGCCAAGCCAGACACCATCGCGCGCCACCGCCACCACGCTGTAGGCGGCGTGTCGCCACGGCTGACTTTCGGGCAAGGCGACGCCCTGCTCGTCCAGCCACGCCGGCGCGCCGGCCATGATCGCCTGACCGTCCACCGTGCCGGCCAGGCCACGGCCGGCGGTCACCACCACCCCCTGCGGCAGCGACAAGGACAAGCCATCCGTCTTGGCGCGCTGGACGATCGCCGCCGCCAGAGGATGCGTCGCCCCCTGTTCGAGACTGGCGGTCAGACGCAGCAATTCCGGCGCGGCAAGCCCGGCCGCCGGCAGAAAGTCAGCGATGGCGGGACGCCCCTCGGTGAGCGTGCCGGTCTTGTCGACGGCCAGAACCTGTAGCTGTTCCGCCAGTTCCAAGGCCTGGGCATTGCGGATCAGCACGCCGGCCCGCGCCCCCTGGCCGGTGCCGACCATGATGGCCGTCGGCGTGGCGAGCCCAAGGGCGCAGGGGCAGGCGATGACCAGCACCGCCACGGCGTTGACCATGGCCTGGGTGAAGTCGCCCGCGAACCACCACCAGGCGATGAAGGTGAGGAGCGCGATGCCGGTCACCACCGGCACGAAAATGGCGGCGATGCGGTCGGCCAACCGCTGTACCGGCGCCTTGGAGCCCTGCGCCTGCTCGACGAGGCGGATGATGCCGGCAAGCAAGGTATGGCTGCCGACGCCCGTCGCGCGACAACGCAGCAGGCCTTCGCCGTTGACCGTGGCGGCGAATACCGGGGCGCCGACGGTCTTGACCACGGGCAGGCTCTCGCCGGTCAGCATCGCCTCGTCGGCGCTCGAACTGCCTTCGATCACCTCGCCGTCGACCGGCACCGATTCGCCCGCTCTGACGACGAACACATCGCCGGGAATCAGCGTAGCCACCGGCACTTCGACCAGCTCGCCGCTTTGCTCGCCCTTGCCTTCGACGCGGGCGGTCTGCGGCTGCAACTTGACCAGCGCCTCGATGGCCGCGGAAGTCTTCGCCTTGGCCCGCGCCTCGAGAATCTTGCCCAGCAGCACCAGGGTGATGACCGTCGCCGATGCCTCGAAATACACGTGCTGGTGCAGACCGAGCACCGTGACGACGGCGCTGTAGGCCCAGGCCATGGTGGTGCCGAGCGCCACCAGCACATCCATGTTGCCGGAGCCGCCGCGGATGGCATTGAAGCCGCCGACATAAAAACGCCAGCCGATCCAGAACTGCACCGGCGTCGCCAGCGCGAACTGCAGCCAGCGCGGCAACACGTCGTCATGCGCGCCGGCATTGCCGCCGAACATGAAGGCCATCTGCCCGACCAGCGGCAGGGTCAGCGCCGCGGCGATCCAGAAGCGCTTGACCTCGGCCTGGTATGCCGCGAGCTTTCGCGCCTTTTCTTCGGCATGAGTATCGGCGGTGGAGACCGACGCGGTGAAGCCGGTCTTGACGACGGTGGCGAGAATCTTGTCGACGTCGGCAAGTTCCGGCGCGAAGCGCACATGCGCCCGCTCGGCTGCCAGATTGACTGCCGCCTCGACGCCGGGCAGCTTGTTGAGCTGCTTCTCGATGCGTGCCGCGCAGGCGGCGCAGGTCATGCCGCCGACGGCGATTTCGACGGTGGCGGGATCGGCCAAGGGCTACGCTCCTTCCAGAAGCTGGGGGAGCGGATTATTCTACGCGCCTGCCGCCTTTCCCCGTCAGGCCGTGCCGACGAAGCGCCCCGCCCGCAACAGGCCCAGCACGCCGAAGGCCAGCACCAGCGCGCCGGCGGTCCAACGCACGGCGCGCGCCTGAGCGAAGCGCTTGAAGCGCGACAGCAGCACGCCGGCCAGCAGGAGATTCGGCAGCGTTCCCAAGCCGAAAGCCAGCATCGACAGGGCGCCGCGTTCCACCGAGCCCGATGCCAGGGCGGTGGCGAGCGCGCTGTAAACGAGGCCACAGGGCAGCCAGCCCCAGACCATGCCCAACGGCAAGGCTTGACCCACCGTTCGCGCCGGCAGGAAGCGCGCGCCCAGCGGCGCCACGCGACGCCAGAGCGCTTGGCCCATTCTTTCCACGGCGGACAGGCTGACGGTCCAGCCCATGAGATAAATGCCCAGGGCGACCAGCATCAGATTGGCCAGGACGTACAGCAACCATTGCGCCTTGACCACGCCTCCCCATGAGGCGCCCAGGCCGCCGATGGCGCCTGCGACGGCACCGGCCAGGCAGTAGCTGAGGATGCGGCCGCCGTTGTAGGCGAAATGCAGCCGCCAGGGCGTCCCGGCGCCCTGCGCTGCCAGGGCGCCGACGATGCCGCCGCACATGCCGACGCAATGGCCGCCCCCGAGCAGGCCGACGAGGAACAGCGCGGCGTAACCCGGTTCGGGCAACGCTCAGATCACTTTGGAGTAGCGCACCCGCTCGCGGTCGGCGCGCAGGTAGCGGTCGAACACCATGGCGATGGCGCGCACCAGCATGCGGCCCTTGGGCAGCACGGAGATCCAGCGGTCGCCGACCTGCAGCAGCTCCGCCGCTTCCATGGCGCGCAGGTCGGCCAGTTCGGCGGCGAAATAGGATTTGAAGTCGATCAGGTGCGCGATCTCGATCGACTCGAGCGAAAGCTCGAAATGGCACATCAACGCCTGGATGATCGAACGGCGCAACAGATCGTCGGCGGTCAGTTCCATGCCCCGCATGACCGGCAGGACGCCGCGGTCGAGGCTGTCGTAGTACTCGTCGAGCGTGCGGTAGTTCTGGCAATAGGTCGGGCCGACCTTGCTGATCGCCGACACGCCGAAGGCCAGCAGGTCGGCGTCGGCGTAAGTCGAATACCCCTGGAAGTTGCGGTGCAGCCGCCCTTGCCGCTGCGCCACCGCCAGTTCGTCCTCCGGCTTGGCGAAATGGTCCATGCCGATGAACACGTAGCCCGCGTCGGTCAAGTGCCGGATGGCCATTTGCAGAATCTGCAGCTTGGCGTCCGGGCTGGGCAGTTCGTTCTCGTTGATGCGCCGTTGCGGTTTGAAATGCCCCGGCAGGTGCGCGTAGTTATAGACGGACAGGCGATCGGGCGACAGCTTGACGACCTCGTCGAGCGTGTGTCCGAAGCTCATCACGTTCTGCTTGGGCAGGCCGTAGATCAGATCGACCGACACCGACTTGAAGCCGAACTCGCGCGCCGACTCGATCACCACCCGCGTTTCCTCGAGCGACTGGACGCGATTGACGGCCACCTGCACGGCATGCTCGAAGTCCTGCACGCCCACGCTCATGCGATTGAAGCCGAGCTCCGCCAGCAGCTTGACGGTGTCGCGATCGACCTTGCGCGGATCGACCTCGATCGAATACTCGCCATTGGGCAACAGCTTGAAGTGCTTGTGCGTCAATTCCATCAGGCGACGCATTTCGTCGTGCGACAGGAAAGTCGGCGTACCGCCCCCCCAATGCAACTGAACGACGTCGTGGCTACCTTCCAGCGCCGCCGCCTGCATGTCCAGTTCACGCCCCAAGTACTTGATGTACTTGGCGGAGCGACCGTGATCCTTGGTGATGATCTTGTTGCAGCCGCAGTAGTAGCAGATGGTATTGCAGAAGGGGATATGGACGTATAATGACAATGCCCGACTGATCCCACCAATCGTGCGGCGACCCAGCCAAGATTGGTAGGCCTCGGCATCGAAGGCTTCGACAAAGCGGTCGGCGGTCGGGTAAGAGGTGTATCTTGGACCGCTGACGTCGAAACGACGGATGAGCTGCGGATCGAAAATCAGTTCTTGAAAGTTGCTCAACATCAGGAATAGGAATAGCTGCCGATGCGCACAAACGGCGGAGGTCAAAGATGCCGGAACCACGAGAGTGAGGTTTTGACGCAGATCAAAAGCCTCTCCGAGCACGGCATCCATCAGAATGTCATACCGCTCAATATCTCCTCGCTGAAGGCCGCCTGCTCGCAGTGCAACCTCCGTGAACTGTGCCTGCCTTTCGGGCTCACCGAGAAGGAGATCGTCAAGCTGGACAAGATGGTCGCGTCCCGGCGGCGGCTCAAGCGCGGCCAGCATCTCTACCGCGCCGGTGCGCCTTTCGAAGCGATCTATGCCATCAAGACCGGGTTCTTCAAGACCGACGTGCTGCTCGAGGACGGTCGCGACCAGGTGACCGGGTTCCAGATGGCCGGCGAGATCCTGGGCATGGACGGCATCAGCGCGGAAACCCACTCCTGCAACGCGGTCGCGCTCGAGGACAGCGAGGTCTGCATCATCCCTTTCGGGCAGCTCGAAGGGCTGTCGCGGGAAATCGAGGCCTTGCAGCACCACTTCCACAAGGTGATGAGCCGGGAGATCGTCCGCGACCATGGCGTCATGATGCTGCTCGGCACCATGCGCGCCGAGGAGCGCCTGGCGGCGTTCCTGCTGAATCTGTCGCAGCGCTTTACCGCCAGGGGCTACTCACCCCAGGAATTCCATCTGCGCATGACGCGCGAGGAGATCGGCTCCTACCTCGGCCTCAAGCTGGAAACGGTCAGCCGCGCCTTTTCCCGTTTCCAGGAAGAGGGCTTCATCAGCGTGCAGCAGAAGCACATCCGCATTCTCGACATCGCACCGCTCAAGCAGTTGCTGGCGCACTCGCCGGCCTGACGGGGTCGACAGGCGCGCTCAGCGCCATCCGAGCCACAGCAAGCCGCCCGCCGGACTCCGGGTCAGGGCGACGGAAACGACGTAACCGAATACCGCCAGCGCGGCCAGCCAGGCCGCGATCCTGACGCCCCGCGGCCGTCCCGGCCTGAGCGCAACCACGCCCAACAGGATGTAGGCGAGCAGGCCGACGATCTTGGCGGTCAGCCACGGCGCGACGAACGGATACTGCCCGCTCATGGTTGCCAGGCCGATCGCCGCGGCGAGCAGTATCGTGTCGTTCAGGTGAGGGGCCCACTTCAACCACCGCCGGTTCATCACGGGCGAACCGGCAAAAGTCAGCCAGCCGCGCAGGAAGAAGCCCGTGATGCTGATGACGACACAGGTCACGTGCAGATACTTGATGGCCAGGTACATCGACAGGCGGAACTAGCCGTGCAGTCCGTCGCCCGGCGCGCGCCAGTAGGCCGGTGCGTAATGCCAGGCCCAGGCTGCGAAGGCAAGCCACCAGACCAGCGCGGCCAGGGGATTGAGCAGCGGCTGCCACTCGGCGGCCAGCCGCAGCAAGGCGGCGGCCTGCATGGCCCAGAAGCAGCGCCACATGACGCGGTCGCCGACGATCGGCCTGCCGGAATGGCCCAGCGTGACGCGCGACGCCATGCCGATCAGCGTCGATGACGCAAAGCCGACAGTGATGGCATGGATCGGCGCCAAAGTCAGTCCCGGCAGCCCGCCGAGCAGCATCAGACTGTGCACTCCGAACAGGCCGAAACCGATACCCGCCCAGGCGAAGGCGACATGCAGCACGGCGAGAATCGTGGCGGCAAAGCTTTCCCGCAAACGCCAAAGCCAGGTCAGCCTGGCTGCGGCGAAAGCAGCCGGCAGATCGGCCAGCCAGGTCCAGGCCGGCAAGTCCAGCCAGGCGAGCACGCCATGCAACATGCTGCCGCCCAGCAACAGGTAGAGCGCCCAATCCGAGCGCGGCGGCTGGAACTTCGGTATCACGCCTTGCGAGAAGAACGGCAACATGCGATGGAGGACGATCAGAAACACGGGCAGCAGGTAGAACCACAGTCCCAGGGTTATGGCGAGCGGACCGAGGACGGGCGGGCCGCCCGCCGTCAGCGCGGCAAAGGCCAGCAGGCCGAGCAGCCCGGCGGTCTGCGCCGTGGCCATGCAGCCCATGTGCATGCGGTCGCCGTCGGTACGCATGAACAGCTTCCAGAGAAACACCGTCGCCACCGACCAGCCGCCCGCCGCGATCAACAAGCCCAGCGGCAGCAGCGCCGGCAGGATCAGACCCACATCGGCGATCAGCCAGCCGCCCGCCATCAACAACAGCGTCGGCCGGAACACGTCGGGTCCGGTATCGGGCTGTCGTTGCCATCTTGGGCCGGCCGTCAGGATGAAACCGAAAATGAAGAAGGCGAACATGCCGTACGCCAACCAGCCGGCATGGAACCATGAGGGCGGCAAGGGCGGCGCGAAAGTCAGTCCCAGCGAAACGCCGCCGTAACGCGCCAACAGGTCGATGAACCATAGCGCCATGATCAACAAGCCCTGCGCCATGCCGGCGGCAAACATGCCCCGATGGGGCGCCGAGCAGAGGATTGGCCAGGTCAGCGTCATGGATTCAGTGCTCCGACAACTCGGCAAAACCGTGATATGTTCCATGACCATGGCCAGCAACGGAACCACGCACAAGCACGAACTCGACATCCCCTCGCTGCTCAGCAGGATGCCGTTGTTCTCCGCCCTGACGCCCGGTCAACTCGCGCCGATCACGGCGGCGACGCGGGAAAAACGATTGACCAAAGGCGAAATGCTGTTTCAGAAGGGCGACATGCCCAAGGGCTTCTTCATCATCGTCTTTGGCCAGGTGAAGCTCGCCTTCCCGTCCTCCCAGGGCAACGAGAAAGTCGTGGAGATCATCGGCCCCCGCCAAAGCTTCGGCGAGGCGGTGGTGTTCATGGAGAAGCCCTACCCGGTGTTCGCCGAGGCGCTGTCCGACACCTTGCTGCTCCACATTTCCAAGGAAGCCGTGCTCCGGTTGCTGGAAACCGATGTCACCTTCGCCCGCGCCATGCTGGCCGGACTGGCGATGCGCCTGCATTCGCTGATCGGCGATGTCGAATCCTATTCGCTGCGCTCGAGCGCCCAGCGGGTGATCGGCTATCTGCTGCAACATTGCCCTCACGACGGCGAGTGCGAGGAAAGACTCGAGTTCACGCTGCCCACCTCCAAGCAGGTCATCGCTTCCCGACTCAATTTGACGCCGGAAACGCTGTCGCGCATTTTCCACGATCTTGCCGAAGGCGGCCTCATCGAGGTACATGGCCGGCAGATCATGGTGCCGGATTTGGCGCGGCTGCGCGCATACGATCTCTGAAGTCCCGGTAGAACCGGGCCGCCTGGATCAGGTTCCACCCGAGCATCGCGCAGGAAACCGCGAAAACGCCGCCGGCGATGCGCACCAGTTCCGGCATGATCGCTCCCCCAAGCAAGAGAATGACCGCGGCGAAATGGACGCGCATCTGCGCCACCATGGCCCGCTCGGCAATCATCTCCTTCATGTTGGGCGGCAGCATGCCCAGCCCCATCAGACGCTGCAGATGCAGCCAGTTGAGGAAAGGCACGATCTTGTAGAGCATGCCGTTGATGGCCGATACGAATCCTCCCGGCAATGCGAGGACGCCCAGCCAGTAGGGCGCGCGGGGATGCTCGGCCAGGTCGGGAAACAGCGCCATCACCACGGCCGACACCAGCAGGCCGATCATGCACAACATGGCGCCCCGGAAGAACAGCAGCGTGGGGTCGGTCACCCGGCGGCGGCGGCGCTGCTGCAACCAGAGCGTGACGCCGGCAAAGCCGGCGGCCACCGCCAATCCTGCCAGCAAGACTCCCTGCTCCCACGCGGGACTGTCGCCACCGATCTGCGCCGACCACAGCAACAGGATCACCAGCAGGGTCGGCGCCAACCATCGAGCCAGCCCCACCGGATAAGCCGGCGTAAGCTGAAACATCGGCACGACGTAGTACGAGACGCCGGCCAGCAGCAGCAGCGCCCAGCCGCCAAGGCCCCAGGCGGCGTGAACGTTGGCCAGCTCGAGCAAGGGCCATGCGGCTTCGCCGGCAAGTCCCTCCGCCAGCGTGACGCCCAGCAGCGCGGTCACCGCCAGCCCGACAATGGCGATGCGCATGGACAGCATGGTCGCGCCCCGCGCCGGCGTCCGCAGCAAGGCGGTGCCGGCGACCACCACGAAGAATCCGATGGCCGCAAGCAAGATCGATCCCGCCAGACGAAACAGCCAGCCCTGCTGCGACAAGAAGGCGGCGACCAGCGCGCTTGCGCCAATCACGAGAGCCGGATGGATGATGTTGGCGACCAGGCGGGGGCGCCAGACATTGCCGCCGGCCGCGACGGGGACGAATTGCATGACCGCGCCGGTCATGGCCTGGAGCATGAAACCCACGGCAAGCAGGTGCGTCAGGGCCAGGGCGCCGCCAACCCAGCGCGACGCCACGGCTGACTCTCCCAGCCAGGCGAGCAATATGCCGGCAACGACGCCGAACAAGGGCGCAGTGAGGAAGAATCGATACGGCACCGAGATGGGCGGCGCCTGCTCGAAGGACAGATTCGGGTGCATGGGGCGAGCGGGTCCCGACCCTCAGGCCTTGCGAATACGGATTTCGTGGGTACCGTCGTCCTGGACCGTTTCGGTCCAGCGATAGCCATTGCGCCGCAGAATGTCGAACAACGGATGCGGCTGGCAATAAAGCAGCATGGTCAGTTCTTCATCGTCCGGCAAGGTGTCGAGCGCCATCAGCGCGAGTTCCAGCGGCTCGGGCGGTTGCAGTTCGCGACCGTCGATCACCCGCGGCACGCCGCCTCCACCCTTTCCCGCAAAGGCTCGACCAAAGACAGCGCCTGGCCCGAAAGCGACTGCTCGCACATCGGATAGAGAATGTTCTCTTCCTTCATGTTGTGCTGCTGCATGAGCACCAGCAGGGTTTCGGCCGAACCCGAGAACTGGTCGAGATTCTGCTGCGTCGCCGCCTGCTCCATTTGCCCAAGCAGATCGCGCATCTGGGCATGCTCGAAGCGCATGACCTGCGAGGGGCCGGCCACCATGCCAGAGGCATTTTCGAAGGCGGGAAACAGCACCTGCTCCTCGGTTGCGAAATGCGCCTCTAACTCGCCCCGGAATTGCCGAAAAGACTCCAGGCATTGCGGCCAGCGCTTCTTGTGGGCCGCCTCCTCTGCTGCCGCGAAAAGATCGTCACAATGTTTGTGGTGGTCGTGCAGAGGCTGTGTCAGGCTGGTCATGTTGCTGGACATCCATCGGTTGGTCAGGCGGCAATTGTCCGGCGCCCAGCTCCGATCAAGCCTTGATACGTGTCAAGATTTGACGGCGCCCACGTCGAGTTGCGCGAACCAATCGATGAACCGGCGCACGTCGTCGCCGCGATAAATGGCGCCATGCTGAGGGCAGAGCATGTCGACGTCCATGTCGGCAACGCGCGCGCACCAGTCGCGCTTGGCGCGTTCCGATCCCATCCAGCGCCGATGGAAGGCCTCGGCGTGCGCGATGTGGCGGTCGAAATTCTCGACGAACAAGCCGCTTTCACCCGGCGGCAACAGCGCGGCGCCAATGTCGCCCGAGAACAGGATCCTGGCCTTCGGATCGTACAGATTCAAGTTGCCCGAGGAATGCAGATAGTGCGCCGGCACCGCCCGCAGGCGCTCGCGGCCCACCGGAATGTCCATGCCGGGATCGGGTATCGGAATGAAGGTTTCGTCGGTGCCGCCGAAGTGGGGAACGAATCCGGTCCAAAGCCAGCTGATGTAGCACTTGATGTCCGGATTGAACTCCATCCACATCGACAACGATGAGATGATGTCCGGATCCTGGTGCGATGCAAAAATCTTGCTGATGCGGCGCGGATCGTACTCGGCGCACAACGCGGAGAACACTGAGGGGAAGATCTCGCTGCCGCCCGGGTCGAGCAGGATGGCTTCGTCGCCGATGCTGACGAGATACTCGTTCGTGTCGATCAGGTAGCCGGGCCGGTCCGGATCGCGCACAATCGCCAGCCAGCGGTGGTCGCCGTTTTCGTAGATCACTTGGGCCGTTTTCATCTGGAAGCCTCCCTAGTCTTGATGTCGCGACAATTGCTCGAGCGAACGGTGTATCTCGGCGATCGTGCGCTCGAAGTCACTCGATACCTGCATCAGTGCCGCTGAAAAACTTCCGCCGTATGCCGCCTCGATTTTTGCCGAGCGCGCCAGCACGCTGCCCAGTTCGACCAATTGCGCCGTATCGGCGATGGTCTGGCCCAGGCGGCGATTCTGAGTCGCGATCGCCTCCTCGTGCAATACAAAGGAAGTGGTCTGCCGATTGCGCAGATACCGATCGATGATCGCGCGCGCCTGGCCGCTCACTTCGCTACGCATGCGCTCGACCAGGCGGTTGAGCCGCTCGGTCTTGACGAGGGCGGTCACCGACGCGACGCTGCCGTGCGTCATTTGCCTGAGAACCTCCATCTGCTGCTGAAGATCCGTGGCAAAGCGGCGCAACTCGTTGGACAGGACGCTGAAGCCCAGCGCCGCCTGCCCCGCCCGCTTGGCCAGGAAAATGGCATTCATCGCCATCAGATTGATCTTGAACGCCGTGGCGACAACGCTCTTGATCTCCTCGTTGATGCGCACGATGCGGCGCAACTCGCCGCCGGTGACTGCTGCCTGGCTCACGATTCGGCACCTCCTCTCGGTGGCAGGTCGATCGCGCCACCTTTGCTGAACTGATAGTCCCGGAAGACATGTTCGGCCGACAATATCTGGTAACCGCCGTCATCCAGGCAATGCGTGGTGTCCTTGAGGCGATACGTGTAATGCCCGCAGGTCCAGCACTCGAAATTGCGCATGTGCGTACACAAACAGGTCTTGTCCCTCACGGAAACCTTCTTGGCGCCGGGATGCGCCCCGATCTCGCGATTGTAGGCTTCGATATAGGCACAGCGGCCATTGGCATCGAGCAGGTAACCGAATGCCTCGCAATTGGGGCGCACGCCATCGCCGATAGCCGGACTGCGCTTGAGCATCCGCATCGGGTATCCCGTCGGCGAAATATTGTTGACCTCGATGTCCTGTTCGCCGGCCCGGAAGTATTCCTGCTGAACGACTTCGGGCAGGCCGCATTCATGGGTGACGGTAAAGCGGGTCGCAACCTGGACCGCGGCGGCACCGCGCTCGAGAAAAGCCACGGCGTCGCCCCCGGTGAAGATTCCCCCCGCCGGAATCAAAGGGATATCGAGCTTTTCCGACACCAGCCATGCGCGAATCTCCGCCACGATGGCGGCGAGATCGTATCGCGCCCAGTCCATGCCGAAGCCAAGATGGCCGCCCGCCAGCGGACCTTCGACGACCACGTAATCGGGCAGACGGCCCAGGCGGGCGTTCTTGCGCAGGAAGAGTTGCAGGGCGCGCAGCGACGAAACGATGATGCCCAGATAGGCGTGCCGGAAACGCGGATGATCCTCGATCAGCCCAAAGGAACCCAAATGCAGACCCGCCGCCAGCGTAATGCCGTCGACGCCGGCATCGAGCGCCGCCGACAGACGCACGCGCAGCGTCTCCTTCGGCGCATTCATCGTCAGCTTTTCCATGCAGTTGATGAAGACCATGCCGTCGCCGCGCTTTTCTTCCATGGTGCGGCCCACATGCAAGCGCGTCGCCTCGGCAAGATGACCGAGGTCGAAACGGACATCGGACTTGTCGGCGTTCGCCACGTTGTACTTGTAGAGCTTCAGCTTGTCCTTGACGAAGCGAGTCCTGAAGCGCCGATCGGAAACCGTGGGCACCATCGCGTCGGAGATGTGCCCGATTCCGCCGAGACGCGCCGCCTCCAGCGCCAGCTCGGCTGTCGATATGTCCACTCCCATGCCACCGATCACGATGGGCACCAGTTCCCGGCCACCCAATCGAAAGCGGAAGTCATCGACACATTTCATTATCTTTGTCCCTGCCCCGCCGCCACCGGGACCGCCGGCATCATTGGAAGCAAATGTGCTAATGATATCCGATACGGCAACCGGCAAAGGGCCATGCCGGCAATGCGTCAAGGCGCCTGCACATAGCTGCCGGGCGCTTTGCCCAGCGCTGGAAACGCGGCGGTCGAGACCGGCGGAGGCGTTCCCGACCTGCCGGAACGGGGCTTGAGCCACGCCAGCCAGTCCTCCCACCACGAACCGCGAACATGCTCGGCCCGGTCTCGCCAGTTGTCCGGCGTGTCATGGCGCTCGGCGCTCGCCACCCAATACTCGCGCTTGGGGGGGAGCACCGGCGGATTGACGATGCCCAGAATATGACCGGAACTCGAAAGCACGTACCGCTTGGCGCCGGCAACGTGGTTGTTGATCCGGAATGTCTGACGCCAGGGCGCAATGTGATCGTCCGCCGCGCCCACCGCATACACCGGCTGAACGATGCGTTCGAGGTCTATCTTTTCGCCGGCGATCGTCAGGGCATCTTTCTTGATCAGCGCATTGTTGAGGTAGAACTCCCTGAGGTACCACTTGTGCATGGCCGCCGGCATTCTGGTCGTGTCCATGTTCCAGTAGAGCACATCGAAGGGCGGTGGCATTTCCCCATAGAGATAGCCATGGACCACGTAATGCCAGATCAGACTGTTCGATCGGAGCAGCCGGAAAGCAGCCGCCATTTCCTTGCCGTCAAGATAGCCCTTCCTGTCCATCGACTGCGACAGGAAGTTGACGCTGCCCTCATCGAGGAATACCTCGATGTCTCCGGGCTTGTGGAAGTCGACCAAGGTTGTCAGGAACGTTGCGGAACTGACCGGCACGCCATCGGCGGGATAGTGGCGATTCGCCCACGCCATATAGGCAGCAAGCGCCGATCCGCCGATGCAGTAACCCACCGCATTGACCTTGCTGGCGCGGGAAATCTTTTGCGCAACCTCCACCAGGCAGGCAATCCCTTCGACCAGATATGCGTCGAATCCTACCTCCCGCATGTCTTCGCCCGGGTTTTTCCAGCTCGTGATGTATACGTCGAAGCCATGCTCGACCAGATGCTTGACCAGACTTTTCCGGGGATTGATGTCCAGGATGTAGAACTTGTTGATCCAAGGGGTAACGATGACCAAGGGAACAGCGTGAACCCGGCGCTGGCTGGGCGCGTAATGAATTACCTCCAGCAAGCGGTTGCGGAACACGACTTGGCCCGGCGTCGTCGCCAGGTTGCGGCCGACGTGGAAATCCTCGGGGGCGGTCATGCGGACTGTCCCCGCTTTCAAGTCGGCCAGGAAGTTGCGCATGCCTCGCACAAGGCTGTCGCCGTTGCTTTCCACGGCCTTGCGCATCGCCACCGGATTGGTCAACAGGAAATTCGTCGGCGCCATGGCATTGAGCCATTTGCGCCACCAGAAAGCCGCACGGCGACGCTCCTGGTTGGAAAGTCCCGGGGTCTGGTAGAGCATGTCCTGGATGTGCCGCGTGCTCAGGAGATACCACTCCTTGGCGATATCCCAACTCGCGGACTCGGTCCATACCGGATCGACGAACCGGGTATCGTCGGGATTCGGCTTTTCGATATCCTCCGCCGGCAGTCCCAAGGCCCTGCGCCAGGAATGCCACTGCAAGGCCAGCATCTTGCTGGAAAACGCGGCCATTTCTTCCGCCAGTTCCTGCGGATGCGCCAACCATGCCAACTGCGCATGCAGCAGCGGCATCGCCACGCCCATCGGATCGACGTTGGCTTCGACCGCATGATGCACGGCCTGCCACGCCGCCTTGGAAGATCCGACGCCGTTATTCCTGCTCAAACGATTATTGCCTCCAGCCAATCTCCCGGGTATCGCCATGCTTGGGCACAACGACCTCGGACCAACCCAAGCCACGCACATCACCTGCGAATGCTTCTGCAGTCGCCGCCTCGCCGTGAACGATAAAACACTGGTCCGGCGGCTGCCGAAACTGAGTCAGCCAGCCCAGCAGCGCTTTCTTGTCGGCATGCGCGGACAATCCGCCAATGGTATGAATGTCAGCCTTTACCGGAACCTCTTCCCCGAATATCCTGACCCACCGGGCGCCATCGACCAATCGCCGACCCAGCGTGCCCGCCGCCTGAAAGCCTGTGATGATCACGGAGCTTTGTTTGCGCGGCAAGTTGTGCCGCAGATGATGCTTGATTCTGCCCGCATCGCACATCCCGCTTGCGGCAATGATGACCGCACCCGCCTCGATCTCGTTCAAAGCCATCGATTCCTCGATTTCCTGGACGAAGCGTATGGCGGGGCTTTCCGGATGGCGGCGTTGCCACTCGATCAGATTCCGGGTTTCTGAGTCGAGCAGATTCAAGTGCTTCAAAGTCAATCTGGTCGCAGCCTCGGCCATGGGCGAATCAACGTGAATCGTCATGGGCGAAAGCCTGCCGCGCCGCACCAGATCGGTAAGGATGAACAGCACTTCCTGGGTCCGGCCGACGGCAAATGCCGGTACGATGACGTTGCCATGCTTGCGCCTCAAGGTGTCCTCGAGGGCAGCCACCAGTTCCGCTTCGGTGTCGGCCATGTTCTTGTGCAGCCGGTTCCCGTAAGTGGACTCGACGATCAGGACATCCGCTGCCGCTATCGGGGTCGGATCGTTGAGCACCGGCCTGTCCGGTTGACCCAGGTCGCCCGAAAAAACCACCTTGCGCGTCGACTCGGCTTCGCTAAACCACAATTCGGTAATGGCCGAACCCAGAATGTGCCCTGCGTCGCGAAACACGACGCGAATACCCGACGCGGGCTGCCATTCTGCATCATACGGACACGGCCTGAACTGCCGCAGGCATTGGCGGGCCTGCGTCACGGTGTAGAGCGGCGCACGCTCCCGCCTCGTCCGTACACGCCGCTCATGGCGACGGCGGTTTTCCCATTCTGCTTCCTTTTCCTGGATGTGTGCGGAATCGAGCAGCAGCACCTCCGCAAGATCGCACGTTGCCTGGGTGGCGTACACCGGTCCCCGGAAACCAAGCGCCGACAGTCTCGGCAGCAGGCCGGAATGATCGATATGCGCATGCGTCAGGATGACGAAATCCAGCGCCTTCAAGGGAAATCCGAAATCAAGCGCAGCGAGATTGCGCTGGTACGCTTCGCGGCCCCCCTGAAACATGCCGCAATCCACCAGAAAACGCGCGCCGGCCCCCTCTAGCAAGAAACAGGAACCGGTGACTTCGCGAGCGGCGCCGAGAAAGCGGATACGCATGATGACAAAGGATTCTGCGCAACCGCTACCGGCCGATGTTGACTTGCATCAACGACCCAGCCGTCATCGGCTCGATAATTGAAACTCGTTCCGTTGCGCAGGAGAATTCGATGTTCAAACACATTCTGGTTCCCACGGATGGTTCGCAACTTTCGCTCGAAACCGTCAAACGCGCGGTGACCTTTGCGCGCGAGGCGGGGGCAAAGATTACGTTCTTCTTCGCCAAGCCGGATTATCCGGTGGTTTTTTATGGCGAGGGCGCTCTGATAGATCCGACCACGCCGGAAAAATTTGCCGAAATGGCCGATCGCCAAGCTCAGGAGATCCTCGCCAACGCAAGTGCCGTCGCAAAAGAAGCCGGGGTACCGAGTGCGAATACCGACAGCGTCAGCGACCTGCCCTACCAAGCCATCATCGATGCCGCCAACAATGCCGGCTGCGATCTGATCTTCATGGCGTCGCATGGCCGGCGGGGGTTCAGCGGCCTACTGCTCGGCTCCGAAACCCAAAAAGTACTCACGCATTCGACCATACCCGTTCTCGTCTATCGATGAGAACCAGGCCCCCTGCGGTGGCCGCCTGCTAATCGTTTCCTAACGCCAATTCACCATTGGCAGGGAGGATGATGTTGCCCAAGAGCCGCCAGGAAGCCGCATCGTCTTCGATGAGAACCAGCCAGTGCCCCGATGCCGGCAGCCGGAACTTGCCCGCGTAATGACCATCGCGACCATCGCGATCATCGGCACGCTCCAGGACAAACTGCTGGTCGAGGCCCGCGCGGGTCGGGTGGGATAAGGTCACCATCAAGCGCCTGGGGTATGCGAAATTGTCATGCTTGGTGGCCGAGAGCGCGGCATCGATCGCCTCGGCCGTAAAACGCGCCCGAAAGCGCAGTCCCAAGTCCTTCGCCTCTCGGCTGCGCGCCAGAACCTGGTCCACCACGAGGCCCTTCTTGTAGTAGTCCTCGGCCACCAGCCCATCACTCGTCGAGTAGGCGATCCAAGCGGTCGCGATGCCGGCGACGACCACCACCGCCGGACCGAGCATCAATAGCCAGGGCCAAGGCTGGCGATACCACGGCTGTACTGACAGATCTTTCGTATTGTTCATGGCATCAGGAATATTGCTTTCTCGTGGACCTCTATGGCGCTGTCGGTCAAGGATTTCACGTCGAAATGGATCGTATGCGATCCCTTCGCGGCGGCATCGGGCGGAACCCTCACTTGGAACGTCACATTCTTGTTGCTCGCCGACGGTAGCTGGATGATCGGATCCCCCATCAACGCGATTCCGTTCAGGCCGCTAACGCTGACGCTATAGCGCTGCTCCTTTTCGGAGACGTTCATGACCTGGAGGCGGAACACGTTCTCGATGAGGCCATCCTCGACTTCGCGCGCCAGCGTCATGCGATCCCGAATCACGTCGACGCGCAGCGCCGGCTTGGTCGCCAGTCCCCAGACCCACGCAAGCGTAATCGCTCCGAGGATGAGGGTATAGACGATGATGCGCGGGCGTACCACATGCCCGAGGATCTCCTTGGCGCCCCAATGCTTGGCCAAGGCGTTTTCGGTTGAGTACCGGATGAGTCCCTTGGGGTAACCCATCTTTTCCATCACCTGATCGCACACGTCGATACATGCGGCGCAACCGATGCACTCGTACTGCAGTCCCTTGCGAATGTCGATTCCGGTGGGACACACCGCGACGCATTGGTCGCAGTCGATGCATTCCCCGAGCCCAAGCGCCTTGTAGTCCGCGCTCCGCTTTCTTGTTCCCCTCGGTTCGCCGCGCTCCTCGTCGTAGGTAATGACCAGCGTATCGGGATCGAACATGACGCCCTGGAAGCGGGCATAAGGGCACATGTACTTGCAGACCTGTTCTCTCAGGTGTCCGGCAAAGCCATACGTCAGGCCCGAATAGAGGATGATCCAGGTCCACTCCCACGGCCCGAACGACAAGGTCATGGCCGACGCCACCAGTTCCTCGATCGGCGTGAAGTATCCCACGAAGGTAAACCCCGTCCAGAACGAGAAAAGAATCCACAGGCCGTACTTCAGAACTCGCTTGGCCAGTTTGCCGCCGTTCATCGGCGCTGCGTCAAGCCTGACTCTCGCGTTGCGATCGCCTTCGATCTTTTCCTCTATCCAGAGAAAGATCTCCGTATAGACGGTCTGGGGGCAGGCGTAGCCACACCAAAGGCGGCCCGCCACGGCGGTAAACAAGAACAAGGCATAGGCCGAGATGATCAGCAGGACGGCCAGAAAGAACACGTCCTGCGGCCAAAACACCAAGCCGAACAAATAGAACTTTCGCTCGACGAGGTCGAACAATACGGCCTGCCGGCCATTCCATGGCAGCCAGCAAAGTCCGTAGAACAGGAGTTGGGTAAACCAGACGAGAATCCAGCGCCAAGTGGCAAAGATTCCGGTTACCGCCTTTGGGTGGATTTTCTTGTGCACCTCATAGAGAGGCGCGGGCGCTTCCGCGCGAGTCGCGGAATCTGTGGGGGGCTTGGTGATCATGCTTGTTTTCGAAAGGATGAAATAGCCAACTGCAATATACCCGCTTCAAGCAGACGTCCCCACGCGTCTCCCTGATGCTACCGGGTACTTGTCCCTGGCATGCCCAGGGACAAAATACCGACCTCTCACCCCGTCTCCTGGGCGTCTTGCTGCCGGCGGCGACAATGCCGTGTACGGGCGAGGCACATGCAACAGGCCGTCCTCGCCCGAATGAACAACTGCCTAGAGGATCGTGGCCTCCACGCGCCGCGCTTCCTTGTTATCGCCTGTGCCGGTTGTCTCGGCGGGCTTGCGCAATTCGATCCGCTCGTCGCCGATACCGGCAGCCTTTAGCACGGCGACGACGGAAAGCGCACGGGTCTTGGCCAGTTCTTCGTTGGCGGCCTTGTCGCCCGTCGCGTCATGGAATCCCGAGACCGCGAACTTTGCGGCGGGATTGGCCTTGGCCAGTTCGAGCAGGCTCTGCATGACGGCTTGCGCTTCGGCGCCGAGATCCGCCTGGCCGGTCGCAAAATAGATCTTCGCGGTATTCCCATCGAGAACGGCCATCGGTCCCGCGCTGGATGCGTCCGCTTTGACGCCACCGCCCAATCCCCATACGTACGCCGTCAGCAGATGAACCTTGGCGTCGCCCAGGAAATCCCCGAAGGCAGGCATGCGGTTGGTGCGGCCATTCGTGACAATGTCGATCATTTCTTCTTCACGCGAGCCGTAGAGCCAGACCTTGTCGGTGAGGTTCGGATAGCCGGCATCCGGATTGCCCTTGGCATCCGGCCCGTGGCAGGCGGCGCAGGCTTGCGGATACAGATCCTTGCCGCGCTGTGCGCGAATGGAATCGTTCGGGAGTCCGGACAGGGAGCGGACATAGTGCACCACGTCCTTCACCTGTTCCGCGTCCATGTCGGGCTTGGTGCCCTTAGGCGTCATGACCGCATCGTGGCCTTCCTTGATGGTGGCCTTGATCTTGTCCGGCGTGCCGCCCCAGAGCCAATCGGAGTCGGTCAGGTTGGGAAACGACTTCGCCCCTTTCGCGTCCGAACCATGGCACTGTGCGCAGTACGTCAGCCAAAGCCGCTGGCCCATTTCCCTCGCCTCGCTATTGGCGGCCACGGTCATCACATCCTGGCTCAAGAACTTGTTGAAGACCGGCGCAAAGTGCTGATCGGCCTTCTTCATCTCGTTCTCGTATTGGCCGCGCATGGTCCAGCCAAAGAAACCCGGATAGTTGCCTATGCCCGGGTAGAGCACAAGATAGACCAAGGCGAAAATAACCGTGATGTAGAACATCCACCGCCACCAGTTCGGCAAGGGATTGCTGTACTCCTGCAAGGTCTCATCCCAGACGTGGCCCGTCGTTTGTCCGGCATTCGACTTGGCCTTGTCCTGGATCCACAGAAATACGCCGCAACCGACGATACTGACCAAAGCCAGTACCGCCACGTAAATGTTCCAGAAATTGCTGACGAAATCACTCGTGTTGTTGAAATCCATCTCGAATTCCTTTCAGTATTTCGCTTGATCCGCGCCCGGTCCGTTCTCATCGGCTGGCAAGTCATCTTCCAACGGAATCCGCGCGGCAGCTTCATAACTCTGCTTGCGGCGACTGGAGAAAGCCCACCACACGATGCCGACGAACATCACGAACGACAGCACCGTGAATAGGGAACGCAGATCATTGATATCCATGGCTGCTCAACGCGTCTGCTTCAGCGCCAAACCCAAACCCTGGAGATAGGCGACCAAGGCGTCGAGTTCGGTTTTCCCCTCGATCAGTTGGCCCGCGCCGGCAATCTCGTCATCCTTGTAGGGCACGCCCACCTTGCGCAAGGCATCCATCTTGGCAGCGATATGAGGCTCCTTGAGCGGACGGTTCAGCCAGGAATAGGCGGGCATGTTCGACTCGGGCACGACATCGCGCGGATTCAACAGGTGAATCCGATGCCATTGATCCGAATAACGGCCGCCTACCCGGGCCAAGTCGGGTCCCGTGCGCTTGGAACCCCACTGGAACGGATGGTCGTAAACAAACTCGCCCGCCACCGAGTAGTGGCCGTAACGCTCCGTTTCCGCCCGGAATGGCCGGATCATCTGAGAGTGGCAGTTGTAGCAACCTTCACGAATGTAAATGTCGCGTCCCGCCAGCCGCAAGGCATCGTAGGGCTTGACGAGCTCGTTTACCGGCTGGGTTGTGGATTTCTGGAAGAACAGCGGGACGATCTCGACCAGACCGCCCACGCTGACAGTCAGGATCGTCAGGACGATCATCCACCCAACATTCCTCTCGATCTGCTCATGCGTCAACATGACATGTGACTCCTATGTAATTGGTCGCGTAGGCTTAGTGGGCGTGCGCCGGCGCCAGCACAGGCGCGTCATTGACCGCACGGCCGCTCGCCATGGTCTTGAACATGTTGTAGGCCATCAACAACATGCCGCCAAGGAACATCAGGCCACCGACGACGCGGATTATCCAGAACGGGTAGGAAGACTTGACGGACTCGACGAACGAATACGTCAGGGTCCCATCCACGTTGGTGGCGCGCCACATCAGCCCCTGCATCACGCCGGAAATCCAGAGCGCGGCGATGTACAGCACCGTGCCGAGCGTCGCAAGCCAGAAGTGCGTGTTGATCAGCCTGGTCGAGTACATCTCGGTCTTGCCGAACAGGCGGGGCAACAGGTAATAGATGGAACCGATCGAGATCATCGCCACCCAGCCCAGCGCGCCGGAATGCACGTGGCCGACCGTCCAGTCGGTGTAATGCGACAAGGCATTCACCGTCTTGATCGACATCATCGGGCCTTCGAAGGTCGACATGCCGTAGAAGGACAGGGAGGTAATCATGAACTTCAGGATCGGATCATCGCGCAGCTTGTACCACGCACCCGACATGGTCATGATGCCGTTGATCATGCCGCCCCAGCTTGGCGCAAGCAAAATCAGCGAAAACAGCATGCCGAGCGACTGAGTCCAGTCCGGTAGCGCCGTGTAATGCAGATGGTGCGGGCCGGCCCACATGTACGTGAACACCAGGGCCCAGAAGTGCACCACGGAAAGCCGGTAAGAGTAGACCGGGCGACCGGCCTGCTTGGGCACGAAGTAATACATCATGCCCAGGAAGCCCGCCGTCAGGAAGAAGCCCACGGCATTGTGGCCATACCACCACTGGACCATCGCATCCTGAACCCCGGCATAGGCCGAGTAGGACTTGGGCGTCAACACGCCCGCGGCAAACACCGGAATCTCGGCGCTATTGACGAGGTGCAGCAGGGCAACGGTCAGGATGAAGCCGCCGAAGAACCAGTTGGAGACGTAGATGTGCGAAGTCTTGCGCTTCACGAGGGTACCGAAGAACACCACCGCATACGCCACCCAAACAACCGTGATGAGGATGTCGATGGGCCACTCCAGTTCCGCATATTCCTTGCCGGACGTGAAGCCAAGCGGCAGGCTCAGCGCCGCCAGCACGATGACCAACTGCCAGCCCCAGAAGGTAAATGCCGCGATGCCCGGCGCGAACAGCGGCGTGTGGCAAGTCCGCTGCACCGAGTAATACGAGGTCGCAAACAGCGCGCATCCGCCGAAGGCAAAAATCACCGCGTTGGTATGCAACGGCCTCAAGCGGCCATAGCTCAGCCACTCGAAGAAATTCAACTCCGGCCACACCAGTTGGGCGGCAATAATGACGCCGACCAGCATGCCCACGATGCCCCAGATCACGGTCATGACGGCAAACTGGCGCACGACTTTGTAGTTGTAAGTCGCTTGCGATTGCATGTTGATTTACCTCGCGAAGAACAAAAAAATCCTATCGGCCAAAACCGCCCGACCCCACCCTGGACGGATACCAAACTCAAGTTTGCTGTGCAGCATAAAGGCAAGTAGGGCCGACATTTTGACTCAGATCAAAAATGCGGCATTGCAAGAATTTTGATTGCGAGATAAAACGGGCTTGTACGAAAGCGCTTGTACAAAAAAAAGGGTGCGCCTCAGCGCACCCCCAACCCCAACAGAGAGACTAACCCTTTCCCGGGCGTAGCTACTCCGCCAACCCGAGAAACCCAAGGCGGAAGTATGGGTAAGGGCGGTGCCAATGTTATTGATCTGGATCAACCGTGGTAGCCGAATGGGTTTTCGATGAATGCGCTTCGCCCATTCCTCGAGATCCTCGAACTGCCCCTGCCGCAATGACCACCAGAAAATGATGCCAATGACGAAGACAATGATCACCGACATCGGTATGAGCAGGAACATGATGTCCATCAATTCACCTGCGCCGCATTCGGGCTACCTCGCTGCAAACGAAGAGCGTTCAACACCACCAGCAGAGAACTGGCGGACATACCGATACCCGCCATCCATGGCGTGACCCAACCCGTCATCGCCAAGGGGATGGCCAGAAGATTGTACGCAAATGCCCAGGACAAGTTCTGACGCACGATGCGCATCGTCCTGCGGCACAGGGCCACGGCGCGCGCCACCTGCCGCAAGTCGCCGGCCAACAGCACGATATCGCCCTGGCTGCGCGCCAAATCAGTTCCATTGCTCATGGCAATCGACACATGCGACTGTGCCAGAACCGGGGCATCGTTCACACCGTCGCCCACCATCGCAACCAGATCGCCATCGGCCTGCCAACGCCTGATGGCCTCGTGCTTGCCTTCAGGCGTCATGGCGCCAAAATAGTCAGGAATGCCCAAAGCGGCCGCCATCCTGCGGACGGCCTCGGGCGCATCGCCGCTGAGCACGGTGACTTTCAGGCCTTGATCGAGCAGCGCACCGACAGCCTCGGCGGCTCCCGGCCGCTGACAGTCGGTCAGCCGAAACAGGGCCAGCCAGTCCTGGTCATCGGCCAACGCCACCACCGTGTCGCCTTCGGCAAGCCATTGCCGCGCGCGCTCGGGTAGCGGTTGACCGTGAGACTGACCGGCAAAGGCCGGCGTGCCCAACCAGAATCGCTGCCCGCCCGATTCGGCCTGAATGCCCTGGCCGGTCACCGAGCGCACGGCGGTCATGGGCACCACCGCAGACGCTCGCGCTGCCTCGCGAATGGCGCCGCCAATGGCGTGCTCCGAACCCAATTCCATCGACGCTGCCGTCGCCAAGGCCTGCGCGGCATCCATGCGCCCAGGCGTCAACGATTCCTTCAATACGGGCCTGCCTTCCGTCAGCGTGCCGGTCTTGTCGAACACGACATGCGTGGCGCGCGCCAGCGCCTCGATGGCGTGGCCTCGTGTCACCAGCACTCCGTGGCGCGAGAGCGCACCCGTCGCCACCGTCAGCGCCACCGGCGTCGCCAAGGATAGCGCGCAGGGGCAACTCACCACCAGCACGGCGACGAACACCCAAAGCGCGCGCGCCGGTTCCAGCCACAGCCACGCAGCGCCGGTGACAACGGCCAGGATCAACAACGCGCCGACAAACCGGCCGGCGATGCGATCGGCGGTCTCGACGATCCGGGGTTTTTCGACCGAGGCTCTTTCCATCAAGCGCTGAATCGAGGCTAGCCGCGTCATCTCGCCGACGCACTTGACCCTGACGGTCAACGGGCTGGCGACATTGAGGCTGCCGCCGATCACGTCGGCACCGACGTCCTTGGCCACCGCCCTGCTCTCGCCGGTCAGCAGGGACTCGTCGGCACTGCTGGCGCCATCGATCACCACGCCATCCGCCGGAATGATTTCGCCCGGCTTCACCAGCACCACATCGCCCGCCACCAGTTCGGCAACCGCGACACGCTCGAGCCGCTCTCCCGGATAAGGCGCGAACCGCGAGGCGAAGGCAGGCAGCGCCCGTGCCAGCGACTCGACGCCTCGCGCCGCCTTCTGGCGGGCCAGCATCTCGAGGAAACGTCCGCCCAGGAGAAAGAACACGAACATGGTGACCGAATCGAAATAGACCTCGCCGGAATCGGTCACGGTCGCCCAAACGCTGGCCAGAAATGCGGCGCCGACACCGAGCGCGACGGGCACGTCCATGCCGATGCGGCGAAGCTTCAGGTCACGCCAGGCGTTGCGGAAAAAAGGCGCGGCTGAATACAGGATCACCGGCAGCGTCAGGATAAGACTGGCCCAGCGCATCAGCTGCTCGATATCGCGGGTCATGGTGCCGTCGTCGGCCAGGTAGACCGGGACGGCATACATCATCACCTGCATCATGCCGAAACCGGCGACGAACAGGCGCCACAGCGCCGTGCGGCGCTCCTTCTGGGCCAGCAGTTCCGAACGGGCGGCGTCATAAGGATGCGCCCGATAGCCGATCGCCGCGATCCCTTCGAGAATCTGCGACAGCTTGATGCGCTGCTCGTCCCAGCGCACGCGGGCACGCCGGGTCGCGTAGTTGATGTCGATGGCGGTCACGCCAGGCTGGCGCGCGATATGCTGCTCATTCAGCCATACGCAGGCCGAACAGGTGATCCCTTCGAAAATCAGCGCGGCTTCTTTTTCGTGCTCGCCGACCGGCCGCACGAAGTTCTTTTGCACGTCCGGGTGATCGAACAGCCCGAGTTCCTGCAAAGCCAGGGGCATCGCCTCGCGCGGACTTTCCGGCATGGCATCGCGATGACGGTAGTAATCGTCCAGGCCGCCAGCAACGATGGCCTGCGCCACGGCCTGGCAACCGGCACAGCACATCTCGCGCCGATGACCATCGATCTCGACCGGAAAGTCGGCGCCGCCTGGAACGGCCAGACCGCAGTGATAGCAGGGTTCGCTCAAGAATACAGGCTGCGCTGGGTTACTTGGGCTGCATGCGGATGGCGCCGTCCAGGCGGATGACTTCGCCATTGAGATAGGCGTTCTCGACGATGTGGGCCACCAGCGCGGCAAATTCGGCGGGGCGCCCCAGCCGCGGCGGGAAAGGCACCATCTTGCCGAGCGACGCCTGCACCTCGGGCGCCATGCCCAGCAGCATCGGCGTTTCCATGATGCCGGGCGCAATGGTCATGACCCGGATTCCCGACCGCGCCAGTTCGCGCGCGATCGGCAGGGTCATGGCGACGATGCCGCCCTTGGAAGCCGCATAGGCCGCCTGGCCGAGCTGCCCTTCGTAGGCCGCGACCGATGCCGTATTGACGATCACGCCGCGCTCGTCGTCGGCGTTGGGCTCGTTGCGGCCCATGGCTTCGGCGCAGAGCCGGATCATGTTGAAGCTGCCGACCAGGTTGATGTCGATGACGCGACGGAAAGTCTCGAGCGAGTGCGGTCCGTCCTTGCCGACGACTTTCTCGCCAGCGACGATACCGGCGCAATTGACCAGCCCATCGAGTCGGCCGAACGCAGTGACGGCAGCCCCGACCGCTTCCCTGGCCGAAGCCTCGTCGGCGATGTTGGTTGCGCAGAACGCGGCACGGCCGCCCAACTGGCCTGCCATGGCTTCTCCCGCAGGCTTGTTCAAGTCGGCCAGCAGCACTTGGCCGCCCGCCTCGACCAAACCGCGCGCCGCCGCCGCACCAAGGCCGGAAGCCCCGCCAGTCACCAGAAACGTCGAGCCCGCGATGCGCATGCCTGCCTCCTGAAAGCAAAAAGGCTTGCAACGCAAGCCTTGGGGAAACCGTGGTGCCGCTTGTCTGACTCGAACAGACGACCTACCGCTTACGAAGCGGTTGCTCTACCAACTGAGCTAAAGCGGCGGTGAACCGGGGCGCATCTTACCGGATTTTCCGCCTTCTGGTCGAGCCGAGGCCATCGGCCGGTCCACTCAGGCGAGCGCCTTCGGCAGGGGAAACACCACGCCCTCGGGCGCGACGTCGGTCTCCACCACCGTGCCGTTCGCCATGGCCTTGACCGACTCGATCACCTCGGCCACCAGCACTTCCGGCGCCGACGCGCCCGCAGTGACGCCGATCGCCCTGGCATTGAGAAACCAGTCGGGATCGAGTTCGGCGGCGCGATCGACCAGATAGGCCCGCGCCCCGCCATGCCTGGCCACTTCGCGCAGGCGGTTGGAGTTCGAACTGTTCGGCGAGCCGACCACGACGATGACGTCGCAATTGCTCGTCAGGCGGGTTACCGCGTCCTGGCGGTTTTGCGTGGCATAGCAAATGTCGTCCTTCCTGGGCCCGACAATGTTTGGAAACCGTTCCTTCAAGGCAGCGACGATGGCGGCGGCATCATCGACCGACAGCGTCGTCTGCGTCACATAGGCCACCTGATCCGGGTTGGCCAAAGTCAGCCGTGGCACATCGCCGACACGCTCGACCAAATGCATGCCGTCCGGGCTCTGGCCCATCGTTCCTTCGACTTCGGGATGTCCCTTGTGGCCGATCATCACCACTTCCCGGCCCTGGGCGCGCTGGCGCGCCACCTCGAGGTGCACCTTGGTCACCAGCGGACAGGTGGCGTCGAACACGTTCAGCTTGCGGCGCGCCGCTTCGGCCTGCACCGCCTTCGACACGCCATGGGCGCTGAAGATGACCGTGCCGCCGTCGGGCACCTGGTCGAGCTCGTCGACAAACACCGCGCCCTTGGCGCGCAGGCCGTCGACCACGTACTTGTTGTGCACCACTTCGTGACGGACGTAGATCGGTGCGCCGAACAACGCCAGCGCCCGCTCGACGATGGCAATGGCGCGTTCGACGCCGGCGCAGAAGCCGCGCGGGCTCGCCAGCAGGATGTCCGTCACAGGATCCCCACGATCTCGACTTCGAAACGCACGCCCTTGCCCGCCAGCGGGTGATTGAAATCGATCAGCGCCGAATCGTCGTCGAGCTCGCGAATCAGGCCCGTGAAAGCAGCGCCGTCGGGCGACGCAAACTCGACCATGCTCATGACCGCCACCTTGTCGCCCTCCGGCAAGTCCCGGCGCGCCAGCCGCTGCACGAGGTCGGGATTGTGCGGACCGAACGCCTGCACCGCCTCCAGCAGGAAGGTCTGGCGCTCACCCGCCGCCATGCCCTCGAGACAGGCCTCGAGCGGCGGCGCCAGTTCACCGTTGCCGAGCTGCAATGTCGCCGGCGCCGAGTCGAAGGTGCTCACCAGCGTCACATCGTCGGCGGTGGCGAGCCTGTAACGCAGGGTCACCAGGCTGTCCGGCTTGACGCGTTCGCTCATGCTGGCCCCCTCTTGCCGAGAAGTTCATGCCCGAGCATCAGCACAACCCCGATGCTGATGCAGGAATCGGCCACGTTGAAGGCCGGGAAATAATGTTCGTTCCAGTGGAAATGCAGGAAGTCGACCACCGCGCCAAAGCGCAGGCGGTCGATCACGTTGCCGATCGCGCCGCCGAGGATCAGCGCCAGCGCCAGCGGCATCAGACGCTCGCCGGCATGCTGGCGCAGCAAGGCGACGAGCCAGACGGAAACGCCCAGCGCCAGCACGGTGAAGAACCAGCGCTGCCAGCCGCCGGCGTCGGCCAGGAAACTGAACGAGGCGCCGGGATTGAACAGCAGCACGAGGTCGAACACCGGCAGCACGCGAAGGCTCTCGCCGGGTTGGAAGACCGACAGTATCCAGGCCTTGCTGATCTGGTCCAGGACGACCACGCCCGCGGCCAGCGCCAGCCATGCGTAGAAATCGAAAGTCAGCCGTGGCGACACGCCGCTGCTAGGCGAAGTCACGGGTCTCGCCGCCACCGAACAGGTTTGCGACGCAGCGGCCGCAGAGATCGGGATGTGCCGCCGCCTGCGCATGGCTGCCGACATCGGCGCGCCAGTGCCAGCAGCGCGCACACTTGCGCTGGCCGCTCGGCGTGGCGATGATCGCCTCGGCGCCCGGATCGCTGGCCTTGACCAGCGTGGTCTTCGAGCAGATCAGCACGAAGCGCAGGTCATCCTCCAGGCTGGCCAGCAGTTCGTACTGGGCGCCGCTGGCGCGGATCTCGACTTCGGCCTGCAGCGAGGAACCGAGCTTGCCGGCCGAACGCAGGTCTTCGAGCACCTTGGCCGCCTCGGCCTTCACCTCGCGGATGCGCAGCCAGCGATCGGTCAATTCAGACTCGCCCGCCTGCGCCGGCAGCGCGTGCCAGGTCGAGGTCATCACCGTATCGCCGCTGCCGACGATCGACCAGATCTCCTCGGCGGTGAAGGCGAGAATGGGCGCCATCAGGCGCACCAGCGCCTGCACGATGTGCCAGAGCGCGCTCTGCGCCGCGCGGCGCGCGCGCGCGTCGGTCGCCGAGGTGTAGAGCCGGTCCTTGAGGATGTCGAGGTAGAACGCCCCCAGGTCCTCGGCGCAGAAGTTCTGCAGCGCCTGGACGATCTTGTGGAATTCGTAGCGCTCGTAGTCGGCGATGCATTGCGCCTGCAGCGCGCGCGTCATCGCCAGCGCGTAGCGGTCGATCTCCAGCCACTCGCCCACGGGCAACATGTCCTTGGCCGGATCGAAATCGGCGGTATTGGCGAGCAGGAACTTGAGCGTGTTGCGCAGGCGGCGATAGGTCTCGACCACGCGGTCGAGAATCTCCTTCGAGATCGACAGCTCGCCCGAGTAGTCGGTGGCCGCCACCCACAGGCGCAGGATTTCGGCGCCCAGCCTGTCCGAAACTTCCTGCGGTGCGACGACGTTGCCCTTCGACTTGGACATCTTCATGCCCTTGCCGTCGACGACGAAGCCGTGCGTCAGCAAGGCCTTATAGGGCGCGCGGCCGTCGATGGCGCAGCCGGTCAGCAGCGAGGAATGGAACCAGCCGCGATGCTGGTCCGAACCTTCGAGGTAGAGGTCGGCCGGGTACGCGCATTCCGCCGCGTGCGAGCCGCGCATCACGCTCCAATGCGTCGTGCCCGAGTCGAACCAGACGTCGAGCGTGTCGCTCATCTTGGTGTAACGGTCGGCCCCATGCTCACCTGTGCCGAGCAGTTCCTTGGCGTCGAGCGCGAACCAGGCTTCGATGCCGCCCTGCGCCACGCGCTGCGCCACCGCTTCGATCAGCTCGGGCGTGCGCGGATGCGGCTCGCCGGTTTCCTTGTCGAGGAAGAACGGGATCGGCACGCCCCAGTTTCTTTGCCGGGATACGCACCAGTCGGGCCGGTTGGCGATCATGGCGTGCAGGCGCGCCTGGCCCCAGCCCGGGAAGAACTGCGTGTCCTCGATGGCCTGCAGCGCGCTTTCACGCAAACTTGCACGAAGGCTGACTTTGGAATCGGAATCCATGCGCACGAACCACTGCGTGGTGGCGCGGAAGATGATCGGCGTCTTGTGCCGCCAGCAGTGCGGGTAGCTGTGCTGAATCTTCGTGTGCAGCAGCAGCACCCCCTTCAGCGCCAGCGTCTCGATCACTTTCGGGTTCGCTTCCCAGACGCTCATGCCGGCAAAGATCGGCGTGCCGGCGATGAACCGGCCGTCGTCGCCGACCGGATTGTCGATGGGCAGGCCGTAGCGCGCGCCGACGTAGTAGTCGTCCACGCCGTGCGCCGGCGCCGTATGGACGAGGCCCGTGCCCGCCTCCAGCGTCACGTGCATACCCAGGATGATCGGTACCTGGCGATCGAGGAAGGGATGCTTGAGCGCCAGCCCTTCCAGCTTGGCGCCCGTGGTCGTGGCGATGGTCTTGCCGTGCAGGCCGTAGCGCGCCAGCGCCGATTCGACGAGGTCGTGCGTGAGGATCAGCAGGCCCTTCTCGGTCTCGACCAGGTCGTAGGCGAATTCGGGATGCGCGCACACCGCCTGGTTGGCCGGCAGCGTCCACGGCGTCGTGGTCCAGATCACCGCATAGGCGGGATGCTTGATGCCGACGCCGAAGATCTCGCGCAGCCTGTCCACGTCCGCGACCGGGAAGCCGACATCGATGGCGTCCGAACTCTTGTCCTCGTACTCGACTTCGGCCTCGGCCAGCGCCGAACGGCAGTCGAGGCACCAGTTCACCGGCTTCAGGCCGCGGTAAAGGTAACCTTTCTCCAGCAGCTTGCCGAGGGCGCGAATCTCGTCGGCCTCGGTTCTGAAGTCCATCGTCAGGTAGGGGTTGTCCCACTCGCCCAGCACGCCGAGGCGGATGAAATCCTTCTTCTGGCGCTCGATCTGTTCGGCGGCGAACGCGCGGCACAGCTGGCGCACCTTGTTGCCTTCCAGGTGCTTGCCGTGCTTCTTCTCGATCTGGTGCTCGATGGGCAGGCCGTGGCAATCCCAGCCCGGCACGTAGGGCGCGTCGAAGCCGGCCAGCGTGCGGGCGCGGACGATGATGTCCTTGAGGATCTTGTTCACCGCATGGCCGATGTGGATGTCGCCGTTGGCGTAGGGCGGCCCGTCGTGCAGCACGAAACGCGGCCGGCCTTGCGAGGCCGCGCGGATCTGCCGGTAGATCTGCTTCTCCTGCCACTGCCTGACCCAGCCCGGTTCGCGCTTGGCGAGGTCGCCGCGCATCGGAAACGGCGTATCGGGCATGTTGAGCGTGGATTTGTAATCAGCCATGGGCGTCGCTGCCTGAAAAGTAAGTTCGCGTCGCCGCCACATCCTGCCCGATCTGGGCGGCGAGCGCCGACAGGGAATCGAATTTCGCTTCGTCGCGCAGCTTGTGCAGGAAATGCACCGTTGCATGCCGGCCGTAGATGTCGCGGCCGAAGTCGAGCAGATGCACCTCCAGCACCGGCCGCAATCCTTCACCCAGCGTCGGCCGCACGCCCAGGCTGGCGGCGCCGGGCAGCGGACGTTTGTCCAGGCCCGAAACCTCGACTGCAAACACGCCGCTCAGCGGCACGCGCTTGCGCTTCAACTGGATGTTGGCGGTCGGAAAGCCGATGGCGCGGCCGATCTGGTTGCCCTGCACGACACGCCCGGCGATGTTGTAAGGGCGGCCCAGCAGGCGCGCCGCATGCTCGAGGTCGCCCGCGGCCAGCGCTTCGCGCACGGCGGAACTGGAAACGCGTTCGCCGTCGAGATCGATGGTGTGCATGGCCTCGACGCCGAAACCGTGCGCGCTGCCGGCCTGCTGCAGCGTGGCGAAGTCGCCGCCGCGGCCGCGACCGAAGCGGAAATCGTCGCCGATGATGATGTGGCGCACCGCCAGCCCCTGCACCAGCAGGCGCTCGATAAATTCATCGGCGCCGAGCGCCGCCAGTTTCAGGTTGAAGTGGCAGACATAAACGCGGTCGACGCCGCAGGCTTCGATCAGCCCGAGCTTCTCGCGCAGACTGGTCAGGCGCACGGGCGCCTGATCCGGCGAAAACAGCTCGCGCGGATGCGGTTCGAAGGTCATCACCGCCGAAGGCAAGCCGAGCTCGCGCGCCTTTGCGGTCAACCGGGCCAGCAGCGCGCGATGTCCCAGGTGCAGGCCATCGAAGTTGCCGATGGCCAGCACCGTCGGGGATGCCGCCCGCGCTGGAATGGTCCGGAAAACCTGCATGCCGCCCTGCCTCGCAAAAAGGGGCGAATTATATCAATCCAGCAGGGTCAGCTTCGACTTGGCAAGCGGCGGATTCTTCGAGAAATAGCGCTTGATACCGCGCAGAATGGCCTCGGCCATCTGGTCCTGGTAGCCCCCGTCCGAGAGCCGCGCCTCCTCTTCCGGATTCGAGATGAATGCCGTTTCCACCAGGATGGAGGGAATGTCCGGCGCCTTGAGCACGGCGAAGCCCGCCTGCTCCACCGTGGCCTTGTGCAGCGTGTTGATGCGCCCCAGTTCGCCGAGCACGTCCTTGCCCAGTTTCAGGCTGTCGTTGATGGTCGCCGTCTGCGACAGGTCCAGCAGGGTCCGGGCAAGATGGGGATCCTTGACGGCCTGGCTCACGCCACCGATCAGGTCGGCGGCATTTTCCTTCTGCGCCAGCCAGCGGGCCGCGGATGACGATGCGCCGCTTTCGGACAACACGAATACGCTGGAGCCGCGCGCCGTCGGCTTGACGAACGCATCGGCATGGACCGACACGAACAGGTCGGCGCGCACGCGCCGCGCCTTGTGCACGCGCTGCTGCAGCGGAATGAAGTAGTCGCCGTCGCGCGTCAACAGGGAGCGCATGGCGGGCTCGCCATCCATTTTCGCTTTGAGACGCCGGGCGATCGACAGGGTGACGTTCTTTTCGTAGTTGCCGCCGCGACCGACGGCCCCCGGATCTTCGCCGCCATGGCCGGGATCGATCACCACGGTGACCAGCCGCGATATTTCGGGACGATCGTCCTTGCGCGGCGACTCGGCCGGCACCGGCCGGTTTTCCTCGCTCTTCAGCAAGGCCATGAGCGGATCGGCTTCCTCGGTGGGATAGAGATCGAGCACGAGCCGGTGCCCGTAATCGCCGATCGGCTTGAGGGTGAATACCTGCGGGTTCACTTCGCTCTTGAGCTCGATGACCAGCCGCACGACGCCCGGCCGGTTGCGGCCGGCGCGGATCAGCTTGATGTAGGGATCGCCGTCGGCGATCTTGCCCGGCAGGCTGCCCAGCACCGAGTTGAACTCGACGTCCTCGAGGTCCACCACCAGTCGGTAGGGATCCTTCACCAGCATGTGCGAAAACCGCATCGGCTGGTCGTGCTCGAGCGTAATGCGCGTGTAATCGGCGGCCGGCCAGACGCGCACGCCCAGCACGGTCGGCATCGCCGCGGCCCGCGCCCCGCCGACCGGCGTCACCAGCAGCGTCAGGCTGGCGGCGGCGTACTTGAGGGCAGCGCGACGGGCGGAACGAAATTCGTCAGACATCGCTCGCCCCGCGGGCTCGTGGCGCGAACGTCGCCGATGCGCCGCGCGCCATCGACGGCCAGACGAACGACCAGATCGGGCGCGGGCAGATAAGGCTCGGCCCGGGCCGGCCATTCGACCAGGCAGATGCCGCTGCCATCGAAATATTCGTCAAGCCCTGCATCCAGATACTCTTCCTGGTTATTGAACCTATAGAAATCAAAGTGATAGAAGTTTAATCCAGAAACAGCATGAATTTCAACCAAGGTGTAGGTGGGGCTTTTGACGGGACCGGCATCGCCCGAGGCGCGCAACAGGCCGCGCACCAGGGTCGTCTTGCCGGCGCCCAGGTCGCCATCGAGATACACGACCAGCCCCGCCGACAGGCAAGGCGCCAGCGCCGCGCCCAAGGCCAGCGTGGCGGTTTCGTCGGCCAGAATGATGTTCATAATCGCGTATGGATCAAGACAATTGGCGCGCACTGGCGGCGCGCATCAAGGACTGGGGCCGCGAACTCGGCTTCGCGGCCGTTCGCATCGTCAGCCCCGAGCTTCGGGATGCCGAGACGGGGCTGTTCGCCTGGCTGCAGGCCGGCTGCCACGGCGAGATGGATTATATGGCGCGTCATGGCGCCAAGCGCGCGCGGCCCGGGGAACTGCTGCCGGGGACGCGCGCCGTCATCATTGCGCGCATGAACTACCTGCCGGATGCGGCGAACGCAGCAGAGAACCTCGGCGATGGCCGGCGCGCCTATATCTCGCGCTATGCGCTGGGGCGGGATTACCACAAGCTGCTGCGCGCGCGCTTGCAAACGCTGGCGGCGCGCCTGGTCGCGGAGATCGGACCGCGCGGACAGCGCGTCTTCGTCGATTCGGCGCCGGTGATGGAAGTCGAACTGGCAACGCAGGCCGGGCTCGGCTGGCGCGGCAAGCACACGCTGTTGCTCGACCGCGATGCCGGCTCGTGGTTCTTCCTCGGCGAGATTCTCACCGACCTGCCGCTGCCGCCCGATCCTCCGGTGACGGATCACTGCGGCAGCTGCCGCGCCTGCCTCGATGCCTGCCCGACCGGCGCCCTCACCGCGCCCTACCAACTCGACGCGCGCCGCTGCATCTCCTATCTCACCATCGAGCTCAAGGGCGCGATTCCCGAGCAACTGCGGCCGGCGATCGGCAACCGCATCTACGGCTGCGACGACTGCCAGCTCTGCTGCCCGTGGAATCGCTTTGCGCCGCAATCGGGAGAACGGGATTGGGTGCCGCGCCACGGCTTGGACACGGCGACGCTGGTGGAACTGTTTTCATGGTCAAAGTCAGTCTTCGCGGAGCGCCTCGCCGGCTCGGCCATCCATCGGATCGGCCACGAGCGCTGGCTGCGCAACCTGGCCGTCGCGCTGGGCAACGCGCCGACGTCGCCCGACATCGTGGCAGCGCTCGAAGCGCGCCGCGACGACGAATCCGAACTGGTCAGGGAGCACGTGCAGTGGGCGCTGGCCCGTCACCGCGCCCGGTCGGCTGACCTCCCCGCAGTTACGTCTCCGTAGTTACGTTCCCGTAGCGATCGGCCGCGCCGGATCGGCGCACCATTCGCTCCACGAACCGGGGTAGAGCCTGGAGCCTGCGAGGCCGGCGACCTCCATCGCCAGGATGTTGTGGCAGGCGGTGACGCCCGAACCGCATTGCTGGATCACCTCGGCGGCCTGGCGCCCGTCCAGCAGCGCCTCGAACTCGGCGCGCAGTTCATCGGCCGGCCTGAAGTAACAACCGGAATCGTCCAGGTTGTCGAAGTAGAAACGGTTAACTGCGCCGGGAATATGGCCGCCCACCGGATCGAGCGTCTCCTGCGCGCCCGAAAAGCGCTCCGGGGCGCGGGCATCGACGATCAACATGCGCGTGCCGAGATGGGCCAGCACGAAGCCGGCATCGACCGTCAAGGCCTGCGGCCGGACCGGGAACGCCGTCGGCGCGAATACGGGCGTTTCCGTGACCAAGGCTTGCTTGGCGCGGCGCCAGCCGGGCAAGCCGCCGTCGAGCAACGCCACGTTGTCATGTCCGAGCCAGCGCAGCATCCACCAAAAGCGCGAGGCGAACACGCCGCCCTCGTTGTCGTAGGCCACCACCTGGGTGTCCGGCCCGACACCCCATGCCCCCAATCGTTGGGCAAACACGGCCGGGTCGGGCAGCGGATGGCGGCCGTTGCGGCCGTTTTTCTCGCCGGAGAGATCGCGGTCGAGATGCAGGAAGGTCGCGCCGGGAATATGGCCCTTGGCGTAGGCGTCGGCGCCATACTCGACATTCTGGAGATCGTGGCGACAATCGAAGATCCGCCACGCGGGATCGCCAAGGTGCGCGATCAGTTCGTCGGTGCTGACCAGAGGCTTGCTCACGGGGCCGTCTCCTCGGAGAGCCACGCCATGGCCTCGTCCTGGTCGTCGAACACGCGCAGGTCCGCCGACACGAACAATTGCTCCAGCCAGGCGCTCCAGGTCACCCATTGGCTGTCGGTGATCACGGCGATGCGGCGAAAATCGCCCCCATGGCTGCGCGAGAACTTGATTTCCTCCCAAGCCATATCGACGGTGAAGCCGGCCATTTCGCGCAGGTCGAACAGCAGGTCCGGCGTTGCGCCATGGCTGACTTTGCCGAGCACCAGGTCTTCGAATTCCTTGAAATCGGCCAGCGTGAACTCGCCGAGAACGGTGATGGCGAGCAGCGACCCGCGCGCTTCGGTGGTGATCATGTCGTGCTCCTGAATCGGGTTGGACTCACTATAACTCAGCCCCGACGGCGTTGCGCGCCGAGGGCGTCCACGTCGTCGCCACGCCGGCGCCGACGATCAGGGCAATGCCCAGCCAAGCGGCAAGGGGCGGGGATTCCCGCCACAACACCACGCCGAACACGCTGGAAAACGCCACCGTGCTGTAGGCGAGACTGGCGGCGGTGAGCGTGCGGCCGCGCGTGTACGCCGCCGTCATGCACAATTGCGCGGCGACGCCGAAGACGCCGACGCCGGCCAGCAACAGCCCGCCGGTGATGTCGATGGCGTGGAACGGATGCGACAGCAGCAGCCAGGGCAGCCCGCCGACGGCCGAAAACAGCGAGAAGTAGAACACTGTGCGCCACTCCGGCTCGCCCATGGCGCCGAGCTTCCGGACGTTGAGATAAGCCACGCTGGAGATGACGCCCGACGCCAGGCCGAGCATTCCGCCGAAAAGCTGTTGTCGTTCCATCGTCGGCTGGAGCACCAGCACCACGCCGACGAACCCCGCGGCCAACGCCGCGTACAACCTTGCCGAGGGCCGCTCGCCGACCCAAAACACCAGCAACAGGGCCAGGAAGAGCGGCGAGGTGTAATTGAGCGTGACGGCGGTGGCCAGCGGGATGAGGGTAATCGCGTAGAAGTAGGCGACCAGCGAAACGAAGCCCGCCAGGCCGCGCCAGCAATGCGTTCCGGCATGGCGCGTGGCAAGCGGCAATCCGCGCCAAGCGACGATGGCGCCAAGAATCACGGTGGCGACAAAACCGCGATAGAACACCAGTTCCCCGGCGCTGAACCGTTCGGCGCCCAGCTTCACGCATACGCCCATGCAGGCGAACAGGAAGCTGGCGGCAATCATCCACAAGGAAGCCATGGCCCGAAAAGAAAAGCGCCGGCCCGACGGCCGGCGCTTTTGCCGTTCGCCTCCGTCTAACCGAGGTGTTCGGCCATGACGCGCCGGTAGAACTCGTGGAAGTGCTGCATGCCGTCTTCCATCGGCGACTGGTAAGGCCCGACCTCGCTGCGCCCTTGCTTGAACAGGGCGTGGCGCCCGCGGTCCATGCGCTCGCCGATATCGTCGTCCTCGATGGCCGTTTCCATGTAGGCGGCCTGCTCGGCCTTGATGAACTCGGACTCGAACAGCGCGATGTCCTCGGGATAGTAGAACTCGACGACGTTGAGCGTCTTGTCCACGTCCTGGGGAATCAGCGTCGAGACGACCAGCACGTGCGGATACCACTCGACCATGATGTTCGGGTAATAGGTGAGCCACACGGCGCCCTGCTTCGGCATCTCGCCGTTGTAGTAGTCGATCACGGCCTGGTGCCACTTGGCATAGGTCGGCGAACCGGTCTTGGCCAGCGAGGTAATGCCGACTTTCTGCACCGAATACCAGTCGGCGAACTGCCAGGTCAGATCGTCACAAGTGACGAAATTGCCGAGCCCGGGGTGATAGGGCACGACGTGGTAGTCCTCGAGATAGACCTCGATGAAGGTTTTCCAGTTGTAGTTGCACTGGTGCAGTTCGACGTGGTCGAGCTTGTAGCCGGAAAAATCGAAGTCGGCCGCCACTTTCATGCCGGCCAGATCGACAGCGGCTGAACGCGGGCCCTTGAACAACAGGCCGTTCCAGCTTTCCAGCTTGCGCTTGTTCAGGTTCAGGCAGGGATTGGCCGGAAAGTGCGGCGCACCGATCAGTTCGCCCGCCGTATCGTAGGTCCAGCGGTGAATCGGGCAAACGATGTTCTGCGCCGTGCCGGAACCCTGCAACATGATGGCCTGGCGGTGGCGGCAGACGTTGGACATCTGGTAGATGCCGTCGGGCTGGCGCACCAGGAGATGCGAGTGATCGGTCCACTCGGTCGAGCGATAGTTGTAGCGTTCCGGCACCATCAGTTCGTGACCGACGTACCCCGGTCCGGCATCGAAGATAAGCTTTTTCTCCAATTCGAAAAGCTTTTCGTCGAAATACCAATCAACGGGGAACTGAGAAACGCCAGGATCAAGCTTGGCGCGGCTCGCGATGTCGGACATGATTCCCAACCTCCAAGATGGACCGGAAACCGGAAACAGCGGAAAGAAAAAGGACAAAAGGCCCACTACTGGGCCTTGAGCAAGTATAGCCAAATTTGATCGCAAATTGACCCGGCAGCGCCGCTTGGAGTATCTTTTCCGCCTTTTTCAGCACTGCGACTTCATGGCCAAGGCCAACCCATCGCCATCCGGCGAATCCTCTATCGCGTCTTTCGAATCCTCGCTCAAGGAACTCGAAGCGATCGTACAGTCGATGGAAGCTGGCGAAGCGCCATTGGAAGCGGCGCTGGCCTCCTACGAGCGCGGCGTCGCGCTGGTCCGGCAGTGCCAGGAAACCTTGGCGGCGGTCGAGCGGAAATTGCAGGTGCTCGAAAACGGCACGCTGCGCGACGCGGATCTTGTCGACGGCGACGGTCCGGAGCGCCCATGACGGACTTCAGCGGATGGATGGCGGCCATCCAGGCACGAACCGAGTCGGCGCTGGCGCGGTTTCTGCCATCGGCCGACATGGCCCCGACGCGATTGCACGAGGCCATGCGGTACTCGGTGCTCGGCGGCGGCAAGCGCGTGCGGCCGTTGTTATGCCATGCCGCGGGAGAGATCTTTGGCCTCGCACCGGACGATCTCGATGCCCCCGCCTGCGCGGCCGAGCTGATCCACGCCTATTCGCTCGTCCATGACGATCTTCCGTGCATGGACGACGACGTGCTGCGCCGTGGCAAACCGACCTGCCACGTCGAGTTCGACGAAGCCACCGCGCTGCTGGTCGGCGATGCCTTGCAGACACTCGCCTTCCAGGTGCTGGCGGAACATGGCGGCACGCCGCCGATGCTGGCGCTGCTTGCCCATGCCGCCGGCTCGCGCGGCATGGCCGGCGGCCAGGCCATCGATCTCGGCGCCGTGGGCAAGACCTTGTCGGTCGAAGAACTCGAGTTCATGCACATCCACAAGACCGGCGCCTTGATTCGCGCCGCGGTGCTGCTCGGCGCGCATGCCGGCGGCGCCGATGGCGACGCGCGCGCGGATCTCGCGCGGTTTGCCGGCCGCGCCGGACTGTTGTTTCAAGTGGTGGACGACATCCTGGACGCCGAAGCCAGCACCGCGACGCTCGGCAAGACCGCCGGCAAGGACGCCGTGCAGAACAAGCCGACTTATGTCAGCCTGCTCGGCATTGCCGAAGCCAAGCGGAAAGCCGCGGAGCTGCGCGCCGAGGCGAAGCAAGCGCTCGAGCGTTTCGGCGCACGCGGCGCACGCCTGAGCGACTTGACCGACTACATCGCCGAACGCAGTTTCTGATGACCTATCCCCTGCTTGAAGCCATCGACGATCCCGCCGACCTGCGCGCGCTGCCGCGCGAGTCGCTCAATGCGTTGGCGCAGGAGTTGCGCGCCTTTCTGATCGAGTCCGTGTCCAAGACGGGAGGGCACCTTTCCTCCAATCTCGGCACGGTGGAACTGACCATCGCGCTGCACTATGTATTCAACACGCCGGAGGACCGCCTGGTCTGGGATGTCGGCCACCAGACTTACGGCCACAAGGTGCTGACCGGCCGCCGCGCCGGCATGGCGAAGCTGCGCATGAAAGACGGCATCGGCGGCTTTCCACGGCGGTCCGAGAGCGTCTACGACACGTTCGGCGTCGGCCATTCGTCGACCTCGATCTCGGCCGCGCTCGGCATGGCGATCGCCGCGCGCCAGCAACGCGAGCAAGGCGGCCTGGACCGGCGCGTCGTCGCCATCATCGGCGACGGCGCCATGTCGGCCGGACAGGCCTTCGAGGCCCTCAACAACGCGGGCGTCGCGGATGCCAACCTGCTGGTGATCCTCAACGACAACGACATGTCGATCTCGCCGCCGGTGGGCGCCCTCAACAAGTACCTGGCGAGGTTGCTTTCCGGCCGCACGTTCAACGCTGCCCGCCGCGCCGGCGAAAAGGTGCTGTCGGTGTCGCCATCGTTGCTGGAATTGGCCAAGCGCGCCGAGGAGCATTTGAAGGGCATGTTCGTGCCCGGAACGCTGTTCGAGGAATTCGGTTTCAATTACATCGGCCCGATCGACGGCCACGATCTCGAAGCCCTGATTCCGACCCTGGAAAATCTGCGCCAGCTGAAAGGCCCGCAGTTCCTGCACGTCATCACCAAGAAAGGGCAAGGCTACAAACTGGCGGAGTCGGACCCGGTGCTGTACCACGGCGTCTCGAAATTCGACAGCGCCAACGGCATCGACTCCGGCAAGGGCGGCGGCAAGCTCACCTATACCCAGATCTTCGGCGACTGGCTGTGCGACATGGCGAAGGCGGACGAGCGGCTGGTCGGCATCACGCCGGCAATGCGGGAAGGGTCCGGGCTGGTGCGCTTCGCCGAGGAATTCCCGGCGCGCTACCACGACGTCGGCATCGCCGAGCAGCATGCCCTGACCTTCGCCGCCGGTCTGGCCTGCGAGGGCATGAAGCCGGTGGTGGCCATCTATTCGACGTTCCTGCAGCGCGCCTATGACCAGTTGATCCACGACGTCGCCCTGCAGAACCTGCCTGTCATGCTGGCGATCGATCGCGGCGGCCTGGTCGGCGCCGACGGCGCCACCCATCAGGGCGCCTTCGATCTCTCCTATCTGACCTGCGTGCCGAACATGGTGGTCATGGTGCCGGCGGACGAGAACGAATGCCGGCTGATGTTGACCACGGCCTTCCGCATCGACGGTCCCAGCGCGGTGCGCTATCCGCGCGGCAGCGGTCCCGGCGTATCGCCATCGCTGACTTTGGCGACGCTGCCGGTCGGCAAGGGCGAAATCCGCCGGCAAGGGAAACGCATCGCGATCCTCGCCTTCGGCACGCTGCTCTCGGCGGCGCTGGAAGCCGCCGACACGCTGGATGCCACGGTCGCCAACATGCGCTTCGTCAAGCCGCTCGACCGCGATCTGGTCGTGCAACTCGCCAATACGCACGACGTATTGGTCACGCTCGAAGAAAACGCTGTGATCGGCGGCGCCGGCGCGGAAGTCGCACGCGCGCTGGAAACGCTGGCGCTCAAGACGCCCTTGCTGCGGCTCGGCCTGCCCGACCATTTCATCGAGCATGGCGACCAGGCGCAGATGCTGGCGGAACTCGGGTTGGACGCCGCGGGTATCATTCGCCAAGTGCAAGCCTTTATTAGTTGAGTATTTTTATCGGGAATGCTATTCTCGGGCCAGAATCAATGACTCGGTAGCCGAAGCGAGCCGCCGCGCACCCCCACCCCGAAAGAGCGTTCTTATGAACATCAGAGATCCTATGGCCATTCCAGACGTACAAGGCAGCGCCGATTCACGCCGGCTACCCATCAACAAGGTCGGCATCAAGTCGGTGCGGCATCCCGTGCGCGTGCTCGACAAGAGTGGCGGCGTCCAGCACACCATCGCCAGCTTCAACATGTATGTCGGGCTGCCCCACAATTTCAAGGGCACGCACATGTCGCGCTTCCTCGAGATTCTGAACGGCTACGAGCGCGAGATCTCGGTGGAAAACTTCGAAGCCATGCTGCGCGAAATGGTGAAACGGCTCGAGGCCGAGACCGGCCACGTCGAGATGAATTTCCCGTATTTCATCAACAAGCAGGCGCCCGTGTCCGGCGTCAGGAGCCTGATGGATTATGAAATCACCTTTACCGGCGAAATTCTGGCCGGGGACGTTTATCGCCAGACCATGAAGGTCGTGGTCCCGGCCACCAGCCTCTGCCCGTGCTCGAAGGAAATTTCGGAACGCGGCGCCCACAACCAGCGCTCGCACATCACCGTCACCGCCCGCACCAACGCTTTCGTCTGGGTCGAGGATTTGGTGCAGATGATCGAAGAGCAGGCATCGTGCGAGGTGTATGGCTTGCTCAAGCGCACCGACGAGAAGTACGTCACCGAACGCGCCTATGACAACCCGAAATTCGTCGAGGACATCATCCGCGACGTCGCGGGCATGCTCAATGCCGACGCGCGCATCGACGCCTATGTTGCCGAGGCCGAGAATTTCGAGTCCATCCACAACCACTCGGCTTACGCGCTGATCGAGCGGGACAAGACGCAGTAGCGCCGCCAGGACCTGAAATGACAACGGGGCGCTCACGCGCCCCGTTGCTATTTTGGCGATCGCAGTCCGGGCGATCAGGCCTTGTCGGCGGACTTGTCGACGGTGCGCGCCTGCAGCTTTTCCTTGATGCGCGCCGACTTGCCGGAGCGTTCGCGCAAATAGTAGAGCTTGGCGCGGCGCACATCGCCGCGGCGCTTCACGTCAATGCTGGCGACCAGCGGCGAATAGGTCTGGAAAGTCCGCTCGACGCCCTCGCCAGCCGAAATCTTGCGCACGATGAAGCTGGAGTTGAGGCCGCGGTTGCGCTTGGCGATCACCACGCCTTCGTAGGCCTGCAGACGTTCACGGCTGCCTTCCTTCACCTTCACCTGGACGACCACGGTATCGCCGGGCGCAAAAGCCGGGATGGTTTTTCCAAGGCGGGCGATTTCTTCCTGCTCGAGTTGCTGAATCAGATTCATGTCGTGTTCTCCTTGTCGATTCGACCCTATTTGTAACGACCGCAGAGCTACTGGCTCGATCCGGCTTCGATCTCGCGCAGTAGTTGCGCTTCTTCCTTGCTCAAGCTGCGAGCACGTTGCGCCAGCCATTCGGCAAACAACTCCGGGCGGCGCTCCCGGGTCCGCGCCAGCGACGTCTTCAATCGCCAGCGACGGATGTTCTCGTGATGCCCGGACAACAACACGTCCGGCACCGCCATTCCTTCATACACCTCCGGCCGCGTGTAATGGGGGCAATCCAGCAAACCCGCCACAAACGACTCCTCGACCGCCGAGGCATCGTCGTTCAACGCTCCCGGCAACTGCCTGACGCAAGCATCGATCAGGGCCATCGCAGCAATCTCGCCACCCGACAGCACGAAATCCCCCAGGGAGATTTCCTCGTCGACACAACGCCCGATCAGGCGCTCATCCACACCTTCGTAACGACCACAGAGAAGTATCGCCCCCTCCGTTGCCGCCAGTTCGCAGACCCTGCGGTGAGCCAGCGGCCTGCCCTGCGGCGACAGGTAGATCACCCTGCCGCCACCGTCGCGAGCCCGCTTGGCGGCGTCGATCGCCTTCTCGAGCGGACCCGGCATCATCACCATTCCCGGCCCACCGCCGAACGGCCGATCATCGACGGTCCGATAGGCATTTTCCGCCCAGTCGCGCGGGTTCCACGCCGCAAACCGCCAAATCCCCCGTTCCAGCGCCCGTCGCGTGATTCCCGCACCGGTCACCGCCGCGAACATCTCGGGAAAAAGCGTGACGACATCGAAACGCAGCGTCACCGGCCCCTCGTCACCAGTCTTTTTGCCAGGCCACCAGAACTCGGCCACCGGGCACATCCACTTCCTTTACCACCTGCGCCACGAACGGCAGCAGCCGTTCGCCCTTATCGTCCTCCTTCACGACCAGCACCTGGTGGGCGCCGGTCTCCACCAAGGAGTCGATCTTCCCGAGCGACTCGCCCTGCTGGTTCACCACATTCAGGCCCATCAGATCGGCCCAGTAATACTCGCCGCTCCTGTTGCACGGCAACTCGCCGCGCGGCGCGCCGACAAAGCGGCCATCCGCCATTTCCGCCGCCGTCCGGTCATCGATGCCCGCCAGCTTGACCACCCACGCAGCACCGTGCGCACGCAGGCTTTCGAGATCGAAGGCCTGCCAATGATCTCCCTCGGCGTCGGCGCCCAACCATAACTGCGACATGTCGCGCCACGCCTGGGGGTCGTCCCCGAACGGCTTGATCTTCAGCCAGCCGCGCACACCGTATGGGGCGACGATACGCCCCAGAACGACCATGCTGATCAGGCGGCTTTCGTCTTCGCCGCTTGCTTGGTCAGACGAGCAGCAGTGGGCGACAGGCGCGCACCCTGGCCTTGCCAGTAAGCCAGGCGCTCGGTGTTGATCACCAAGCCTTGCTCGCTCTCGGCCGCAACCGGGTTGTAGTAGCCGATGCGCTCGACGAAGCGGCCATCGCGGCGATTGCGCGAATCGGTCACCACCATGTTGTAGAAGGGGCGCTTCTTGGCGCCGCTGCGGGCAAGTCGAATGACGACCATGTGTCGTTCCTTGAAAGCGTAAAAAGCTGGCGATTATAGCCGGAATTCGAACAATATCAATCAGCTGAATACTTCGGCGATCGTCTGCTGCACCGCCCGTGCCGCCGCGCCCGGATCGGGCGCCTGCCGAATCGGCCGGCCGACGACGATATAGTCGGCGCCGTTGCGAAACGCTTGCGCAACGTCGACGGTTCGCTTCTGGTCATCGGCAGGCTTGTTCTCGACCGGGCGGATACCGGGCGTCACCACGAGCAGCTTTTCCCCCAGCTCCTGGCGGATCATCGGCGCTTCGAGGCCGGAGGAGACGATGCCGTCGACGCCGGTCTCCAGGGCGCGGCGCGCCCGGGACAGCACGAGCTTGTCCACCTCGCAGGCAAAACCAAGATCGTCCAGGTCGCCCCGATCTAGGCTGGTCAGCACCGTGACCGCGAGGATCTTGAGGTCGCCTTTGTCGCGGGCGGCAGCTTCCATGATGGCCTGGTTGCCATGCACGGTGGCAAATGTGGCGCCGCTGCCTGCCAGCGCGCGAACGGCCGAGCGCACGGTTTCCGGGACATCGAAGAACTTGAGATCCACGAACACTTGCTTGCCGCCCTTGACCAGCCATTCGAGAAGCTCGAAATAGCCTCCGGCCATGAATAATTCGAGGCCGATCTTGTAAAACCGCACGCTCTCGCCCAACTGGCATACCAGCGCTTTCGCGGCCTCGGCCTCCGGGACGTCGAGGGCGACGATCAGTCGATCGGCGGCTGGAATCGGCTTGCGCGACAACCAAGTGTTCATGTCGATCCTGCAGCATCCGCTGCTATTGGAGGGGCTTGAATTCTACTAGAATCGGGCGGCCGGCCCCTCGGCAACCCGATGCGGTGCCATGACCCTCTCCCTTCGCCCCCAACCTCAACCGATCCTGCAGAGCGCGCTGGCGTGGCTGAAGGCCCCTGCCGGCGACCCGCTGCACGACCTCGCCGCGCTTCGCCAATACCTGAAGGAGGCGGCGGAGGCCGTGATCCCGCCGGCGCAGCGGCTGAAACTGCTGGAACTGCTCCAGGCGCGCACCGACTCGACCAGCACCCTCCTGCGGCCAAGGCTGCTCGACGCCACGCTGCCCCTGCCGCATCGGCTGCGCACCATCGCCCAGGGTCTGCTGGACGTGCGCGGCTTATTGGCGAGCGCGCAATTGAGTTCGCTTCATCAGTTGGGCACCGATCCGGCGGCCGTTGCCGAGCAGGAGGGCGCTGCGCACTGCATCCGCGTGCTCGCCAACCTTGCCGAGCAGCAGCAGATTGCCCTGATCGTGTCGACCACTGTGCCGAACGGCCTCTGGCTACAGGCGCAAGAGGCGTTTCGCCTGCTCGAGAAGGCGGGAGGCGTCAGCGATGATGGCGCCGGCCGAGACTCGCTCAAGATCATGCTGGCGCTGGTGGCAGCGCAACCCGAAGCCTTCACCGCGCGCGAAGTTGCGTTCCTGATCGAGTATCTGCGCCAATATGGTTCGATGGTGGAGCTGAGCCCGCAGCCGTCCCCGCCATTGGAGCGCTGGTACTGGCTCGAACAAAGCCGCGACCTGCCGCCCGTCGCCATCGCCCGCCGCCAACCGCCCAGCCAGGGAACGCTGCTCTATTTCTCCTGCGCCGCCTTGGGCAAGATCGCCAGTCAGCACCTGATTCAGCTGGCCAACGGTCGATCGCCGGAAGAACTGCAGCTGCCCGCCAACAGCATCGATGAATATCGCGAGGTACTGGTTCGCGCACAGCAGCGTTGGTCATCGGTGCCGCGCCGCCACTCGCATCGCCGGCCAAGTCATTATCGCGTCGAAATCTGCGCGCGCATCCAGACGCTCTGGCGCTTGTTGCACGACGGCGCGCCAACCAAAGTCAGCCGTGACGCAACGCCGATCACGGACTGGATGGTGCTCAACGAAAGCCCCAGCGGCTTCGCTTTGATGCATGTCGCGGGCACCATCGACGACCTGGCGCCGGGCGATGCCCTCGGCTTGAGAACGGCACCCGGTCGACCGTGGAACATCGGACTGATCCGCTGGGCGCGCAGCGACAATCCCGAGCATTTCGAGCTCGGGCTGGAAATGATTTCGCCAACGGCGATCCCGGTGGAGATCGTCCAGCCGCGGGCGGCAGAATCCCGGCGCTGCACCGCGCTCCTGTTCCCGGCGGCATCCGGCCTCGACCGCAGCGAAACGCTCATGACCCGGCGCGGCCAGCTGGACACCGGGGCATTCACGCTGATTCGGGAAACCGACCATAGGCTGCAGATCACCCAGTGCCAGACCCATCATCTGGTGCTGCAAACTTCGAAGATAGAAATCTTCGAGTTCAGGCGGGACTTTTCCCCCGAGTAGCCGACGGGGTGCCGATGGCCTTGGGCAATTCGGCCGTCACCAGCGCGCCGATCAGTATGACCGTCCAGGACGCATACAGCCAGACGAGAAATATCGGCAACGCGGCAAAGGACCCATAGATCAGCGCATAGGTCGGGAATTTCGTGATGTACAGGCCGAACAGCTGCTGCATGCCCAGAAATCCGCCGGCAGCCAGCAGCCCGCCGATGGCGGCGTGCCAGCGCGACACGCTCCGGTTGGGCACGCCCCAGTAAAACAGCGCGAACAGCCCGGCGACAAAGCCGAAAGACATGGCGCGAAACACCATGGTCGTGACCCAGGTAGGTTCGGCGATCAGTCCCAGCGAGACGCTCGCCAGATAGGTCGTAGCGGCCAAGCCAGCGCCGAAGAGCAACGGCCCGAGGAGCAGGGCGAGGCCATGGATCCAGAGCCTTCTCAACAGGGAACGCGACGCGCGAACTTTCCAGATGGCATTGAAGGCATGCTCGATGGTCAGCATCTGCATCAGCGCGGTGGCGGCGAGCGCGGCAATGCCGATCATCGTCACCTGCCCGGCACGGCCGGCGAACTGGCCGACGACCTTGGCGATCACGGCGCCCGCCTTCTCGGGCAAGAGATTCGCCAGCAGGAACCTCTCGAGCGCCTTGCCGATCGAGGCTGCGAAGGGCAGATGATCGATCAAGGCCGCGGCGACGATGATCATGGGCACCAGGCCGAGCAAAGTGGCGAAACTCAACGCGGCGGCCGTCTGCGCCAGGCGCTCGGTCCGAAACCGCTCGAAAACCAGTACCGGCAGACGGAAAGGCGCCGAGAGAACCATGGCAGTCCCGACCGTCGCGCCGATTACAACTGCGGATTGAGCCGCTCGTTGCCCTGGTAAAGCCGATTCAGCGCATTGAGGTAAGCCTTTGCCGAGGCAACGACGATGTCGGTGTCGGCGCCCTGGCCGTTGACGATGCGTCCGCCGCTGGCAAGCCGCACGGTGACTTCACCTTGCGCATCCGTGCCGGTAGTGATCGCATTGACCGAGTAGAGCAGCAGTTCCGAGCCGCTGCCGACGACGCTTTCGATCGCCTTGAGGGCAGCATCGACGGGGCCGCCGCCGTCCGCTTCGGCGTGCCGTTCGACGCCGCCGACCGACAACGTCAATTCCGCGTGAGGAATCTCCCCCGTCTCGGAATGGAACTTGAACGACACCAATTTGTAATGCTCGTGCGCCGGCGGCAGGCTTTCATCGGACATCAAGGCCTGCAAATCTTCGTCGAAAATGTCGTGCTTCTTGTCGGCCAGTTCCTTGAATCTCGCGAACGCGGCGTTGATCGCCTCTTCGCTGTTCACCGGGATGCCAAGTTCCTGCAAACGGTTCTTGAAGGCATTGCGGCCCGAGTGCTTGCCCAGCACAAGCTTGTTCTGGGTCCAGCCCACGTCTTCCGCGCGCATGATCTCGTAGGTCTCGCGATGCTTGAGCACGCCGTCCTGATGGATGCCGGACTCGTGGGCAAAGGCGTTGGCGCCGACGATCGCCTTGTTCGGCTGTACCGGATAGCCGGTGATCTGGGCAACGAGGCGCGACGCCGGCACGATCTGGGTGGCATCGATGCCGGTTTCCAGATGGAAGATGTCCGTGCGCGTCTTCACGGCCATCACGATTTCTTCCAGCGACGCATTGCCGGCGCGCTCGCCCAAACCATTGATGGTGCATTCGACCTGGCGCGCCCCCGCCTGCACGGCGGCGAGCGAATTGGCCACCGCCATGCCGAGGTCGTTGTGACAATGCGTCGACCAGACCACCCGGTCGGCGTCCTTCACGCGTCCGATCAGCGTCCGCATGCGCTCGCCCCAAATGGAAGGCACGCTGTAGCCCACGGTATCGGGCACGTTGATGGTCCGCGCGCCGGCGGCGATCACCGCATCAAAGATCCGGCAGAGGAAATCGATGTCGGAGCGAACCGCATCCTCGGCGGAAAACTCGACGTCGTCGGTGTATTCGCGGGCGATGCCGATGGCCTTGACCGCCGCCTCGAGCACCTCATCCGGCGTCATCCGCAACTTCTTTTCCATGTGGATCGGGCTGGTGGCGATGAAAGTGTGGATGCGGCCCGAGCGCGCCGGCCTGATCGCCTCGCCGGCGCGACGAATGTCATTCTCGTTGGCGCGGGCCAGCGAGCACACCGTGGAGTCCCTGACGGTCTCGGCGATGGTCTTGATGGCGTTGAAGTCGCCGGGAGACGCGGCTGCAAAACCGGCCTCGATCACGTCGACGCGCATGCGTTCGAGTTGCCGGGCGACACGCAGCTTTTCCTCCTGCGTCATGGATGCGCCGGGGCTCTGTTCGCCATCGCGGAGCGTGGTGTCGAATATGATCAATTTCTCTTTGGCCATGATCGTCTCCTGTCGGATTAATTAGGGGTCGAAAATAATTCGAGGCGCCCGGGGCGCTCGGCCTTCGGGCAGGGGAAACCTGGATTGTGGGGTATGGGTCTGCTAGCGCGCGCGGCGCAGCAGCGGCCGGGCCAGCAGGAAGCCGGACAGGGCAAGGAAAGTGGCGGCGAGGAAAATTGTCGCGAACATGGCGCCGAATATAGCTGCTTTATTCGGGCCGCGCAACAGTTCGACGGCGCCCGCTTGCCTGCCACGCCGTCATGATGTAGCCCGACAGCGCGTAAGCGAGGAACAGCGCAAACAGGACGCCGGGAGGATAGCTGGACACCAGCGCGAAGCCGACCGCAAAGGCGACCACGATGATGAAAGGCACGCTTTTTCTCAGGTTGATATCCTTGCCCGACCAGTAGCGGATATTGCTGACCATGGTGATGCCGGCGAACATGGTGAGCGCGCAGGCGTACCAGCGGGCGTCTTCCCCGCTCCAGCCGTTGTCGATCATCACCCAGACCAGGCCCGCCACCAGGGCGGCGGCGGCCGGACTGGGCAGCCCCTGGAAATAGCGCTTGTCGACGACGTCGATGTTGGTGTTGAAACGCGCCAGACGCAAGGCGGCGCCGGCGCAATAGATGAACGCGGCGATCCAGCCGAGCTTGCCCAATCCCTTGAGCGCCCATTCATAGATCACCAGCGCCGGCGCCACGCCAAAGGACACCATGTCCGACAAAGAATCGTACTCGGCGCCAAAAGCGCTCTGGGTATGGGTCAGGCGGGCAACGCGGCCATCCAGCCCGTCGAACACCATGGCTAGAAAAATCGCTACGGCCGATATCTCGAAACGCTGGTTCATGGCCTGGACGATGGCGAAGAATCCGGCGAACAGCGCTGCCGTGGTAAACAGATTGGGCAGTATGTAGATGCCGCGTCGGCGGATCTCGGTCTTCGTCAGCGCGTTGCGAGGCCGCAATACCGTCATCGGGAACTATCCGCTTGTTTGTCGCGCCGGGACATCACGGCACAGCGCAAAAGTCAGTCATGGCAGCACGGCGAGGATGGTGCTGGTGGCGCGCACCTTGTCGCCGATCGTCACGCGCACCCGCACGTCGGCGGGAAGATAAAGGTCGACGCGGGAGCCAAAACGGATGAAGCCGTAGCGCTGCCCGCGCGCCAGTGTCGCCCCGGCCTCGACGTAGCACAGGATGCGCCGCGCGATCAGCCCAGCCACTTGCACGCAGGTGACATCCTGCCCCGCAGCCGTGCGGATATGCAGCGCGTTGCGCTCGTTCTCGGTCGATGCCTTGTCGAGATCGGCGTTGACGAAGCTCCCCGGGTTGTACCAGCGCGCCCTGACTTCGCCATCGACCGGGCTGCGATTGGAGTGCACATTGAAGACGTTCATGAAAACGCTGATCTTCAGGGCATTCCTGTCGAGCCAAGGATCATGGGCGGACTGGATGGCAACGATTCTCCCGTCGGCAGGCGACAGCACACTGCCGGCGTCACCCGGAATTTCGCGTGCCGGATCGCGAAAGAACTGCAGGACGAAGAGCGCGACGATCCAGAAAGGCAGGGACCAGGCAAAGCCGACCAGCCACGCCGCGATCGCTGCGCCCCCCACCGCTGCCGCGATAAACGGCCAACCTTCGCGGGCGATCAAGGGATGAGGATAGGAATGCATGGTTCGGGATCTCAAGCAAAAAGGGCACAGCCTCGCCGTGCCCGATGTGCCATGGCTTGTCGAGGGATCAGTTCCTGCTTTGGTCCACCAGCTTGTTTTTCTTGATCCAGGGCATCATGTCGCGCAGCTGGCCGCCCACCTGTTCGATGGGATGCGCCGCCGTGAGGCGACGGCGTGCCGTCATCTCGGGATATTGGGTGCGTCCCTCGAGGATGAAGCGCTTGGCGTACTCGCCGTTCTGGATGTTCTTGAGGGCCTCCTTCATCGCCGCGCGCGCCTCCCCGGCGATCACGCGCGGGCCGGTGACGTACTCGCCGAACTCGGCGTTGTTGGAAATGGAATAGTTCATGTTGCCGATGCCGCCCTCGAAAATCAGGTCGACGATCAGTTTGACTTCGTGCAGGCATTCGAAATAGGCCATCTCCGGCGCATAGCCCGCTTCGGTCAGGGTTTCGAAGCCCGCCTTGATCAGCTCGACCAGACCGCCGCACAGCACGGCCTGCTCGCCGAACAGATCGGTTTCGGTTTCATCGCGGAAGGTGGTTTCGATGACGCCACCTTTCGTGCCGCCATTGGCCGCCGCATAGGAAAGCGCGGTGTCCTTGGCCTTGCCGCTCTTGTCCTGATACACGGCGATCAATGAAGGAACGCCGCCGCCCCGCAGGTACTCCGAGCGGACCGTGTGACCGGGGCCCTTGGGGGCCACCATGATCACGTCGATATCGGCACGCGGCACGACCTGGTTGTAATGAATGTTGAAACCGTGCGCAAAAGCCAGCGCGCAGCCTTTTTTCAGGTTGGGTTCGACGTCGGCATAGTAGACCGCAGGAATATTCTCGTCGGGCAGCAGCATCATGACGACATCGGCATCCTTGACGGCCTTGGCGACTTCCTCGACCTTGAGACCGGCTTTCTTGGCCTTGTCCCAGGAAGCGCCGTCCTTGCGCAAGCCGACCGTCACCTTGACTCCCGACTCCTTGAGATTGAGCGCATGGGCGTGGCCCTGGGAGCCATAACCGACGATCGTGACTTTCTTGCCCTTGATGAGCGACAGGTCGGCATCCTTGTCGTAATAAACCTTCATATCAAACCTCGCTTGGGGAATAACTGTTGCAATAAACGGTTGGACGAAACCGGTGTCAGACGCGCAGAATCCGGTCGCCCCGGCCGATGCCGCAGACGCCGGTCCGCACGGTTTCGAGAATCAACGAGCGATCGATGGCGTCGAGGAAAGCGTCGAGCTTGGCGGTATTGCCGGTCAACTCGATCACGTAGCTCGACTCCGTCACGTCGATAATGCGGCCGCGGAAAATGTCCGCCACGCGTTTCATCTCCTCGCGATCCTTGCCCGTGGCCCGGACCTTGACGAGCATGAGGTCGCGCTCGATATGCGCCGCCTCGGACAAGTCGACCACCTTGACGACGTCGATCAGTTTGTTGAGTTGTTTGGTGATCTGCTCGATGATGTCGTCCGAGCCGACACTGACGATGGTCATGCGCGACAGCGAAGCATCTTCGGTCGGCGCGACGGTCAGCGATTCGATGTTGTAGCCGCGGGCCGAGAACAATCCGGAAACGCGCGACAGAGCGCCGGCTTCGTTTTCGATCAGAATGGAAATGATATGGCGCATGGTCAGAGGTCCTCCGCCAGAATCATCTCGGACAAGCCCTTGCCGGCGGCGACCATCGGAAAGACGTTGGCTTTCGGGTCGATGATGAAATCCATGAATACAAGGTCGTTCTTGTGCTTCGTAAATGCCTCGCGCAAGGCCGGCTCGACGTCGGCCGGCTTGTCGATGCGCATGCCGACATGGCCATAAGCCTCCGCCAGCTTGACGAAGTCCGGCAAGGCATCCACATAGGACTCGGCGTAGCGATTGCCGTGGAACATCTCCTGCCACTGTCTGACCATGCCGAGGTAGCCGTTGTTCAGGTTGATGATCTTGATCGGCAGGCGGAACTGCTTGCAGGTCGATAACTCCTGAATGCACATCTGGATCGATCCCTCGCCAGTGACGCAGGCCACCTGGGCCTTCGGGTTGGCAAAGCGAACACCCATGGCGGCGGGCAGGCCGAAGCCCATGGTGCCCAGGCCCCCGGAGTTGATCCAACGACGAGGCTTGTCGAACTTGTAGAACTGGGCCGCGAACATCTGATGCTGGCCGACATCGGAGGTAATGAAAGCGTCGCCGCCCGTCACTTCATAGAGCTTCTCGACGACGAACTGCGGAACGATGACGTCCTTGCCCTGCTTGTACTTCAGGCAGTGGCGCCCGCGCCAGCTCTCGATGTCCTTCCACCACGCCGCCAGCGCCTTGCTGTCCGTCTTGGCTTCAACGGCCGCGAACTGCTTGAGCAATTCGTCCACCACATCCGGAACATTGCCGACGATGGGCACATCCACCTTGACGCGCTTCGAGATGCTCGATGGATCGATATCGACGTGGATGATCTTGCGGGAAACCTGTCCAAAGTGGGCTGGATTGCCGATCACCCGATCGTCGAAGCGCGCGCCGATCGCCAGAACGACATCGGCATGCTGCATCGCCATGTTGGCTTCGTACGTTCCATGCATGCCCAGCATGCCCAGGAACTGCTTGTCGGTCGCAGGGAAGCCGCCAAGGCCCATGAGGGTTTGGGTGATGGGGAAACCCAGCGCATGGGTCAATTTGGTCAGTTTCTCGGCGGAATCCGAAAGAATGACCCCGCCGCCCGTGTAAATAATCGGTCGCTTGGCTTCGAGCAATATCTGCAGCGCCTTCTTGATCTGTCCGGTATGGCCCTTGACGACCGGACTATAGGACCGCATGGACACCTGCTTGGGATACTGGAACTCGCTCTTCTGCGTCGTGATGTCCTTGGGGATATCCACCAGCACCGGCCCCGGCCGGCCGCTGTTGGCCAGATAGAAGGCCTTCTTGATGGTCAGCGCCAGTTCGTCAATGCTCTTGACCAGAAAATTATGCTTAACGCAAGGCCGGGTGATGCCGACCGTGTCGGCTTCCTGAAAGGCATCCTGGCCGATGTAGGCGGTCGGCACCTGGCCGGTGATCACCACCATGGGAATGGAATCCATGTAGGCCGTGGCGATACCGGTCACCGCATTGGTGACGCCCGGACCGGACGTGACCATGCAGACGCCGATCTTGTTCGATGAGCGGGAATAAGCGTCCGCGGCATGCACGGCACCCTGTTCGTGTCGGACCAGAACATGCTTGATCTGATCCTGTTTGAACAACTCGTCATAAATGAAAAGAACCGAGCCGCCCGGATAACCGAAAACGTGCTCAACCTTTTCTTCCTGTAAACACCTGATTACAATCTCAGCGCCAGTCAACTGCATCATTTCTTCCCGAATTCGTGGGGATTCGACCCAAAGCGCGTTACCTTACTGTCTCACAGACAGTTGGTCAAGGTAGCGCGCGGCCAGCCGACTGCAAACAGTTGCCATTATTGCTTGATCCCAAAGGATTTCGCCCTGGCTTCCGCCCTTGAACTTTCGGATTTTCTCGCCGGCGTCGAGCGTCGCGCCTTCAAGCAGGCGCTATTCGCCGTTCGGGACGAAGACGACGCGCTGGATATTGTGCAGGATGCCATGTTCAAGTTGTCGGAAAAATATGGCGCAAAACCCGCGGCGGAACTGCCCTTGCTGTTTCAACGCATCCTGCAAAACACCATCCGGGATCACTATCGACGACGGAAGGTCCGTTCGACGTGGACGACGCTCCTGTCCGCCTTCTCGTCGGACGATGACGACTCGGACCCGCTGGAAAGCCTGCCCACCCCGGCCGAATCCGGATTCGGCAGCCCGCACGCCTCGCTCGAGCAAAGCCAACTCATTGCTATCATTGAAAAAGAGTTGAACAAACTGCCATTGCGTCAACGCGAGGCGTTTCTGCTGCGTTATTGGCAAGAGATGGATGTCGCCGAGACTGCAGCTGCCATGGGTTGTTCCGAGGGTAGCGTCAAGACCCATTGCTCGCGTGCCACCCACACCTTGGCTGCGGCATTGAAAGCACGAGGCATAGAATTGCCATGAGACATGAACTCGATGAAACCCGGTTTGCCGCCAGCGTGTGCCGGCTGCTCGACCACGGTTCCGAGAACATTGATGCCCGGCTGACCGGAAAGCTGTATGAGGCCCGGCGACGCGCCGTGGCTCGTCATGCCGAATTGTCGCTTGCCACCTATAGCCTGGCCGGAGTCGGCCAGGGTGTTTTCCGGTCGATGCACCAGCATTATCGGGGCATACTGGCATTGCTCGCCTTGCTGACCGGGGCGTTCGGCATGCATGTCTGGCAAGAGAACCGCGAAGCGGAAGCCTTGGCTGAAATCGACATGGCTCTCCTTAGCGACGAAGTTTCACCCAACGCCTATCTTGATCAGGGCTTCATGGCATGGCTCGACCGCCTCTCGCAGCACGACGACGACTCCTTGCCGGAATAATGCTGGCGGCGTTGACGCCCGCGGCGGCGGCAGCGACAACCTTAGTCACGCCGTCGAAGTGGAGCGATCTGCCGGCCGACAAGCAAAGGATTCTTGCGCCACTGTCAGCCGAATGGGGCCAACTGGAATCGTGGCGCAAGAAGAAATGGCTGGAAATTGCCGATCGCTATCCCCGCATGACGCCGCTGGAGCAGCAACGGGTTCAGCAGCGCATGCGAGAGTGGGTTCGACTGACTCCGGAAGAGCGGAAGGCAGCGCGCGAAAAGTACCGGAATCTTCAGAACGCCACGTCCGAGCAGCGCGACGCCGTACGGCAGTTGTGGTCGGAATACGAGACGCTTCCCGACGAGGAAAAACAGCGTCTGCGAGATAGTGCCGCAAAGTCGCCGCCGAACCGGACATCCGGACCCGCCAAGTCCGGGCAATAAACAAGGCCCGAAGCGCATCCGTGGCCGAAGAACTGCCAGGCATTCGCCGGCGCCTCGCCAGCCTGCTTTACGAATGTCTGCTATTGCTCGGCGTGCTCGCCGCGCTGTTCTTATTGCCTAACCTGATCCTCGGGCTGGCCGCCGGCATCACGCTCCCCGGCGCGATGCTCGTTCTTCACATCTTCCTGCTGCTGGGCGGCTACTTTCTCTGGTACTGGCACCACGGCGGACAAACCCTGGCCATGCAAACCTGGAAGCTTCAGTTACAGTCGGCGCACGGCCTCAAGCCGACTTGGCGGCAATTGGCCTTGCGCTATCTGCTGGCCTGGCCGAGCCTGCTGCTTTATGGCGCCGGATTGATCTGGGCGCTTTTCGACCGCGACCGCCAATTCCTGCATGATCGGCTGGCGGGCACCCGCATCGTCTTCAAGCGCTCGTCAGCGTCGCTCCACCCACCAGATCATCGTCGTTGCGGCCAATAGAAAAAGTATGCTGGGGGTAACGGCGGCATAGAGGGGCGGCCAGCTATTGATGACGCCCAAGCTCGAAAACAATCCGTTCAGCATGTGGAATGCCACGCCCAGCATTACTCCTGAAAACACCTTGAAGCTGACATTGCCCAGCCGGTCGTGCAGATAGCCGAAAGGCAAGGCAAGAATCATCATGACCAGCGCGGCCACCGGATAAACCACCTTCTTCCACATGGCGATTTCGTAACGCTGCGTCCGCTGGTGATTTTCGACCAGGTGGCGGGTGTAGAGATATAGATTGATCAGGGACATTCGCCCCGGATCGACCAACAATACGGTGAGAATATCGGGAGACAACGCCGACTGCCAGAGGATTTCGGCTTGACGATCGACGCGCACGCGCTCTCCTTCGAATAGCGTTTGGGCGACGTCGGTAAGCTGCCAACTGTTCGGCGGCCGAAAGCGCGCGGCTTCCGCCTCGCGGATCGAAAGCAACTGATAGTTTTGGTCGAATTGGTAAATCCTGACGCCGCGCAAGGAGGCGTCCGGCAAGACTTCACGGACGTTGACAAAGGCATGTTCGTCCTTGACCCACAACCCCGAGCGGAACTGCTGACCGACGACCGAACTCATCGCTTGCAGGCGCAATTGCTGGGCAGCCCGTTCCGCCGGCGGCGCGATGAATTCGCCAACGACGAAGGTCAATATCACGAACAGGAAGCCGATTCTCAGCAAGGCGCCCACCAGCGTCACGGTGGATAGTCCGGAGGCACGCAAAACCGTAATCTCCGAGTGCCGAGCCAGCAGCGTCAGCGCATACAAAGTACCAATCAATACGGCGATCGGCAGCAATTCATAGGCATAACCGGGCAGCGTCAGGAGCACATAGCCGAGGGCATGGTGAAGCTGGTAGTTGCCTTTGCCGAGATCGCCCAGTTCATTGACGAAATCGAAAAAGGCAAACAATGCGAGAAAGGCGGCCAGGACCAGCAGGGTCGAAGCGTAGATCTCGCGCGCGAGATAGCGCTCGAATACCCGGACGCCCCCCGTCAGCGCCACAAACGTCCCCAGGAAAACACCAGCAAACGCTTGGAGAACAATGCCAGTATGCCCATGAACATAAGGGCGTGCACTGCCCACACCCCGATTTCGAAGGGCAACTTCCCCTGCGCGACCCAAGCTTTGCTGATGCCGATCATGTTGCTGTAGATCATGAAGGTCAACAGCGCGAAAAGGAGATTGTTGGTGCGCCCGGCTCGAGGATTGACGAACGACAGAGGGATCGCCAGCAAGGCCAGATTGAAGGCCAGGATCGGCATGCCGACGCGCCAGAGCACTTCGCCGAGATTCCCTGGCGTCGGCTGAAGCAGGAGCTCCCAAACCGGCATGTTCTTTCGCGATTGCTCGATCCCTCGGCCTTCCTTGGTTTCGATACGCACTCCATAGCGTTCGAATTCCATGAGGCGGTAATCCTGGAAACCGGGCTGGCCTTCATAGCGCCTGCCGCGATCCAGCACGAGAAAGCGGTCTCCGGTAGGAGAAACTTCGGTATGCCCCTCGGCAGCCACCACGACGCCGAGACGCCCTTGGTGCACGGAGCTGACGAACACGTTCTTGACCTGGCCCTCGTCGCCAGCGACCGCCTCGACGAAAAACACCCGCTCGGCCTGGGTGGATTCCTGGAAGGCGCCCGGCGTAATCCGCGACACGTCGTCGCGATCATCCATGCGCTGGCGATACTCGGCGCTCTTGGTAAGCGCCCACGGCGAAAGGAAGATCGACAAGACCCCGACCAGGATCACCAGAGGCAGCGCGAAACTCAACACGGGCCTGACCCATGCCGTCAGGGGCATGCCGGCCGAGAACCAGATCGCCATCTCGGAATCCCGGTAGGCGCGCGACATCGTCATCAACACCGAAATGAACAGGGTGAGCGACAATAAGGTCGGCAGATAATTGATGGCGCCAAAGCCGAGCAGCGCAATCACGCCCTCCGACGCGATCTTGCCTCCGGCCGCCTGGCCAAGCAGCCTGATCAGCTGCGTCGTCAGGAGAATGGCGAACAGCGCAACAAATACCGTCGCGGCCGTTTGTGAGAATTCGCGCTTGGCAGCGCGGTGAAAGAGCATCTAAACGCTATCCGGGTGTTGGTCCGGGGGCTTTGACTTTTGCCAAAAGTATTGGCGATAATCGCAAAGCTTTGAAATTCGACGAAAACATCAAAACTTCCCTCCCACGCTAACAGGAGCGACACGTGGAATTTAGCATAAGAAGCGGCAGCCCCGAAAAACAGCGCAGCGCATGCGTGGTCGTCGGCGTATTCGAACCCCGCAAGCTATCCGTGCCGGCGGAAGTCATCGATAACGCCGGGCGCGGCTACCTTGGCGACCTGGTACGCCGCGGCGACATGGAAGGCAAGCTTGGCTCGACCTTGCTGTTGCACAACGTGCCCGGCACCTTGGCTGACCGCGTTCTGCTCGTTGGGCTCGGCAAGGAAAAGGAATTTCGCGAAAAGGAGTTTCGCACCGCCGTCGCCACTGCCGTCAAGACGCTCAACGAAACCGGCGGGTTCGACGGCACGCTCTATCTCACCGAACTCCTGGTCAAGAAGCGCGACGTCGCCTGGCGGGTGCGGCAGGCCACCATGGTAGCGCTGGAAGCGCTCTATCGCTTCGACAAGCTCAAGTCGAAGAAGGACGATGTCCGCCGTCCGCTGCGCAAGCTGACGTTCTGCGTCGAGCGCCGCAACGAACTGACGATGGCCGAGGACGCATTGGCCCAAGGGCAAGCGATTGCCGCCGGCACCACGCTCATGAAGGATCTGGCCAACCTGCCGGGCAACGTCTGCACGCCATCCTATCTTGCCGATCAGGCGCGCGATATGGCCGGCGAGCACGGCATGGCCGTGGAGGTGCTCGAACGCCAGGACATGGAGAAGCTCGGCATGCACACGCTGCTCTCCGTGGCGCGCGGTTCGCACGAGCCCCCCAAGTTCATCGTGCTCACCTACTCCGGCGGCAAGGCCGGCCACAAACCGATCGTGCTGGTCGGCAAGGGCATTACTTTCGACACCGGCGGCATTTCCTTGAAGCCAGGGCCGGAAATGGACGAAATGAAGTTCGACATGTCGGGTGCCGCAAGCGTTCTGGGAACGATGAAGGCCATCGCACAGATGAAGCTGCCGCTCAATGTCATCGCCGCCATCCCGAGCACGGAGAACATGCCTGGCGGCGGCGCGACCAAGCCGGGAGACGTGATTACCTCGATGTCGGGGCAGACCGTGGAAATCCTCAACACCGATGCGGAAGGCCGCCTGATCCTGTGCGACGCGCTCACCTACGTCGAACGCTTCGATCCTGAATGCGTGGTCGATGTTGCGACCCTGACCGGCGCGTGCGTCATCGCCCTCGGACACGTCGCCACCGGCCTGCTGGCCAACAACGACACCTTGGCGCGCGAACTGCTCGAAGCCGGCCAGGAAGCTCATGACCGGGCCTGGCAGATGCCGCTTTGGGAAGACTACCAAGAACAGCTGCAAAGCAACTTTGCCGATATGGCGAACATCGGGGGCCGCGCCGCCGGCACCATAACCGCAGCCAGCTTCCTTTCTCGCTTCACGAAGAAATACGACTGGGCGCATCTCGACATTGCCGGAACCGCATATCGCTCCGGCAAGGAGAAAGGTTCGACCGGCCGGCCGGTGCCGCTGCTCACGCATTTCCTGCTCGCGCGTGCCGCCGCGGCGGCGAAGCAGTGACGCGCATCGAGTTTATTCACGGCGCCCCCGACCGTCTGGCCGCCGCGGCCAACTGGCTGAGGCAGGCGTGGGCGGCGCGAAGGCAGGTGTTGGTCTATGTTCCCGTCCGCAAGGCGGCGGAAGACCTCGACCGCCTGCTCTGGTCCCAGCCGGCCACGGGGTTCGTGCCGCATTGCCGGTCGGACTCCGCACTGGCCGGCGAAACGCCCATCGTGCTGACCGACAATCTGGATCGTCTGCCTCACGATGCATGCCTGCTCAATCTGGCCGACGAATTGCCGCCCGGGTTTTCCCGCTTCGAGGAACTGGTTGAAATCGTCAGCACCTCGGATGCCGACCGCCTGCCTGCGCGCGAACGCTTCAAGTTTTACCGGGAACGAGGCTACGCCCTGGAAGCCCGCGATATTTCCGGAGGGCTTTGACGTGGACGAAAGCGACCGGGTCATCGAGCAGGCGGACAGCTTCATGCGCCGCCATGGCATTGCGGCCGCGCCCACGGACAAAGGCGGCGCTCAAGACGACGGTTTGCCGGTGCTCACCGACATCATCGGGACCGCTTTGGCGCCGACACCCGAGCCGGCGCCCCCGCAAGCGCCGCCGGCGCCCATGCTGCCTCCTGATCGCGTCGAGGCCCTGGCGCGGGAAATGTTGTTCGATCGCTTGCCCGGCCAGCGGCAGGCGCTGGCCGAGGAGCTGGCGGCCTGGCTCGACGACGAGCTGCCGCAGATCGTCTTGCGCGTGCTGGACGGGGTCACCGACCAGCTGGTCGACCAGGTCACCGCGGAAGCGCGGACCATCCTGTTGCCCAGGCTGCAGATGATCATCGAAGACCAAAGTCAGTCGTCGCGGCACGCCGGTCCCAAGACCTAGTTCCACGGCGCCGGCCGACCCCGGCACTTCGATATAATTTCGTCCCTTTTTTCCGCAGAAACTCAGGGTTTCCATGGAACTCGCCAAAAGCTTCGAGCCTGCCGACATCGAGCAGCGCTGGTATCCGATCTGGGAAAACGGCGGCCACTTCGCCGCCGGTCTCGATACGACCAACAACGATAATTTCTGCATCCTGCTGCCGCCGCCCAATGTCACCGGCACGCTGCACATGGGCCACGGCTTCAACCAGACGCTGATGGACGCGCTGACGCGCTATCACCGCATGCGTGGCGCCAACACGCTTTGGCAGCCGGGCACCGACCACGCCGGCATCGCCACGCAAATCGTCGTCGAGCGCCAGCTCGACGCGCAGGGCATCTCGCGCCACGATCTCGGCCGCGAGAAATTCCTGGAAAAGGTCTGGGAGTGGAAGGAGTATTCCGGCGGCACCATCACGCGCCAGATGCGCCGGCTCGGCACCTCGCCCGACTGGCGCCGCGAGCGCTTCACCATGGATGCCGGCCTGTCGAAGATCGTCACCGAGACCTTCGTCCGGCTCTACAAGGAAGGCCTGATCTACCGCGGCAAGCGGCTGGTCAACTGGGATCCGAAACTGCTCACCGCCGTCTCCGACCTCGAAGTCGTCAGCGAGGAGGAAGACGGCTTCATGTGGGAGATCAAGTATCCGTTCGCCGATGGCAAAGGCGCCCTCACCGTCGCCACCACGCGGCCGGAAACCATGCTCGGCGACGTCGCCGTCGCCGTCAATCCGGACGATGAACGTTACCAGCACCTGATCGGCAAGCAAGTCCTGCTGCCGCTCACCGGCCGCACGATTCCGGTCATCGCCGACGCCTACGTCGATAAGGCATTCGGCACCGGCTGCGTCAAGATCACGCCGGCGCACGACTTCAACGACTGGCAGATCGGCCACCGCCACCAGCTGACGCCGATCAGCATCTTCACGCTCGACGCGCGCATCAACGAACATGGCGCCGAACCCTATCGCGGCATGGACCGCTACGAGGCACGCAAGGCCATCGTCGCCGACCTCGAGGCGGCGGGCCTGCTGGTCTCGGTCAAGCCGCACAAACTGATGGTGCCGCGCGGCGACCGCAGCAACGCGGTCATCGAGCCCATGCTGACCGACCAGTGGTTCGTCGCCATGAGCAAACCGGGCGCCAACGGCAAGAGCATCGCCGGCCAGGCGCTCGAATGCGTGGCCTCCGGCGAAATCCGCTTCGTGCCCGAGAACTGGGTCAATACCTACAACCAATGGCTCAACAACATCCAGGACTGGTGCATTTCCCGGCAGCTGTGGTGGGGCCACCAGATTCCCGCCTGGTATTCGGATGACGGCCGCTGCTACGTCGCCCACGACGAGGCGGAAGCCTATGCCCAGGCCAAGGCCGACGGCTACACCGGCGGCCTCGAGCGCGACCCGGACGTGCTCGACACCTGGTACTCCTCGGCGCTGTGGCCGTTCTCGACGCTGGACTGGACGCCCGAGTGGCCGGCGAAATCGAATGCCGCGCTCGATCTGTACCTGCCCTCTTCCGTCCTGGTCACCGGCTTCGACATCATCTTCTTCTGGGTGGCGCGCATGGTCATGATGACCAAGCACATCACGGGGAAAATTCCGTTCCGCGACGTGTACGTGCACGGACTGATCCGCGATGCCGAAGGCCAGAAAATGAGCAAGTCCAAGGGCAACGTGCTCGACCCGATCGACCTGATCGACGGCATCACGCTCGACGATCTGGTGAAAAAGCGCACCACCGGCCTGATGAACCCGAAACAGGCCGAGCAGATCGAGAAGCGGACGCGCAAGGAATACCCGAACGGCATTCCCGGCTTCGGTACCGACGCGCTGCGCTTCACTTTCGCCTCGCTCGCCTCGCCCGGTCGCGACATCAAGTTCGACATGCAGCGCTGCGAGGGCTACCGCAATTTCTGCAACAAGCTGTGGAACGCCACCCGCTTCGTGCTGATGAACTGCGAAGGCAAGGACTGCGGGCTGGCCGAGCGCGGTTCCGCGGCCTGCAACGCCGACTACCTCTCGTTCTCGCCGGCAGACCGCTGGATCGTCAGTCAGCTGCAGAAACTGGAAGCCGAAGTAGCCAAGCATTTTGCCGACTATCGCTTCGACCTGCTGGCCAAGGCCATTTACGAGTTCGTCTGGGACCAGTATTGCGACTGGTACGTGGAACTGGCCAAAGTGCAGATGCAGAGGGGCACGGAAGCCGAACAGCGCGCCACGCGCCGCACCCTGGTGCGCGTGCTGGAGACGATCCTGCGTCTGGCCCATCCGCTCATCCCCTTCATCACGGAAGCGCTCTGGCAGACCGTGGCGCCCATCGCGGGGAAAGTCAGCCGTGGCGACACGCCGAGCACGGTGATGCTGCAGCCCTATCCGATCGCCGATCTTTCGCGCTGCGACGAGAAGGCCGAACAATGGATGGCGACGCTCAAGGCCATGATCAACGCCTGCCGCAGCCTGCGCGGCGAGATGAACATTTCGCCCGCGCAGAAAGTGCCGCTGGTCGCCGCCGGCGACCAGGCCGCCGTCGAGGCTTACGCACCCTACCTCGCAGCGCTGGCGAAGTTATCGGAAGTCACTGCCGCCGGTGAAAACCTGCCGGCATCGGAAGCGCCGGTGCAAATCGTCGGCGGTTTCCGTTTGATGCTGAAGATCGAGATCGACGTCGCCGCCGAGAAAGAGCGGGTGGGTAAGGAACTCGCGCGCATCGAAGGCGAAATCGCCAAGGCGGAAAAAAAGCTGGCCACGCCCAGTTTCGTCGAGCGTGCCCCGGCGGCCGTGGTCGGCCAAGAGAAGGAACGGCTGGCGAGCTTCGTCGACCTGCACGCAAAACTCGCCGCCCAACTGGCGCGCCTCGGTTAGCGGCACGCGCAGACCGCTACTGGACGCCGGCGACGGCGTCCAGCATTTCCTTGGTGGTATCCGGATGGTTGGCGATGGTCATGAACTGCCCCATGCCCAATGACGGCCATGCCAATGCCGTCCGATAGCGGCCGAACAAGGCCATGACCTTGCCGTTGACGACGAATATTTCCCACGGCAATGCCGCGACATGGTCGGGCCCGATCTTGTTGGCCCACCAGCCTTCGCCAAGCTCGGGATCGTTCAAGGACACGCCGAAGACGGCCAGTTTCTTGTCGGCGGCAACGAACTCGTAAACCTTGCCGGTTCCCTTGACACCCCTGGCCAGATTGTCGCGCACGATCTTCACCGCCTCATCGAAGCTCTTATGTTCGGTCAGCGTGGTCTTGTCGCTGTCGAAGCGCTCCATCATGACCATGTAGCGGTATTTGGCCAGATCGTCGGCCGGAACGTCGCCGCCGAACGCCGCGCCCGTTCCGAGCGCCTGCTCCAGCTTGCCGGCCGCCGCCCTGACCGCCGCTTCCGCCTTGCCATAGTCCTTGCGCAGGTAAGCGCGCTGCCAGTACTCGAGATTGACATAGGACACCGTACCGTCGGCCTTGACGCCGATCCGGATCGGAATCGCCGCGACGGCGGTTCCGCCGATGGCTTTGGCCGCTTCCGTCAACCCGGGCTCGGTAACCACCACGGTCGCCTGCTTCGGCAAGCCTTTGGGCATGTGGCGCCCGATCACGGTGAAGCCGGCGCCGTCGAGCTTTTGCTCGACCGCGGCAACCGCGGCGGCCAGGTCACCGCCCGTCACTTTGGTGCCGTACACATAAGGCTGCAATGCCAGGGCGCACCACGACATCAGGGCGCATGCCAAGCCGAAAATCCATTTCATCATTTCGGTTCCTCCTCGCCTGGGTCGGTCGGCGCACCAGGAATGAAAAAGCCGGCTGGAGCAGCCGGCTTGAAGTCGATATACCTTTCGGATCGGATCAGAACCTGAGGCCGTAGGCGATGCCGAGCGAATCCTCGTACATGCGCAGATTCACGTTGCCGCCGGGAAAGCCTCCTCCCGCGGGAATGGAATTGGCGCCATGAACCGTCTTCTCGAAGGCATGCATATAGCTCAGGCTAAGCTCGGACTTGTTCGACAGCGCCCATGTCGCGCCAAACGTCAGATGCGTTTCCACGGTAGCGGGTGCAAGGATGTTGAACAGCGTCTGGCTCGATCGAATCGGTTGACGGGCGGTGCTGAGGCCGCCACGCAGCGTCAGCGTCTTCGAATAATCGTAGCTCACCCCTAGCTTGTAAGCTGTCATGTCGCGCCAACCAAAGCCGGCACCGTTGGAACTGCCCACCTGGCACATGCCGGCAAACAGGCAGTCGACCTTGTTGCCGACCGAGTCGACGTCGCTGTAGTTGATCCTTTGCACGTCGAAGGCGACCGTCAACGCCGGCATGGCCTTGAACGCCACGCCGATGCCGTAGGTTTCGGGAATATCGAAATCGCCCTTGCCGGCGAATAACCCCTTGTACTTGTCGAACTCGCCCATGTGCGTTTTCGACTGGTAGGTGGCGCCGATGGTCACGGCATCGGTAATTTTCCCCGTGTAGCCCACCTTGACGCCCCAGCCCGTGGAACTGTCATTGCCGCGGTTGGTCACGTTGCCCGGCGACGACGAGAAACAGCTCGGGCACGGTCCGGCGAAGTTCTGCAAGCCCTTGGCCTCGAAACGCTGGTAAGCCAGGTTCAACGAGATCCCCAATGCTTGACCGGGAGCCACTTGTATCGCGAAAGTCGGCGCAATGAACAACTGCGAAAGATCCACGCCGGCCCTGGAAGTGCCAAACAGCGGAATCCCTTTCTTGTAGTCGGTATTCATGCCGCCATTGCCGTAAACCGAAACACCCACCGACATCGTCGGGCTGATCATCCTGTTGTAGCCGAACTCGGGGATGAAGAAGTTCTCGGTGTCGTTGCCGCTATAGCTGCCATTGATCGGCGGGTAGCCGGTCTCGAGTTTCGCGCTGCGATTTGGCCGGAACCAGATCAGGCCGATATCCATGCGATCACCGACCATGACCATGCCAGCCGGATTGGTGGCCGCCGCCAAGGAATCCTGGGGCATCGCGATGCCCACCCCGGCCATCCCCTGAGATTTCACGCCATAGCCATGCTGGAGATAGCCATTGGTCGCCAACACCGGCGTCGCTATCCCGGCTAATGCAAGTATCGATACGAGTTTTCCGATTTTCATGTTGTCCCCTAGGAGTCGGTTGGCGGAAGTGCGTCACTCAAGTGATTAGATAAACAAGCAAACATCGGAAGTCTGAGCCACCGGCAGGAACGACGCAGCCCCCACGTAGTCCATGTCATCGACGAAATCGTCGTGACTGAAGCCGAACAACTCGACGGTCATCTGGCAAACGACGAACTTGACGCCGGCCTCCCGGGATAGCTCGCGCAGTTCGGCAATGCTGGCCACGCCGTTGTTCTTGATGGTCTGCTGCATCAGGGAGGTGGCGACCGTTTCAAACCCGGGAATGCCGGCCTGGACGATGTTCGGGATATTCCAGTTGATGCCCTTGAACCAGTCCGGGCCGAAAGGCATTTTCATCGGCATGCCGGGATTGCCCAGCGGGCTGACCTTGAGGTCCGAGACGTCCTTCTTGACCAGGTTCAGGCCATAGAAGGTGAAAAAGATCGTCACGTCCCAGCCGAGCGCAGCGGCGGTCGAAGCGAGGATAAAGGGCGGATAGGCCCAGTCCAGCGTCCCCTTGGTGGCAATGATCGCCATCGACGGCGTCTTGCTCTCCTGAATCTCCTTCAACTTTGCTTCGATCTTGGCGGGCAGCAGTTCGTCGAGACGCTGACGAATCAAGTCATCGATAACGGCAATTTCGGGAGTGGCGCCCATGATTCCTCCTTGTAAGTTCTCGACCGTCGGGCAGGCCAAGACTAACTATTTATTACCATATGGCACTATGGTTATATTGCAGCTCCGTGTCGAACAGTTTGTTCTTATGGCCGCATAATTTCAAGGCAACACGTCTCTCGACGTCGAAAAGACGAAGGGCGCCCCAGGCGCCCTCCCGGCATCCGGCAAGAAGCTTACTTGCGCTTGATGTAAAACTCGAATTCCTTGTTGTTCTCCGCCGACGACAGCAGCTCGTTGCCGGTCTGCTTGGCAAACGCCTGAAAATCCTTCACCGAACCGGGGTCGGTGGCGATGATGCGAAGCACTTGGCCGGAAGTCATCTCGGCCAGCGCCTTCTTGGCGCGCAGGATGGGCAACGGACAGTTCAGGCCGCGGGCATCGAGTTCCTTGTCAAAATTCATGGCGTTTCCTCGTTGGTTATGGTTGGTGGATGGAGATTCACGATCTCGCCTGATGCGGAAAATGATATTCCCACATCGGCTTGCTCGGCAATATCAACAACTTTCCAGTAGGCATATCAGGCTACCGACTGATAGTACAAGTTCTGCGGATGGCTGGCCTGGGCGAAGAAGAACCAACGCTCGGCGAGCAGCCCCGCGAATTGGATAATGAACGCGGCGGTCAAGCTTGGCGCCGGCGCCTCGGAAACCGTTGCCACGCTCAGCAAGGCCATTGGCACGATAAACGCGAACGCCAGGAAAAACCACTTCACCATACTCAACAGCGCGTCCGGCTGGCCGTGAAAAAACTCACGGGTATTGAACGAGCCGCCCATCGCACCCTGAGCTTTCTGCACGATGCGCGGATGCTTGATGCCCAGCGCCGATTGCAAGGTCGATTTCGGCTTCAGCCGAGCATTCCGCACAAGCGCAGCAACGCGACCGACCATGGCGATGAACGCAATAGCCAAGGCCCACCCGGCGTAGAAACGCGTCAACCCCGGCAAGGCCCACGCCGAGAACAGCGCGGCAAACGCGAATCCTGACGCACCCCCCAGCAGGATGTAATTGATCACCGTCAAAGGCGTATGCCATTCCCTCAGGAACCGCAAGCATGCATACACCATGCCGGTGCAGACATAGAGCGCAAAGGCCAGCAAGGTACCCGCGGCGCCGAGCACGGCGGTGAGGTTGATCGGTGCGCCGCTCGGAAGCCTGGCCAACGCGGGATTGACGCCCAAGCCATGGGCCGCGCCGTACAGGAACACGGTTCCCATGAATGCCGGCAGCACGATGACTTCTCGCGACAGCCACGAGGTGCGCCATTGCGCCGCCGCCCGCCAGGCACGCTCGGGCCGGCCCAGATGAAAGAAGGAAGCGACCAGACCGCCGGCGAGAAACAGCAGCGCACAGGCGCTGCCCAGCGCGTAAAAGCTTGTCGGCTGAGGCGACAGCAGGCCGAAGGCCGCATAGGACTCGGCCGTAAACAATGCCAGGAACAGGCCCTGGCCGGCACCGATCAGGGTGGTCAGAAAAATGACGGAGAATGCCGGTTTCATGCGTGGCTACCAACTCGTGACATCGTCGAGCGCGGGCTCGGCCTTGTCGGGCTTGGGCAGCAGGCCGTCGATCTTGAGCGGATTGTCGGCGCGCTCGATCTCGTCGTGGCGGATGCGCAGCTTGATCTTGCGCCGCGGCAGGTAGTGGTTGGCCGGGCTGGTGCCCCATTCGGGCATCAACGGGTAGCCGCCGGCCTCGCGGATGGCGCGGCTCACTTCCGACTCGGGATCGTGGATGTCGCCGAACAGCCGCGCGCTGGTCGGACAGGCGCGCACGCAGGCGGGCCGGCGCTCTTCTTCGGTCATGCTTTTATCGTAGATGCGGTCGACGCAGAGCGTGCACTTCTTCATGATCTTCTGCGCTTCGTCGAACTCGCGCGCGCCGTAGGGGCAGGCCCAGGAGCAGTACTTGCAGCCAATGCACTTGTCGTAATCGACGAGAACGATGCCGTCCTCCTTGCGCTTGTACGAGGCGCCGGTCGGGCAGACCGGCACGCAGGGCGGGTCTTCGCAGTGCAGACAGGACTTCGGAAAATGCACCGTCTCGGTGTTGGGGAACTCGCCGACTTCGAAAGTCTGCACGCGGTTGAAGAAAGTACCGGTCGGATTCTTGTCGTAAGGGTTCTGGTCCACCATCGGGCCGGCCGGGCCGGAAGTATTCCACTCCTTGCAGTTGGTGACGCAAGCATGGCAGCCGACGCAGACGTTGAGGTCGATCACGAGAGCCAACTGCGTCATTTCTTGGCTCCTGCAAAGAAATTCCACACTGACTTGCGCTGCGCTTGTCCGGGGTAAGGCTTGAGCGGCTCGAACTGCGGCTCCGTCCGTTGTGCTTCGGGCGGCGTGTCGCCATCACTGACTTTCGAAATCCTCACGCGCACGTCGAACCACGCCGCCTGGCCGGTGATCGGATCGGAGTTGGAAACGCGTCGGTCGCCGCCCTGGTCGCTGGTCGGCAGTTCTTCCGAGATCAGGTGATTGAGCAGGAAGCCGAGTTGCGACTCGTTGGCGTCGGGCGCCAGGTTCCAGGCGCCGGCCGCCTTGCCGATGGCGTTCCAGGTCCACACCGTGCCCGGCTCGACGGCCTCCGAATGCTTGGCCATGCACTTCACTTTGCCCCACTGCGACTCGACCCAGATCCAGTCGCCGTCCTCGATGCCATTGACGCGCGCCGTGTGCGTGTTCACGTAGAGCAGGTTGTGGGCGTGGATCTGCCGCAGCCAGGCATTCTGCGAATCCCAGGAGTGGTACATCGCCATCGGCCGCTGGGTGATCGCGGCGAGCGGATATTTATGTTTGTCGGTCGCCTGCCCCTCCAGCGTGTCGTAGTAGAAGGGCAGCGGGTCGAAATAGGTCTCGACGCGTTTGGCCAGATGCGCCGGCGGCTTGCGGGTGTAGCCCTTGCCCTGCGCCGCGGTGCGGAATTTCTGCAGCACCTCGGAATAGAGATGGATCAGGATGGGTTCGGCATAGCGCGTGATGCGGTTGCGCTGCGACCATTCGAGATAACCCTTGTTCCAGTTGCGCATGTACTGGTAGCTCTTGGGCAATTCGTAGTGGAAAACGCAATCGTTCTTGGCGTACATCTCCCACTGGGCCGGGTTCGGTTCGCCGCGCAAATGCTTCTCGCCGCCCTTGCCGCGCCAGCCGGACAGGAAGCCGATGCCGGAGCCGGGCTCGGTCTCGTAGTTGACAATGAAGTCCGGGTAGTCGCGGTATTTGCGCTGACCCTCCTTGGTAACGAAGGCCGGCAGCTTGAGGCGCGAGCCGAGCTCGATCAGCACTTCCTGGAAGGGTTTGCACTCGCCGGTCGGCGGCACCACGGGAATGCGCACGGAATCCACCGGGCCGTCGAATTCCGAGATCGGCCGGTCGAGAATGGACATGACGTCGTGACGCTCGAGGTAGGTCGTGTCGGGCAGGATCAGGTCGGCGAAGGCCGTCATCTCGGACTGGAAGGCATCGGCGACGACGATGAAGGGAATCTTGTATTCGCCTTGCTCATCCTTGTCGTTCAACATTTTCCGGACTTCGACCGTGTTCATGGTCGAGTTCCAGGCCATGTTGGCCATGAAGATCAGCAGCGTGTCGATGCGGTACGGATCGCCGCGCCAGGCGTTGGTGATGGCGTTGTGCATCAGGCCGTGCACCGACAGCGGATACTCCCACGAGAAGCCCTTGTCGAGCCGCACCGGGCCGCCGTTCTCGTCGACGAACAAATCGTCGGGATCGGCGGGCCAGCCGAGCGCCATGCCGTCGAGCGGCCGGTTCGGCTGCACCGCCTGCGGGTGGTTGGGCGGACGCGCGCAGGGCGGAATCGGCCGCGGAAACGGCGCCTTGTGGCGGAAGCCGCCGGGGCGGTCGATGGTGCCGAGCAGCGACATCAGGATGCCCAGCGCGCGGATGGTCTGGAAGCCGTTCGAGTGTGCCGCCAGGCCGCGCATGGCGTGGAAGGCAACGGGATTGCCGGTGACGGTGTCGTGCTCGTTGCCCCAGGAGTCGGTCCAGGCGATCGGCAGTTCGATGCGCTGGTCGCGCGCCGTGACGCCCATTTCATACGCCAGCCGGCGGATCGTGTCGGCCGGCACGCCGGTGACGCCCTCGGCCCATTCCGGCGAGTATTGCGCGACGCGTTCCTTCAGCAACTGGAACGACGGCTTCACCGGCACGCCATGAAGGTCGAATTTGCCCAACAGAAAGGGATCGGCGCCCGGTTTGTGCGTCACCACCGACGTGTTGGTGTTGCGGTCCCACCAGAGCTTGTCCTGCGGATCGTAGCAAGCCTCTTCCTCGGGCACCTCGGTGCGCAGGAACATGCCGAACTCGTCGCTCTTCTCGTCGGCATTCACGAGCTGACCGGCATTGGTGTACCTGACGAGGAAGTCGCGGTCGTAGAGGCCCTTGGCGATGATCTCGTGCAGGAAGGCCAGCAGCAGCGCGCCGTCGGTACCCGGTCGGATCGGCACCCATTCGTCGGCGATCGCCGAGTAGCCGGTGCGCACGGGATTGATGGAGACGAAGCGGCCGCCGTCGCGCTTGAACTTGGCGATGGCCATCTTGAGCGGGTTGGAATGATGATCCTCGGCGGTACCGATCATCACGAACAGCTTGGCGCGATCGAGGTCCGGGCCGCCGAATTCCCAGAACGAACCACCGATGGTGTAGATCATGCCGGCGGCCATGTTCACCGAACAGAAACCGCCGTGCGCCGCGTAGTTGGGCGTACCGAACTGGCGGGCGAACAGGCCGGTCAGCGCCTGCATCTGGTCGCGACCGGTGAACAGCGCGAACTTCTTCGGATCAGTCGCGCGGATCCTGCCGAGCCGCTCGGCCAGCGTCGAGAACGCCTCTTCCCAGCTAATCGGCTCGAACTGGCCGGCACCGCGCTCAGCGTCGGCCTTGCGGCGCAGCGGTTTGGTCAGGCGCGCGGGCGAGTACTGCTTCATGATGCCCGAGCTGCCCTTGGCGCAGATCACGCCCTTGTTGAGCGGATGGTCCGGGTTGCCGTCGATGTAGCGCACCTCGCCGTCGCGCAGATGCACGCGGATGCCGCAGCGGCAAGCGCACATGTAGCACGTCGTCTTCTTGATCTCCTCGACCGCGGGCATGGGCAATTTTTTGTAAATTAGGAATTTGCGATATTCTCGCAGGGATGAAGCAGGATCAACAGCCGAAAACTTTTATTCGCGAATAAGCCATGCCAGACATCCACCCCGACTTCTCCGACAGCGAACTGAAGCTGATCGGCCAAACGCTCTTCGAACGCTATGACCGCATGGTGGCCTTGCAGACCGGCGATGCCGAGATTCAGCTTCGCCCGGACAGCGACGTTCTCGACACCTGTCCGGTCGTCCATTGGGAGGAGCGCGGCGCGCATTTCGTCGTCTTCAAGCTCGGCGACGCGCGCTTCAAGGCGCAATTTTTCTACAACGACGCCACCCAGTACGGCACCGGCAAGGAGAGCTTCGACAACCTCGGCGATTGCGTGGTCACGCTGCTCCAGGTGCAGGCCGATCATGAACAGCAGATGAAGGGCATCCGCTCGGGAATGACGCGCCTGGACATCGAAGGTGAAAATTACGATGGCCCCCTGGTGATCTGATGAAACCAGTTGCCCGCCCCTCCCGACCGCCCACGGCTGGCGTTGCACAGCCCGCCGGCTCCAGCGGCGCCGAGCAATACGCCGCGAATTCCCGCTTCCGCCGCCTCGCGGGGAGGAGCCCGCAACCTCGCTACGCTCGCACATGAAGATTTGCATCGTTTCCGACAGCCATGATCGCGGCCCGATGCTGGCCCGCGCCATCGAAGCCGCCAAGGCCGAGGGCGCCGAGGCCGTCATCCATTGCGGCGACATCATCGGCGGCAACACGCTGAAAGCTTCCATCAAGCTCGGCTTGCCCATTCATGCGGTACATGGCAACAACCTGGGCGATCCGGTGGCGATCTCGCGCCTCGCGTGGGAATCGAACGACTTGCTCCACTACCATGGCCACGACGGCAGCATCGTCCTCGGCGAACGGCGCATCTTCATCACGCATTATCCGCACTATGCCCACGCCATGGCCTGCACCGGCGACTACGACGTCGTCTGCTGCGGCCACAGCCACGAGCCGGAAATACGCCGGCAGATCAACGTCAAGGGCAGCCACACCTGGCTCGTCAATCCCGGCACGGTCGCCGGGCTCGGCGCGCCGTCCGCCACCTGGATATTCGGCGATCTGTCATCACTGACTTTCGACGTGAAGCCGACGCCCGCGTAACGCCGCACGGTATTCTGTCGTTCTATTTCCGGATAGAAACATTTTTCCGGACAGCGTGGCTTTTCACGAGCCGGGCGTTGACTGCACCACGGTAGAATCGACGCCGTTCTTCCGAATCTCATTCACCGGAGACTAGACGTGACGGCTCCAATCGCAACCAACCAGACGATCCTGGTCGTGGGCGGCGGCATCAGCGGCTTGACCGCCGCGCTCGAAGCCGCCGAATGCGGCAAGCAGGTTATTCTGGTCGAGAAAACTCCGGCGCTCGGCGGCCGCACCGCCCAGTTGTACCGGTACTTCCCCAAGATGTGCCATCCGACCTGCGGGCTGGAAATCAACCTCAAGCGCATCAAGGGCAACCCGAACGTGAAGGTGATGACGATGACCGAGGTCACCGCCGTCGCCGGTTCGCGCGGCGACTATGCCGTCACGCTGAAGGTCTCGCCGCGTTTCGTCAACGAAAGCTGCACTGCCTGCGGCGAATGCGCCAAGGCGGTCCAATCCGAAGTCGCCGACGCCTTCAATTACGGCCTGGCCAAGGTCAAGGCGGCTTATCTGCCGCACGCGATGGCCTACCCGCAGCGTTACGTGATCGATCCCTCCATCGTCGGCACCGCTGAAGGCGAAGCCGCCAAGGCTGCTTGCAAGTACGGCGCCGTCGACCTCGGCATGAAGGAAGAGACGGTACAGCTCAACGTCGGCGCCGTGATCTGGGCCACGGGCTGGCGACCGTTCGATGCCAATCGGATCCAACCCTACGGCTACGACCGTTACGCCAACGTGATCACCAGCGTCGAATTCGAGCGCCTGGCCGATCCGCACGGCCCGACCGGCGGCAAGCTGCTGCGCCCGTCGGATGGCAAGGAAGCCAAGAACATCGCTTTCATCCAGTGCGCCGGCTCGCGCGACGAGAACTACCTGCGCCACTGCTCGCGCATCTGCTGCATGGCAACGCTGAAGCAGACGCAGTACGTGCGCGAGGCCTGCGGTGACGGCGGCAAGTCGACCGTGTATTACATCGACATCCGCGCCATCGACCGCTTCGAGGACTTTTACCAGAACGTGCAGAAGGATGCGACGGTCAGCTTCGTCAAGTCGAAGGTCGCGCGCATCGCCGAGAACAAGGACAACGGCAACCCCGTTCTGCACGGCGTCGACACCGAGGGCTACCACCGCTACGCTGTCGAACACGATCTCGTCGTGCTGGCGGTCGGCATGGAGCCGGAAGTCACGGGCCTCAGGGAACAAGGGGGGCTGCCCGCCGACATCATTCAGGATTCCTCGAATTTCATCGAAGGCTCCAAGGATGGCGGCATGTTCGGCGCCGGCGCCGCATCGAGCCCGTTGGATGTGAACCGCGCGGTGCAAAGCGCCACCGCCGCCTCGCTCAAGGCCATCCAGGTGATTCACAAGACTGCTTCGACGGAGGCCGCGTAATGGCCGATAACAAATTCGCTGCCTACATCTGCTCGGGTTGCGGCATCGGCGACGTGCTGAACGTCGGTGCGCTGGAAAAGATCGCCCAGAAGGAAGGCAAGATGGCGATCGTGAAGAACCACCCTTTCCTCTGCAACGCTGAAGGCGTGCAGCTGATCAAGGACGACATCGCCAACGAAGGCGTCACCCATCTGTGCATCGCCGCGTGCTCGCGTCGCGCCAAGGCTGAAGCCTTCAGCTTCCCGACCGTCGCCGTCTCCCGCGCCAACCTGCGCGAGGGCGTGCTCTGGGTGATCGCCGAAGGCGCCGACCACGACGAGGTCCGCCAGGAAATGGCCGAAGACTACGTGCGCATGGGCTGTGCCGAAGTGAAAAAGATGACGCTGCCCGGCGGCAACCTCAAGGAATCGTCGAGCAAACGCATCCTGGTCGTCGGCGGCGGCATGTCCGGCATGACGGCGGCGCTGGCCGCGGCCGATGCCGGCTACGAAACCGTCGTCGTCGAAAAATCCGGCGAGTTGGGCGGCTTCGCCAACAAGCTGTTGAAGCGCGTGCCCTTCAGCGGTCCGTACGCGGAGCCCCAGCCGACCGGCGCCGCGAACATGACCGCCAGGGTCTCCCATCATCCTCTCATCAAGGTGCATCTGAATTCGACGCTCGCCGAGACTGCTGGCGCACCCGGCCGCTTCAATGCCAAGATCGCCCAGGAGTCGGGCGCCGTCGCCGAGGAACTGGTCGGTGCCATCGTCCAGGCGACGGGCTTCACCACTTACGACATTGCCAAACTGCCCGAACTGGGCGGCGGCCAGGCCAACGTGGTCGACCAGGCCGGCCTCGAAGCAATGGCCAAGGCCGCTAACGGCGGCGCCATCAAGCGCGCCGACGGCAAGGAGGTCAAGAGCGTCGTCTTCGTCCAGTGTGCCGGCCAGCGCGATGCCTCCGGCGTCCATCTGCCCTACTGTTCCGGACATTGCTGCGCCACCAGCATCAAGCAGGCGATGTACTTCAAGGACCAGAATCCCGACGTCGATACCGTCGTCATCTACCAGGACCTGCGCGTGCCGGGCATGGGCGAGGATTTCTATCGCAGCGCCCAGCAAAAGGGCGTGATTTTCACCAAAGGCAAGGCCGGCAGGGTCACCGGCGGGGACAATTGCAAAGTCGAGTTTCGTGATCTTATTCTCGACGAAGACACGTCGGCGGAAGCCGACCTCGTGGTCCTCGCCACCGGCCAGGTGCCCAGTGCCGGTGTAAATCTCGATGACTGGACCGCCACGGTCACGGCCGCCGAAAGCGGCGACGAGACGGCCAAGGCGAAGAAGATCGAATTGCAAAAGACCTCGGTGCTCAACCTGACCTATCGCCAGGGTCCGGACGTGCCGCAATTCAAGTATGGATTTGCGGATTCGCACTTCATCTGCTTCCCGTATGAAACCCGCCGAACCGGTATTTACGCCGCCGGTCCCGTGCGCCGACCGATGGACATGCTGCAGGCGCAGGAAGATGCTACCGGCGCTGCGCTGAAGGCGATCCAGGCAGTCGAGAATGCCGCGAGGGGGCGCGCCGCGCATCCGCGCGCCTGGGATCTGTCGTTTCCGAAAGCCCGCCTGGAAGGCTGCACGCAGTGCAAGCGCTGCACCGTGGAATGCCCGTTCGGCGCCATCGACGAAGACGAGAAACGCTTTCCGCTGTTCAACGAGGAACGCTGCCGTCGCTGCGGCACCTGCATGGGCGCTTGCCCGGTGCGCGTCATTTCGTTCGAAAACTATTCCTGCGACACCGTGGGCAGCCAGATCAAGGCGGTCAACATCCCCGACGAGTTCGAGGAAAAACCGCGCATCCTGATCCTTGCCTGCGAGAACGACGCTTACCCGGCGCTCGACATGGCCGGCATCCAGCGCATCACCTACTCGGCCTATGTGCGCGCCATTCCGGTGCGCTGCCTGGGTTCGGTGAACACCATCTGGATCACCGACGCGCTCAACTCCGGCTACGACGGCGTGATGATGATGGGTTGCAAGAAGGGCGACGATTACCAGTGCCACTTCGTCAAGGGCTCGGAGATGGCCCACTATCGGATGAGCAAGATCGGCGACACCCTCAAACAGCTCGGTCTCGAGCCCGAGCGCGTGCAGACGCAGGAGGTGGCGATCACCGACAACGCCCGGGTCGCGCGCCTGATCGACGAATACGTCGCCCAGATCAACGAAATAGGCCTGTCGCCGATGAAGGGTTTCGGCTAGCAAGGAGCGCATGACGATGACTACCGCAAATCAAAACGCTCTCGCCAAGTACAAGAACAACTTCCTCAAGGAAGTCGAGGCCAATGTCGAGGACGGTCACTGGGTCAAGATGTGCATGCAGTGCGGCGTCTGCGCCGGCTCCTGCCCTCTCGGTCCGCACTGGGAACATTCACCGCAGAAGCTCTTCATGATGATCCGCGCCGGCAAGCGCGAGGAAGTGCTGGGTTCCGATTCGATGTGGATGTGCACATCCTGCTACAACTGCATCGTCCGTTGCCCGCGCAAGCTGCCGATCACGCACATCATGCATGGCCTAGCCAACTACGCCCATCGCCTCGACCTGGCGCCCAAGGGCCAGCCGACGCGCGACATCGCCAAGCTGTTCTGGGACAACCTGGCGAAGACCGGACGCGTAAACGAACTGAAGTTCTCGCTGGCCATGTACTTCAAGGACGGTTTCGGCCAGGGCGTCAAGAACGCCATGGCCATGCAGGCGACCGGCTTGGGCCTGCTCAAGGCCAAACGCCTCAACCCGATGGAAATCATCGGCGGCCACAAGTGCAAGGACATCAGCGGCATCAAGAAAATGATCGCCAAGGCGCGCGAAATCGAAGACCGCCGCCGTGGTCTCGCCTAGCCGCCCGACAGAGGACTCCCCCACATGGTCAAGAAACAATATGCGTTCTATCCGGGCTGTTCTTCGCAAAAAGGCGCCACGGCATCGAACTTCCTCACCTCGCTGGACGTCGTAGTCGACAAGCTCGGCATCCAGTTGAACGAGATTCCCGACTGGAACTGCTGCGGTGCCTCGATCGGCTACGGCGAGGGCGGCGAACTGCCGCGCTTGGTCATCAATGCCCGCAATCTGGCCCTCGCCGAAAAGGAACTGCCGGGACAGGACATGGTGTCCGGCTGCCCGGCCTGCTGGCTGGCCACCCGCGAGACGCACGAACGTCTGGCCGAGCATGCCAGCCTACTGGCCGAAACCAACGAAGCGCTCAAGGAAGCCGGCCTGAAGCTGAACAACACCGTCAAGGCTCGCCACATGACCGAGGTGCTCATCGAAGATCTCGGCTGGGAAGCGCTGAAGGCACCGGTCGTCAAACCGCTCGAAGGCCTGAAGATCGCCGGTTACGTCGGCTGCCAGACCAATCGGCCCTTCGGCATCGCCGGCGAATCATTCGAGAATCCGAAGTACCTCGACAAGATGATCGAAACCGTCGGCGCCGAAGCAGTCAGGTATGAGCAGAAAGTCGCCTGCTGCGGCGGTGCGCTGGCCTTCTCGGAACCGGACAAATCGCAGAAGCAGATCCGCGATATCGTCGAATCCGCCTACGACAATGGCGCCGACATGATCGTTACGCCCTGCCAGCTCTGCCAGGCCAACGTCGAGATTTACCAGTCCGAGATCAACAAAAAACATGGCACCAAGTTTTCCATGCCGGTGGTCTACTACACGCAGTTGATGTCGGTGGCGTACGGCGGTTCGGCCGGACAAGCCGGCCTTGACGGACAAGTCATCAAGGCCGACAAGCTCGAGGCTGTCGCCAAGAAATAACAGCACTTAGCTCGGAGGAACGATGGCACCCTTCGCCGGCGCGCTGTCGCATTTTTTGGGCGCCGCGTGTCTGGACAAGGGTGGCCCAGCGAAAGCCTTGTCGGGAAATATCAGGCCGGCCGGGTTATCGCGCCATCCGACAGCGACGGGAAAAGTCTCGCTAGGTATCCTTGAACGGCTCGGTATCCGCCATGGTGCCTCGGCATTCCTCGGAGCCACAGGCGCAAGCCCAATCCGCATATGCCTCCGTGCGGGACGCCACGTCCAGGCGGTAGTCCCACACCAGTTCTTCCCCCTTCGCCACATCTTTCAACGCGTATAGCCATGCCTTCGGCAGACGACTCTCCTCGTCTTCCCTAAGCTCACAGTTAGGATCGCAACCGTGATTGGCCAGCGCCGCCCAACCCGAGCCGTCGATTCCCGTACCGTCGGACAGGCGCAGGAACTTGGTAACGCCGTCGTCACCCATATCCGGCAACTTGCCCTTGCCGTATCGCCTGCCCTTGTATTCGATCAGCCGCTCGCCGGCTGTCAAGTCGCGCGCAGCAAACAATCCCATGCCGTGAAGCCCACTTTTTCTTGCCACCACCTTTAACCGCATTGCCATCTTTCAAGCGATAGACACAGCGCGAAGCATATCCATTTTTAACCCGGATCGACGGATCGCGGCAGCCCTAGCCAAGTATCAGCGCCTCCCTCCAGGCACGGTGTCGTCTCGGAAAGAAATCTCTGATGGCACTCCCACTGCCACTTTTCGCTGTGGATGCAAGCTTCACCAAACTAGCTTGCCGCAGGCGGCATCTCAGACCGACAGAAAGTGGATCTGCGCGTGACACTTCTTCATGTGTTCGATGATGTCCACGCTACTCTCTTCATACATTTTGACGGCATCACCGCCCTCACGTAGCGCCCGCCCTATCGCCCTGCCTGAACGATAACCACTATCGATGGCGGCGCTTATTCCCTCCCCATTCAGATAGATAAAGCCGGCCGCTTCACCCGTCAAGAGTATTCTCGCTGTGCCGAGATACGGCGGCGCAAGCGCCATCTGACAGGCCTCGTCGCGCCACCATTCTCCAAGTTCAACATCAAAATCGTCGGCCAGCATCTTCCGGAACTTCGCTACGGAGTCCCTAAGTTTCCGCCCCTTGATGCCACCGACGCAAAGCAACAAATAGTCATCTTTTTGATGCACGCAGGACAGCATTTCACCGATGTCCGGCTCAAAAAAAACAGTCCAAGCCCCTTGTCTTAACCTCCCCAGGGATTTAAGTTTGAAGTAACTCTGCAAAATACCGACGCTCGCGATACTCGGGAGTCGCCTATCTGATGCAACCTTCAGGCCGCGTCGAACTATGGAGTTGCCTCCATCTGCGCCAACAAGATACTGACAACGGTATGAAGTCGCGTCATCGCCATCCGTATCCACCACACGTACTTCAATATGGTCCTCGCGCACCTCAAATCCGTTAACTCGCGCTCCCTCCAAGTATTCTGCTCCAGATATGTCGAGCAGCCACTTGTCGAACAAATTACGCCAGATATTCCCGAAGTCCGTTGAAAACGATCGGCCATCTTTTGGAATCTCCCAGCAGTAAGGGATATAGCCGATACCGCGCTTCCACTCGCGAATATCTGCTGCGCGGATAAATTTATCGTTGGCGCAATAAACCTCTGGTGGAGCCTCGACTCCAAAATACTGTCTCAGCAATTCCTGCGTTTGGCCAAACAACACGCCCGAGCAGCATTTGTATCGGGGCAGCTTGTCCTTTTCGAGAACGAAAGC